>PFCN01000022.1:0-1534 GCA_002774705.1 Candidatus Niyogibacteria bacterium CG10_big_fil_rev_8_21_14_0_10_42_19
TACAAAAACGAAATTATTCCTTTGCTTTGGGAGGATAATAATGACGGTGAAAACCTGATTATCAAAACAGACAGGCAGTACCACTTGGAAGCCTCGCTTCCAAGTGGTGTTTCTAAGCGCAAAAACTCCCGCTTGGAAGCCTCGCTTCCAAGCGCACGCTTCCGGGTGGTTCGCGTCTTGACAGATATTATATTTCTAATATAGTAGAAATGAACCTAAAAATTATGATAAAAAAACGAAAATTATGCTGAAAAAAGAGATTTTATGGCGAGAAATTCTCAATCAAGCCGTAGAAAACAAAAAAATTGAATTTACTCAAAAGGAGCTGGCGCGAAAATTCGGCATCTCAACCAGTACGGTTTTTAACGCGCTTAAAATTCCCAGAGCTCAAGGCGCGATTTTGGTATCCGGAAGAAATTTCCGCGTTGCCGACATTGAAAAATTTCTCTATATCTGGGCTACCCAGCGAAATTTGGAAAAAGAAATTATTTTTAAAACTTTTACGCCGAAAAACGCCAAAGAAACAGAAGGATTGATGCCGTCCGGCATTATTTTCAGCTGTTACAGCGCTTACAGCCAGAAATATCGGGACACGCCGGCCGATTACGACAAGGTTTATGTTTACGCGGATAAAGAGAAACTTGAGGAAATAAAAAAAAGATTTCCGAAAGCAAAAGGCAATCCGAATATTTTTGTTTTAAAAAAGGATTCTTTTTCAGCGTCGTACGGCGACTTAACACCCGATGTTCAGACCTTTGTTGACCTTTGGAATTTAAAAGATTGGTACGCTAAAGATTTTTTGAATAAATTGAAAGAAAAAATTATTAAATGACCATGCAGTATTACCATCAAATCATCACCGAAAAAAGCTTTAAGTTTCTGCAAGAATTAAAAAAGCGCTATCGGTTTATCTTAATCGGCGGCTGGGCGGTATTTTTATATTCTCATTCCCTGAAATCAAAGGATATTGATATCATTATTGATTATTCCGAGCTCGGTAAAATAAAAGAAGAGTTTGATGTTTTCAAAAACAATCGGTTGAAAAAATACGAAATTAAAACAGGAGAATTTGACGTTGATATTTATCTGCCGCATTATTCAGAGCTTGGGGTTGACCTTGAAGAGATAAAAAAACGAACGATAATTAAAGAAGGATTTGTTGTGCCGCCGCCCGAAGTTCTCGTTTTGCTGAAACTTTTCGCCTTTAAGGAACGCCGGGGCTCGCCAAAAGGCCGCAAAGACGAACTGGATATTTTTAGTTTGATGACTCTGCCCGAATTTGACCGGAACGTCTATAAAAAACTGGTTGCCGATTTTAATTTCGGTTCATACCACGCGCTATTTTTAGATTTACTTAAACAAACAACAAGTGTCAAAGAATTGGGGCTGAACGAGCAAAAACTGGCCAAAATTAAAAAAGAAATATCGGCAAAAATTTGATTTTATGAACAGAAAATCCACGCCTACGCCAAGACTTCGGCGTACAGGCAAAATCATTTTAATATCAATCTTATCCGTTTTAATTGTCGCCGGA
>PFCN01000022.1:1600-2307 GCA_002774705.1 Candidatus Niyogibacteria bacterium CG10_big_fil_rev_8_21_14_0_10_42_19
ATGAGACGGAGATTTTTTTCAGCGTCGCCAACACAACTTCGCAAGACCAGAATGCAGAAATTATTTTCTGGTTTGATGGTCGCGACAAACAAATAGAGGATGTAGAAAAAATAG
Organism: Candidatus Niyogibacteria bacterium CG10_big_fil_rev_8_21_14_0_10_42_19; assembly: GCA_002774705.1. Taxonomy (GTDB): domain Bacteria; phylum Patescibacteriota; class Minisyncoccia; order 1-14-0-10-42-19; family 1-14-0-10-42-19; genus 1-14-0-10-42-19. Next base: position 1,715 of record PFCN01000022.1, read on the forward strand.
TTAAGGGAGAAAATTCCGAACTTTCAATTTTCAATGAATTTTCAATCCCTCAATTCTCAAACAGAAAAAGCGTGAAAGGATATACGGCGGGAAGTAAGTTTGAAGACAAAATTGTTGCCGGCCAGACGAACTATTATCGGGCGATTGCAAAATTTCCCAAAGGCGCCAATGGCGAATTTTTTATTGAGACATTCGGCATTCCTGCGGGGTGCTCGGATATTTTTGGATATTCGGGAAAAACCAAAAACACCGCTATTTCTAGCGATGTTTCGGCGAACTTCAACGAAGTGCGCGATTCCAAACTTGATATTAATTTAAGTATATCAAGTGAAAATATCTTGTCAAGTCTTTTTGTGGATAAGCGCTTAAGCGAGCCAGTGGGCGGATTTGCACCGCCGAAGTCCAGAATATCAAGTCTGGATTCACACTCCGTCACTGGCTCGGATTTATCATATCATAATCAAAACGCCTCTAAAATTAAACGAGATGATGAATTCAAATGGGGCGCGAATATTGCGCATGCCGATGAAAATGAACAGGATTCCGGCAATTGCGGAATAACCGCATACGGCCATCTTGACCCCTATTACGCT
>PFCN01000022.1:2461-2944 GCA_002774705.1 Candidatus Niyogibacteria bacterium CG10_big_fil_rev_8_21_14_0_10_42_19
CCACATGGGTCGCTTGGGTAAAAGAAGATGTTGCGGCGCCAGCTGCGGCCGGGGCCATTGTTTCAAAACGGGGGCTTGAGTCAGACAATACGGGCTGGTATCTCGGGCAGGACGGGGGCTCCGCGTACCGCGTCTCAGTGACCCAGTCGGTGGCTACCGCTTCACGATACAGCGGAACCGTGCCGGCTACCGGCCGATGGTACCATGTAGCTGGTGTGTACGACGCCTCGGCCCAAACTTTGGATATATACGTCAATGGCGCGCTCGACAATGGGACGCTGTCAGGGACCGTGCCTTCGTCACAAAGCAATTCTGGTTTAAATGCTAATATTGGACGGAAGCCTGTCAACAATAGTTATGAAGACGGCCTCATTGACGAAGTCCGCATCTATAACCGCGCGCTGTCGCAGAGCGAGATTACGGAGCTATACCGCCTCGGCGCGGCTCGGATGAAAATTAATACCCCCATCACCCAGCGCGGCG
>PFCN01000022.1:2963-3147 GCA_002774705.1 Candidatus Niyogibacteria bacterium CG10_big_fil_rev_8_21_14_0_10_42_19
GCTTCCACTACGCTTGATGAATCGTTTACCGGTAGCACATTCCCGCCCACAGTGACATGCGATAGTCCCGGTTGGACCACGGGCGGGAACGCAAACTGGGCGCGGGACACTGGCACATATGATACAAGCCCCGCCGCGGCGGCAAGCGGCGCGATTTTAGATAATCAATCCACATGGATTGACT
>PFCN01000040.1:0-4755 GCA_002774705.1 Candidatus Niyogibacteria bacterium CG10_big_fil_rev_8_21_14_0_10_42_19
ATAACCGGACTTTTGGGCGCTCTTAAAACGGTAAGTCTTGATACCTCTTTTTTCAACGACCCCCTTTACAAAAGTTTAATTGACTCCGGCGCTTTTGTGCCCGCTCCTACCGAAGTGGGAAGGATTAACCCGTTCGCGCCATTTTAGCTGGTTTTTTTATGAATGATTCCCAGCTTTTAAATATCTTAGTCTCAAAAAAAGTATTAGAACCGGCAGATGTTGACCAAATCGTTACCGAGGCCGCTTCGCGTGAAATAAGCGTTGAGGAGGCTCTTCGTGAAAAAGGCGTCTCCGAGGATTTTATAACCGAGGCAAAAGCGGAGCTTATGGGTTTTCCGCAGAAAAGTCTTGGCGGCAAGCCCCCGCCTTTGGATATTCTGCGTTATATTCCGGAGGAATCCGCCCGTTATTATAAAATGATACCGCTGGGTATTATTGACGGCGCCCTTGAGGTGGGTATGCTTGATCCCGCTAACCTTGAAGCGCGGGAAGCCGTTCAGTTTATAGCTTCAAAATTTAGCCTTCCTCTTAAGGTTTACTTGATCTCTGAGACGGATTTTGAAACCGCCCTTACCGGATATAAAAGTTTGGGAGGCGAGGTTTCGGGCGTTTTGGGCGAGCTTGAGACCGCGTTGTCTGATGAGACGCCTGTCTCCGAGATTAAAACCGAATCAGAAGAAACTTTTATAGAAAAAACTCCGGTTACGCGCATGGTCGCCGTTATTTTACGCCACGCGACCGAAGGCAGGGCATCCGACATTCATATTGAACCTTCACGCAATAAGTTAAGGGTCCGTTTCAGGGTTGATGGGGTTTTGTATACAAGTCTTCTCTTGCCTATAACGGTCCATGACGCGATAGTTTCAAGAGTAAAAATATTAACCAATCTTCAGCTTGATGAAAAGCGTAAACCGCAGGACGGGCGTTTTTCGGCATCAATCTCCGGCAGAATCATTGATTTTCGTGTTTCAACATTTCCAACATCATTCGGTGAAAAAGTCGCGATACGTATTTTGGATTCGGAAAAAGGGGTTAAAAGTTTTGTTGATCTTGGTTTATCCGGAAGGAATCTTGAGGTTGTTGAGCGCGAGATAAAGCGTCCTTACGGGTTGATCCTTGTAACCGGTCCCACCGGTTCGGGTAAAAGCACAACCCTTTATGCGATGATGCAGATACTCAATCAGGAAGCGTCAAACGTCATAAGTCTTGAGGATCCTATTGAATATAATATTGAAGGTATAAATCAATCGCAGGTGCGTCCGGAGATTGGATATGATTTCGCGAGCGGTCTTCGATCGATCTTAAGGCAAGACCCGGACATCATGATGGTTGGTGAGATCCGCGACAAAGAAACGGCGCAACTGGCTATCCACGCTGCGCTTACCGGACACTTGGTGCTCTCTACCCTGCACACAAATAACGCAATCGGGGTTATTCCGCGTCTTATAGACATGGGCGTCGATCCTTTTCTTATCGCGCCGACATTGGTGCTCGCCATCGGTCAAAGGCTCGTCCGCACATTGTGTCCCGATTCCAAGGGTGAGCTTGTTGTTGAGGGCCAATTAAAAGAAGCCCTTGAAAAAGACATCGGTGAGATCCCCGAAGGCATTAGAAAGAAATTAAAATCGCCGAAGATCATTTATCAGCCAAAACCGTCTGCCACCTGTCCGCGCGGGACATTCGGGCGAATAGCGGTTTTTGAGGTGCTGGCAATGACCAAAGAGCTTGAACATATCGTTCTCACACAACCCGTCCCCGAAAATATCGAGAAAGAAGCCCGCAGACAGGGTATGATTACAATGCGCGAAGATGGTATACTCAAAGTATTGGAAGGTAAAATAGGTTACGAGGAGCTGGCGAGCGTTTCGCAGACGACTTTTAAGGACATTATAAGTTGACCCGAACGATAAATATGGCAGACAAAAATTATAAAATATTAATAGTGGATGACGACGATTTTTTGCTGGACATGTATGCCCTCAAATTTCGAGAATCCAACTTCGATGTGGAGGTTTCCTCCAGAGGAGAGGAGGCCATCGAAAAAATACGGGCAGGCCTTGAGCCCGATGTTGTGATACTTGATGTGGTGATGCCTCCGCCCGACGGTTTTGAGGTTTTAAAGATACTTAAAAAAGAAAAATTTTTGGAAAAAATGACGGTGATCATACTGACTAATTTAGGCCAGAAAGAAGACATAGATAAAGGTTTTCATCTTGGAGCCTCCGATTATATAGTAAAAGCGCATTTCACTCCGTCTGAAGTTGTAAGCAAGGTAAAAGATATTATTTCCAGGAATAAAATTAAATCTTAACTAAAAAAATATGAAAGACTATAATAAAGAATTGGCCGACTTGATGATGTATGTCGCCAAAGAAGGGGCTTCCGACCTTCACTTGACCGTGGGCAGAAGGCCGTCTTTGAGGATCTCCGGAGAGCTGATTCAACTGCATAAAAAAGAAATACTTACTCCCGAAGATACCGAGGGTCTTATTTTTACGATGCTCACCAAAGAAAACCAGGATGTTTTTCTTAAAAAACACGACCTCGATTTTTCGTTTACTTTTGAGGATAAAATGCGTTTCAGGGTTAACTCTTTTTTTCAAAGGGGGTTTATGGGCGCGGCTTTGCGTCTTATTCCGGTGGTCGTGAAGTCTCTTGAAGACCTCAACCTCCCGCCTCTTTTAAGCGAATTTGCGATGCGTTCCCAGGGTTTTTTCTTGGTTGTGGGCCCCACCGGACACGGTAAGACCACGACTCTTGCCTCAATGGTAGAAATAATCAATCGCGAAAAAGCCGCCCACATTATGACTATTGAGGATCCTATTGAATATATTTTTACCCCTCAGCAATCTATTGTGGACCAGCGCGAGGTCGGGAGCGATACCAACGATTTTAAAACCGCCCTTCGCTCAATGTTCCGTGAAGACATAAACGTAGCTATGATAGGAGAGATGCGCGATCATGAGACCATTTCCGCGGCGGTAACCGCGGCAGAGACCGGTCACTTGATCTTCTCTTCTCTGCATACCAACAATGCCGCCCAGACTATTGACCGTATAATTGATTCTTTTCCGTCAGACCAGCAGGGACAGATTCGTTCACAGCTTTCAAATACGCTGTTGGGGATATTTTCACAGCGACTCTTGTCGAGAGTTTCCGGTGACAGAATTCCTGCGTATGAGCTTCTTATAGCCAACACCGCCGTAAGGAACCTTATCCGCGAAAATAAGATTCACGAAATAGATCTTGTGATAGAAACCGGTTCCGAATCGGGTATGGTGAGCTTGAACCAATCATTAATAGATCTAGTAAGAAAAGGCGAAATAACAATGGATGTCGCCAGGTCTTACTCGCTAAATCCTCAAGCCTTGGCAAGAGAATTGTAAAATATGATTTTTAATTATCAAGCCAAAACTCCCGAAGGAGAAGCGCGCAACGGCACCATAAATGCCGCAAGCGTGGATTTGGCGATTGCCGCGCTTCAGCGCAGAAACCTATCCATCATTTCTTTGAAACCGGCAGGCGAGGCAACTCCTTTTTATAAAAGGAAAATTAAATGGTTAGAACGCGTCAAAAACAGGGACGTCGTTATTTTATCAAGACAGCTTTCTACTTTATTCGAAGCAAAAGTTCCGGTGGTAGACTCTTTTAAAATCCTCGCGCAAGAGGCCCCCTCTCCAATTTTAAGGCAGAACTTGCTGGAGCTTTTGGATGACCTGCAGGGGGGTCTTTCGATGTCGCAGTCCATGGGAAGGCATCCGGATGTATTTTCTCCTTTTTACATAAGTATGGTGAAGGCGGGGGAAGAATCGGGCAAGCTTGAACAGGTTTTCTCATATATGGCTGAATACCTTGAAAGAAGTTACCAGCTTATAACCAAGGCTAAAAACGCTTTGATATACCCGGCATTTATTATGACCGCTTTTATCGGAGTTATGGTTCTTATGATGACCACGGTTATTCCCCGTCTTTCAAGTATTTTGACCGAATCGGGGCAGGCGGTGCCTGTCTATACGCAGGTGGTCATTTCTGTTTCGGATTTTCTCCGGTTTTACGGTATTTTTCTTTTGGCGTTCCTTGTTGTGGCGGCTATTTTTTTATGGAAGTATACTAAAAGCAAAACGGGGAGGGTTATTATTTCTTCTATCCAGCTTAAAATACCGTATATCGGCTCACTTTATAAAAAAATGTATCTGGCTCGTTTTACCGATACCTTGCAGACGCTTGTAGCCGGAGGGGTGCCCGTGGTGCATGCTCTTGAGATATCGGGAAATGTCATCGGAAACGAGGTCTACCGCGTTATTATTGCCGATACTGTCGAGGCGGTAAGATCGGGCGCATCAATATCGGATTCTTTGGCCCGTTATTCCGAGGTGCCGACGCTTGTGACCCAGATGATAAAAGTGGGGGAGGAGACCGGAAAATTGGATTTTATCTTGAAAACCACTTCCAAATTTTATACCCAGGAAGTCAATTACGCCGTTGACGCTTTGGTTACGCTTATTGAGCCTCTTATGATCCTTCTTTTGGGCGCCGGAGTCGGAGTTTTGGTGGCCTCCATTCTTATTCCTATCTATAATATATCCAGCAGTATGTAGTCCGGTCGGGGTTTTAGTTATCCACATTGGTTTTTTCAATAAAAAGGATTATTTTATATAATATAATTATGGTCGATTAACAATTCTATGAGTACTCGCGTATACATAGAATTTATACGCTAGCGTGTAAATTTAACAAATTATTTTATTTATGATG
>PFCN01000040.1:4796-5982 GCA_002774705.1 Candidatus Niyogibacteria bacterium CG10_big_fil_rev_8_21_14_0_10_42_19
AACAAATTATTTTATTTATGATGAAATTTTTGAACAGATCGAACAAAAAAGGGTTCACTCTTATTGAGCTCTTGGTGGTTATCGCCATCATTGGTATTCTTGCCTCCGTGGTTCTCGCTTCTTTGAACAGCGCGAGAAAGAAAGGACGTGATGCGAGGCGTATTGCCGACATCAAACAGATCCAGCTCGCGTCAGAACTGTATTTTGACGCAAATAATTCTTATCCGCCTACAGCCACATGGGAGACGGCTATTTCGGACGGAGGGTTTATGACCAGCGTTCCTAAGGATCCATTAACTGCGGTGTCTTATAAATATATTCTGGTTTCAGCTACGGATTATCGTCTGGGTGCTATTTTGGAAGACAATGCGAATCCCGCGTTGGATTCTGACGCGGACGGGACAACCACAGGTTTTGATGGCTCGGGAGTTGATTGTGTAGCTGCCGGAACACCGGCAACGGAGCTTTGTTACGACGTAAGGCCGTAATAGTGTGATTTGGTTAACCATCATCTTCGGACTTATTTTCGGCAGTTTTGCCAATGTGGTCCTATTACGACTAAACACCGGAGAATCGCTGATATATCGCGGTTCCCGGTGTTTTAGTTGTTCGCGGACGCTTTCGTGGTATGAGCTTTTTCCGGTTTTTTCGTATTTGGCTCTCCGCGGGAGATGTCGGACGTGCAAGTCAAAAATATCGCTACGCTATCCTTTGGTAGAGTTTGGTACGGCGGTTCTTTTTCTTCTTATTTTTATAAAAATTTACGGTGATTTTGCGGGAGTCGTTTCAATAAAATATTTTCTGTATTTTTTGTTTATGTTGGGTGCCTGGTATTTGTTGTGGCTTGGCGCGGTCTATGATCTCAGGCATAAGATACTTCCCGATGTATTTAATTACGGCGCGCTTTTGTCGGCATTTTTTGCCACAGTTTTTTATCCTACTGTATATAATTTCAAATTTTTCGATATTTTATACGGTTTTCTGACGAGTCTCGCGATCTTCGCATTCTTTTTTCTTTTGGTGGTCCTGTCGCGCGGGCGTTGGATGGGCTTTGGGGACGCAAAATATATTCTTGCTTTCGGGTTTATTTTCCGGCCGATATCCGCGGCCATGGCGGTCGTCTTTTCTTTTTGGATTGGCGCCGTGTTCGGTATTTTTATGCTCCTTTTTAGAAAATTAAAGGTAA
>PFCN01000040.1:6008-13998 GCA_002774705.1 Candidatus Niyogibacteria bacterium CG10_big_fil_rev_8_21_14_0_10_42_19
TTTTTGGGAAAAAATATTATCCTGGTATCTTAATTTGTTTTAGGGGGCGTGTTATAATAAAAATATGTTCTCCTTTAAAAAAATAAAAAATAAGGAGGGATTTGTATGGTACGAACGTCCGGGATCGGTATTTAAAAAAATCGATATTGCCGGTCAACAAAATAAACTTGTTCGCGCCGGTTTTACTATAATTGAACTGGTGGTCGTTATCGCGATATTTGCCACTATCAGCTCAATTATTTTATTGAATTATCCTAGAGTATCCCAGGAGGCGGCGATAAACCGATCCGCCCAAGAAATTGCCGTAGCTTTTCGCCGGACCCAATCTTTCGCACTAGGAGTAAGGAGTTTTGGCGGCGATTTTCCCGGATACGGAGTTTATTTTTCAAAATCTTTACCGCGGGAATATGTTATTTTTGCCGATCAAAATCAGAACGGCGCCTATGACGGAGTTTTAGAAGATAAGGAGCGTTTTAAGATGGGGGGCTTGCCTCAAATAACCAAACTTTGCGTTGATACCGAAAGCGCGCCACCCGGTAATTGTGAAGACGCTACTTATATTACCGTTTTTTATTTAAGACCGGATCCAAGCGTGGTTCTTAGTTCAAATCTCGGAACACATTCCGACGTTAAAATAGTGCTTGAGACCTCCTTTGGTTTTAAGCGCTCGGTCGTTTCTTTTGTCGGGGGCCAGATAGAAACAAGAGATGGTGAATAAAAATAAAAATTTTAAAAAATGACCGGTGAAAGAAATAAAAAAATACAAGTATCGTTTGGAAATCTAATGAGGCCCGCCCCGTTAGAGGTTTTTAATAAAACACGGCAGTTCATTGGCAAGAGCCGGAGGCGAGTTTGCTTTAGGGCGTTTTTTAATTCAAGAGGCGCATCCGGCCATCAAAAAGGGTTTACCCTTATCGAAACTATAGTTGCCATAACGATACTTTTGTTTGGAATTATGGGTTCATTATCTTTGGCCACTCTCGGGGTAAGGGGCGTAACCCAGACGAGGAGTAATATTACCGTGGCCTTTCTTGCCGAAGAGGGCCTGGAGTACATGCGTGGTAAAAGAGACGAGGGTGTTATGCGGGGTGCCGGGTGGCTTAATTTTATAAATATTTGTTCGGACCCTAACGGATGTTATGTTGATGTGCCGAATGACGCAATAATTGTTTGTGGCGCCAGCGGGTGTCCAAAGCTGTTGTTTAACGAGGCGAACGGACTTTTTAATCATAATTTTGGGAGCCAGACCCAATTTACGAGAAAAATAAAAATAAATACTATAAATGCAAATGAAATAGAAATTGAAAGTGAGATCTCCTGGCCGGGCCGCTTAGGTATAGTTCAGTCCGTTAGTATTAAAAGTCATCTTTTCGATTGGCAGATCTAATAAAAAATGAAGTTTTTTCCGATATGATAAATAAGTCAAAAAATAAAAATTTCGCAGGCTCGTGTCCTTGGTTTTTTGTTCGGGCGGATGAGGGAAAGGGTTTTACGCTCGTAGAGATGATAGTCGCGGTCGGTCTTTTTATTGTAGTTGTAACTTTAATTCTTACGTCCGTTCTCGGCGTTATTGATTTTCAGCGTAAAGCCGTAGCCGTGCAAAACGCTCAAAACAATCTAAATTTTGCCCTGGAGATAGCGTCAAAAGAAATAAGGACCGGGTTTAATTATTATTGCGGGTTTAGCGCGTTTGACATACCGGCGGGTGGTGCGATAGACATTATTCCGAGGTCATGCTCCGGGGGCGGCGCGGCAATAACTTTTACGAATTATAAATTGGACAAAATAACTTATCGTTTTTTGTCGGGCCGTATCGAGCGCATTGTCAATGACCTGCAAATTTTAGTTTTAACCTCCAATAACGTGGATATTGACCCGGACATTTCAAAATTTTTTGTAATTGGCGCCGAAGACATAGGAGTATCGCAACCCAGGGTTACAATAGTTCTAAAAGCGACAAGCGGATATAAAGATAAGACAAAAGAAATTTTTAATCTGCAGACGACTATTTCGCAATTATTGATCAATAAATAACCATGATTTTTAAAATAATTAATTTTTTTAAAAATAAAAAAAAGGGGTTTGTCCTGCTCCTTAGTTTGATAATTGTTTCTATTACGCTTGTCTTTGGTGTCGGCGCGGCAAATATTATTATAGGACAGGTTGGCATATCCGGGATTGCCCGTGATTCCAAATACGCTTTTTTTGCGGCGCACTCGGGCGCGGAGTGCGCTCTTTACGGAGATGTGATAAATAATATTTTTTCTACATCAACCTCGGGGACTCTTACTTGCGCGGGGCAGAATTTTACGGTCGGAGGATCAAGTGTTAGCTCATTTTCAATAAATTTTACGGACGGTTCCTGCGCCAACGTTACCGTTACCAAGCCGGGGCCTTTGTCGAGCGCTACAAACATCAAATCAAGGGGACATAACAAGTGTCCGGTAAATCCGGCTACCGTTGAGCGGGGGATTGAGGTGGATTTAAATTTATAATTTAATGGGCCGTGATGATGTAAAAAAAAGAATAGAAAAATTGAAAAAGGTGATTGAGCATCACCGTTATTTATATCACGTGCTTGATCGCATAGAAATTTCTGATGCCGCCCTTGATTCACTTAAACATGAATTAAAAAAACTTGAAGACGAAAATCCGGAATTTTTAACGCCCGACTCTCCGACCCAGCGCGTGGGGGGCAAACCTCTCAAAGAATTTAAAAAAGTGGTTCACAAAACCCCCATGCTCTCACTGGAGGATACTTTCAATGAGGAGGAATTTTTAAAATGGGTGGAGCGTGTAAAAAAGGTAGCGGGCTTGAGGTTTGTTTCTGATTTTTTTGCCGAACTTAAATTTGACGGGCTCGCTATGTCTTTAATGTATAAAAACGGGGTTTTACAAAGAGCCTCTACCAGAGGAAATGGACGAGTGGGAGAGGATGTAACGCAGAACGCAAAGACGATTGAAGCTATTCCGTTGAGTCTGGATATTCCGGAGTTTGGAGATATCGAAGTAAGGGGAGAGGTTGTCATCAGTAAAAAAAATTTTGAACGGATAAATATTGAACAGAAAAAAAAGGGCGGACAAATTTATGCCAATCCCCGTAATCTGGCCGCGGGATCCGTCCGCCAACTTGATCCCAAAATTACTTCATCCCGCCATCTTGATTTTCATGCCTATGCTTTGCTGGGAGGTCCTGGTTTGGAGACTCACTCCGAAGAGCACGCCTTATTGCGCAGGCTCGGATTTAAAACCGACAATTATTCGTCCCGATTCAACAAACCGGAAGAAATTCTTAATTTTCGTAAAAATATAGAAAAAAAACGCTCCACCTTGTCTTACGAAATAGACGGCATAGTGGTTGCTATTAATAAAAAGGATCTTTTTGAGAGATTGGGCGTTGTCGGGAAAGCCCCGCGCGGGGCAGTTGCTTTCAAATTCGCGCCCGTTGAGGCGACAACGATAGTTAGAGATATAATTGTGCAGGTTGGCAGAACGGGGGCCATAACTCCGGTTGCCGTTTTAGAGCCGGTTGAAGTGGGGGGTGTAACCGTAAGCCGGGCGACGCTCCACAATGAAGACGAGATAAAGCGCCTTGGCGTAAAGATCGGCGATACGGTTATCGTCGGAAGGGCGGGCGACGTTATCCCTGATGTAAAAAAGGTTTTAAACGATTTACGGACAGGCTCCGAAAAAGTATTTCGCATGCCGGAAAAATGTCCGATGTGTTTTGAGAAAATAATCCTTAAAGGGGCGATACATAGATGTGTTAACGTTAAATGTCCGGCGCGGCATCGGGAAAATCTTTATCATTTTGCCTCGCGCCAGGCCTTTGACATTGACGGTCTGGGGCCTAAAATTATAGACGCGCTTCTGGATAGCGGTCTTATCAACAACGCTGCTGATCTTTTTGAACTAAAGGAAGGCGATATCCGTCCGCTTGAACGATTCGGAGAAAAGTCCGCTTCAAATCTTATTGAGGCGATAAGTAAAAGAACGCGGATAGAATTTCCCCGTTTTTTGATGGGTCTTGGTATTCTCCATGTGGGTGAAGAAACCGCGCGCGATCTGGCCGATCATTTCGGGAATTTGGATAAGTTAAAAAAAGCGGGAATGGAGGAGCTTCGTTCGGTTGAGAATATCGGAGATATCGTGGCGCGAAGCATTTACGAATGGTTCAGAGACAAGTATAATTCCGATTATTTAAAAAAACTTGAAAGTCGCGTTTTTATCATAGAAAGACGCGTGAAAAAGAAAGGAAAACTGCAAAATAAGACGTTTGTTCTTACCGGTTCTCTTGATTTTTTAACCAGAGACGAGGCAAAAGCCCGAATTCACGAGCTTGGCGGGAAAGTTTCAAGCTCCGTGTCGGATAATACCGATTATGTCGTGGCGGGCCTGGCGCCCGGTTCAAAATTGGATAAAGCCGGAAAATTAGGGGTTGAGATAATTGATGAGAAAAAATTTTTAAAAATGTTAGAATAAGTATGATAATCCCGTACGAAATAGCGGTCAGGTATCATTATATAATGAATAATAAAAGGTCAAAAATTTTTAATATAAGTTTAAAAGGCGAGGATATTTTAAGTGTCCGCGCCCCATTTTATACGGGATGATATCCGATCGCGATATAAAAAAATTAAAGGAATTGTCCCGCATTGATCTTGGCTCAAAAGAAGAGGCTCGTATAAAAAAAGATCTTGAGGCGATTTTGGGTTATTTTGAAAAATTGAAAGAGGTTTCGGTGGATGGTATTGAGGAGATGTCTTTCGCTTCCGAAATTTCTGTTTCCGCGAGAGAAGACGAAGAAACATTATCTCCGCCAGAGATCGCCTCCCAACTCGTGGAGGCCGCGCCCGAAAAAGAAGAAGGATATATAAAAGTAAAAGCAGTTTTGCAAAAAGAATAATATGTCGGTGATTAATTTAGGAGAATTATCGATAACAAGGGCAGGAGAGATGCTTCATTCGGGCAAAGTTTCCGCGCGCGAGCTTGTTTCGATGTACCTCTCAGAAATAGAAAAAGAGAACAAAGGACTTAACTCTTATCTTGAGGTTTTTTCGGATGGCGCTTTTGCGGAGGCCGAAAAAATAGACGACCATCTGAAAAGAGGGGATCAATCCCTTCCTCTTTCCGGCGCGTTCATCGCCGTCAAAGACAACATACTTATAAGAGGCAAAACAGTTTCCGCTTCTTCAAAAATTCTTGAAAATTATAAAGCGTCATACGACGCCACCGTGATAAAAAAATTAAAGGAAGCCGGAGCTGTTTTTTTGGGGCGCACCAATATGGATGAATTCGCCATGGGCTCTTCCACCGAAAATTCGGCCTATGGCCCGACAAAAAATCCTTATGATCGCGAACGCGTGCCGGGCGGTTCTTCCGGAGGATCGGCCGCCGCGGTTGCGTCCGGCCTTGCGGTAGCGGCGCTCGGTTCCGACACCGGAGGGTCTATCAGGCAACCGGCGGCTTTTTGCGGAACAGTTGGTTTAAAACCGACTTATGGCGCGGTCTCGCGCTCGGGATTGATCGCGATGGCTTCTTCCCTTGATCAGATCGGGCCGATAACGCGCACCGTCCGGGACGCTGAAACTATTTTTAATATCATTCGCGGAAAAGATATTTTGGACGCGACTTCGGTTGAATATCCTGAAAATAAAATTAATAAACTTTCTCCCATTATAGGAATTCCGCGCGAATACGGGTTGCAAGAGGGTTTCGGAATGGACAAAGACGTAAAAGATAAATTTTATGAGGCAGTAAACATATTCAAAGAACACGGGTATAATATAAAAGATGTATCTCTTAGGCACACCGAATACGCTCTCGCGGTGTATTATATTATAATGCCGGCCGAATTATCGTCTAATTTGGCGAGATTCGACGGGGTTCGTTACGGGCTGTCCGAAAGATCAGCGACTTTACTTGATACATATATAAATAGCCGGATAAAAGGATTCGGGACAGAATCAAAAAGAAGGATAATGCTCGGCGCGCATGTTCTTTCCGCCGGATATTATGACGCGTATTACGCGCGCGCGCAGAAAGTCCGCACTCTTATAAAAAAAGATTTTGAAAATGTCTTTCGTGAAGTGGATGTATTGATGACGCCGACTACGCCCACACCCGCCTTTAAGTTGGGCGAGAAGACGGGCGACCCTTTGAGTATGTATCTTTCCGATATTTTTACGGTACCCGCCAATCTTTCTGGAGTCCCCGCCATGTCGATGCCGTTCGGTAAAGTAGAGCGTGATGGTAAAAAACTTCCGGTTGGTATCCAGCTCATTTCCCCATGGTTTTGCGAGCAATCGTTATTCGACGCCGGAAAATTTTTAGAAAAATTTAACGATTAAAATATGATAGATTCAATAATATTTTGGTGGAAATTAATAGGACTTATCGTGATATTCGCATCTATCGCGATAATTGAATATTCCGTCATAAAAACGACGCGCCTGCACCAATGGTCCGCCTTTAAAGATTTTACGGAATTTATAAAGCAAAAGGAGTTTCCTATAACGGTGCGCGCCGAAAAATGGCTTAATATTAAAAAACGCCTCGATTCTTTCAGTCCTTCCGATTGGAAGCTCGCGGTGATCGAGGCCGATGTTATTTTGGATGATCTTTTGAAGCGGATGGGTTATAAAGGTAAAACGCTTGGCGAAAGGCTTAAAAGTATTAATCCGGCAAATTTTGCGTCAATAAACGAAGTGTGGGAGGCGCATAAAATGCGTAACCGTATAGCTCACGAACCGGAGTCGGCTTTATCAAAAGATGAGGCCGAGAAAGCAATATTACTTTATGAAAAAGCTCTCAAAGAATTTGAGTATATTTAACTAATTTTTTTATTTAATTTTAGATCTTGGATTTGATTTTAAATTTGGGGCTTGTTATTTAGGTTTTGATCGCGTCATTTTTACTTAACTCCATAAAAAAAATGCCGGCTGTCCGGCTATTTTTTACTTGACTGCGCTTTATCTTTTTCCTGCTTCGTTAGATCGTAACTTATCGCAAGTCCTACTCTTAACGCCATTAAAAAATAATCCAATCCTTCTTGAAAGATCGGCTACAATAGGTGATTGCGCGAAAATTGTCGTAGAGAAAAAAGCCAAAAAACTGAACGTAATTAAAAGAATGCCTATAAGCATAATCATTGGGGTTTGCCCCAGATCCAGGGACTTCTTTTCTCCATATCTTGCCCTAAAAGAACGCCGAGGCCGAGACCGAAGAAGAATAGGCCGATAATAATGCCGGTATCAAGATTTACTCCTATATAAAAATAAGACACCAGCCCCGCGAAGAGAAAGAGCGATGCTAATATATACGGACTTATTATTTTTTTCATATATACCCAGTATAAACTTAGTATAATGAAATTTCAAAAGATTTTTAAGTAAAACTGGGGATTTCTTTTTTTGAAAATAATTATTTATATTTCTATTTTCTGCTAAAAATCCCACGAGGAAGCTATTTTTATTCTGTGTGTCGGGGGCGTTTATTTTTTTAATTTTATATGCTAAAATATATATTATTAAATTAAAAAATAAATCTATGAGCGCAAGTTTTGAAAAATTTCCCGATAATAAAGAAACTATAAAAATTACTTTGGAGGAGTGGCGTAATTTTGCCAATAGAGAATCGGACGATCCGGTTCTGCTTGATTGGATGAAAGAAAAAGGCACCTTTTTTGATAGCGGTTATATTGATGTTGTAGATGACACCGGAATGACCAGAATAATGGACACCTCTAAAGACGTTTTTGGGGTGTTTGTTGGAGACGCTTATCAGGACAAAGAAGATCAACCTATCAGGAAAGAGCAGGGCTATTAATGTGGTTTTTAACAACTATTTGGTGGGGCGCTTTTTTGTTTGCATAGTGTTGTAGAATAAGTAAAATGAAACGATAGCGGGGTGGAGGAGTAGTATTCCGGTGCAACCGGAACTCATAACCTATGTATATAACTTACATTTTACATAGCGAAGGAAATGATAA
>PFCN01000011.1:0-1830 GCA_002774705.1 Candidatus Niyogibacteria bacterium CG10_big_fil_rev_8_21_14_0_10_42_19
TAACGCCCCACAGATTTCACTGATTTGATTATATCACACTGATTTAATCTGTGATATCAGTGGGCTCATCTGTGTTATCAGTGCTCTTAGTTGATATACCGCCTTATTATTATCTTATCACCTCCAAAATTAACCAGCAATGCCAATTTATAGCTGGATGCTTTCAGATATGCCAAGGTCTGTTTTACAAATAAAGAATGAATATTATCAACGGCTTTGATTTCCACGATAATTTTCTCACTAACAACTAAATCTAATCTTTGTTGCCCGACTTTAGTACCTTTGTATATTATATCAATTATCTTTTCGGTTTCATAGGGAATCTTATGGCTCTTCAGTTCCCAAATGATTGCTCTCTGATAAACCTTTTCTGGAAGACCCGGCCCTAAATTATTGTAGACCTCAAAAAATATTCCGCGTAATTTATAAGTTAAATCTTGGTATAAGTACATAAACACAGATTACACTGATAAAGCCCGTGATTCCACTGATTTATCTGTGTAATCAGTGGATTTATCCGTGGTATCGGTGCCCCACATCTGTGATATCAGTGGATTTGGATTTATCCGTGTTATCAGTGGCACCCTAGAAGGTGCCTGTCGCAATATATGTCAACCCCGTTAGAGAAAGGAAGCGTTTGAGTCTATTTTTTAAGTATCGCTTTCCCATACCGCTTTTGAGATACCTTTCTCTTACTATCGCATCATCTTTATTAAGACAGACTTCAAAATATATTAGAGTAAATGGCCCTCTTCCTTTGGTGGCCATAACCTCACCATGATTATGTTGACTCAAACGCTTCCGTAAATCATTAGTAAAACCAGTATACCATCGACCACTCTTTTTACTCTGTATTACATAAGTATAAAACATATAAATTCTCTAACGGGGTCAAGGTGGCATATTTCAATTAAAATGTTCCCGTTGCAATAAAAGTAAGAGTTGAATTATAAGTGCCAGCTTCGGTTGGCGCAGAAATGTTGGCTATATATGAAATCGTGCAGGTCGTGTCATTTATTGAGCCGGCAGAACTTACAACCGTCTCGCCTGATACGAACTTGAAGTTATCAACGGTACTGTAGCCGGTAGCCGCCGCGGCAATAGGAGTGGTGCCGGAACATTCCGCGCCCACAGCTGGCGTAGTGTTAAGCTTGGAATTTATGCCAAACTGCTCTGTGCCAACAGAGCTTGCCGCGGCAGTTGACATAGCTGTAATAGTATTTGTGCCCGAAGTAAGCGTAGAGCCGGAATAAGTTACCACCACTCCATTTGCGGCATTCGTTCCTACGATAATGGTATGCGAACCAGTTGAAACCGCTCCGCTTGACAATGTTCCAAGATTTACGGAGTTTGCCCCCAAGCTGAAAGTGATGGTTTGGGCCGGAGCGGCAGTGGTGATTTGGGGGATGACGGTGTAGGTGTTCAAAACCGTGCCGGTAGATAGCACCGCGCGCAAGCAATAAGCGGTGCTCGCGGTCGCGCCGTTGTCTTTTAAAGAAAAATCCCATTTGCCGTCCTGCCCCAAAGGAATGGCGGCAACCGAGTTGGTAAAGTTATTCAGCTCTTCATAATCCTGATTGACAATGGTGTCCGCGCCGTGGGTCGGGTCATTGGCGTTGGCGGTTAAGTTATCGCCGTCTAAAGGCGTAGCATTATCGTTATAGGCAATAACCGTTGCCGCGGTAACATCGGCATAGGTCTCGCCGACAAAGCCGGTGTCGCAGGTGCCGGACTGCTGGGCAAATTGAAGTTTGAATGTTTCTCCATTTATGGCAAGATTTGCTCCAGCCACATGAATAAGTTGGCGCAGACGAAACGCAGCACCTGTCG
>PFCN01000011.1:1868-2432 GCA_002774705.1 Candidatus Niyogibacteria bacterium CG10_big_fil_rev_8_21_14_0_10_42_19
CGCTGGTGTCCAGGAGGCAAACCCCCATTTATCAGCTGCCCCGCCTTTGGTATCAATTTCTTGAGTTGCCCCACAGGCGGTTGATCCTGTCGGTTCGGCCGTAACAAAGGTCTGCTCTGTTCCTAAAGAGGCCTCGCTCTTGACAACCGTGATACCATTGCCACCAGCTACCGGCGGGTCACTATTGTATGCCCACTTCACCTCTACCTGAATGCCGTCAATGGTATCACCGGCAGGAATCGCAAATCCGAAAGTATTCCAAAATCCGCTCTGCAGGACAGCATCATAGTCATCGGTGCAGTCAGTTTCGACTGACCCTACGGCGTTGGCCGGGAGGGTGAATGAGTTTGTGCCCACGGCCCCGGCATAATTGGGCCCGGCAGTTAAAGCTTGGGCAAATTGAATTTTCGGCGGAAAATTAAAAATCTGCGGCCAGCCGGAAAAAATCCAAGTGAAAGCTAAAACTGTTACCAGCCCCATTAGAGGCCACGAACGCTTATGACGATTTTTGACTTGTATATTAATCTTTTTCATAAGACATTTACTCCTCAATAATTATCATAT
>PFCN01000011.1:2467-7633 GCA_002774705.1 Candidatus Niyogibacteria bacterium CG10_big_fil_rev_8_21_14_0_10_42_19
ACGGGGTTAAATTTTTCTATAGGGTTCAAAACTACGCTTTTTGGGGGCAAAAACTCTTTCATTACCTATATGTACTTCTTTATATGTACTTCTTATTAAATTAAAGTAAAAATCAACATTTTACGAAGTTGTCTAATCATCATTTACATTATATCACTACTCAAAAATTTCTCATAGCCGGGCGCCTTCTCTGTCCCACGAAAACCGCTTTATTTATTACTCACAAAAATAACGCGCCTTTTAGGGCGCGGATGCGTTTAGATGCGTGACAAACATACCGCGCTGCAAATAGTATGGTAATTGATCTTTGATCTAAATAGAGAAAATACGCTTTGTGTTACCTAAAGTAACCTCGCAAATTTCCTCATAGGTCATATTTTTAAGTTCGGCCATTTTTTTGGCAACTTCTTTCACGTATAAGGGTTCATTCCTTTGTCCTCTGAAAGGCGCGGGCGCCACATAAGGAGCATCTGTTTCTATTATAATTCTTTCAATGGGTATTTTTTTGACAACCTTGTCATAGTCATGGACAAAAGTAATAACTCCCCCGAAAGTGAAAGAAAAACCCATATCAACGAGGATATCGGCGTCTTCGTGGGAACCGGCAAAAAAATGCATGACCGACGGTTTTATTCTACCGATATACGGACCAATCGCCTTAATAAGATCGGCGTAAGCATTATCGGTTTTTGAAGAACGACAATGAATCATCAGAGGCTTGGACACCTCTATCGCAAGATCAATCTGACAAACCAGCGCCTGTTTTTGCATCACTTTTATTTCTTCTCCATTGGTCCGATAATAATCGAATCCGCACTCGCCTATCGCAACGACCTTGGGGTTTAAGGCGAGTTTCTTATAAAAATCATGCTCAAATTCTTCGGCGCGCGACGTAAAACCTTTTTCATAACCAAGCTCACCCGGATCATGATATGACTTTTCCAAATGGATAGGATGAAGCCCAACCGTCGCATAAACCCCGTCATATTTTTGAACCAATTCAACCGCTTTTACGGAAGTGTCCTTTTGCGAACCGACATTTATCATCCCGATACCTTGATCGAGCGCACGCTTAATCACCGCGTCCCGATCTTTATCAAAAGCGGAAAACTGCGTATGCGTATGAGCGTCAAATAATTTCATTTTCTTGGAAATAAGGAGGCGTGGGGAAAGATCTTTATGCTATTCCAATTTTTGGGATCTTCGGAGGCGGTAAAGATCTTAAATATCTTTTCGGATGTCTGGGGCATAAAGGGAGCTATCATGGACGCAACATAAAGAGCTCCTAAAGAGGCCTCCCAAAGAACAACTTCGGTTTTGAGGCGATCCGTCTTTATGAGCTTGAACGGCTCATAGGTCTGAATATACCCGTCCAGCTTGCCCAATAATACCCAAACCGTGTCGAGGGCTTCCGAAAATCTAAAATTTTCCATATGCTCCTCAAATTTCGGACGGATAAAATTCAAAATAAAATATTCAACGCCGAAAGCTTCGATGTTCCCCGATCCCTCCAAATTAAGCGCATTCATTGTTGTTTTGAACGGAACTTCGCTTATGCGCTTGGGATCCGGCTTTGAAATGGTCCCGGAAAAATAATTTTCTACCATTTTTGACGTCCTTGAAATATAATTACCCAATCCTTTGGCTAAATTATCATTATAAGCAGACAAAAATTTATCTTCGGTAAAATCCCCGTCTTCAAAAACCGGAACTTCACGCAAAAGATAATAACGAAGCGCGTCGGCTCCGAATCGCTCGATAAGGTCGAACGGATCTACAATATTACCGAGAGTTTTTGACATTTTCCTCCCCCCCACGGTAATAAACCCGTGGGCAAAAATAGATTTAGGAAGCGGAAGACCCGACGACAAAAGCATCCCCGGCCAGATTGCCGCATGAAACCTTAAAATATCCTTTCCTATCACATGCAGATCGGCTGGCCAGAATTTTTCTCTGCCGGAGGCCGATCCGTCATCAGCGGAAATCTCTGTCCACTGAGTCCCAAAACCCAAGGCGGTAATATAATTAGACAAAGCGTCACACCAGACGTACATGGTCTGGGTCGGGTCTCCCGGGACCGGTATTCCCCATGGGATGTCTTTTGACGGACGCGAAAAACTTACATCTTCAAGACCCTTACCTAAAAAAGATAGTATTTCGTTTTTACGGGACTCCGGAAAAATCTTGAGCTCTCCCGAGCTTATAGTTTGTTTAATTTTATCGCCATAACGCGACAATCGAAAAAAATAATTCTCCTCCTCTATCACTTCGGGCTCTTTGGCGTGGTCTTGGCATTTGCCATCAACCAGATCTTTTTCGGTTATAAATGCCTCGTGCCCCACGCAATAAAGGCCCTTGTAGGAGGCCTTATATATATCTCCGGACCTTTCCAATCTCTTCCAAATTTCTGAAACTCCGGGAAAGTGCCTTTTTTCGTCTGAAGTGCGTATAAAATCATTATTTGAAATATTAAGCTCGCTTAATAATTTATTAAACTTACCGGAAATACCATCAACAAATTCGCGCACCGACATTTTTGCGGATGAGGCGGCTCTGGATACTTTTGCCCCATGCTCATCGGTACCCGAAAGAAAAAAAACGTCCCTGCCCTGAATGCGGCGATAACGAGCAATAACATCGGCCTGAATAACCTCAAGAGCAAAACCAATATGAGGCTCCCCATTTGCATAAGCAATAGAAGTAGTTATGTAAAATTTTTCCTTCATTTGTATTAAAAATATTTAAGACTTTTTTCAGACCGCGGCCGGATGCTTTTTTGCCGCAACATCATTTGATATCTCAACTAAAACTGTTGCTATAGGAACCGCAAGAAGTATCCCAAAAAAACCTCCAAGCTGGCCACCTATAATAATAGCGAGTATCACTATGATAGGGGGTACCCCCGTGGCCTTTCTCATTACCATCGGATAAAGAAGGTGGTTCTCAATCTGCTGTACAACAATAAACAAGATTAAAGCAAACAACCCTAAAACCGGATCCTGTAGTAAAGCAATAATAACAGCGGGAATAGCCGCCATAATCGGCCCGAATATCGGAACAAGTTCAAAGATAGCAGAAAGAACGGCCAAAGGAAGGGCAAATCGGACCTGTAAAATGGTAAGCCCGAGATATACGAGCACCCCGACCAGCAATCCCATTAATATCTGACCTTGGAACCACCGACCGATTTTACGACGACTGCGCTTCCATAGGTCTAAAATATAATTCTCATATTTATCCGGAGTAATAAGCGAAAGAAAGTCCTCGATTCCGGATTCCTGCGCCGAAAGATAAAAAGAAATAACCGTAATCATGACAACGGCTAATGCGCCTCCGAAAATAGCGGATGCCGCCTGGAAAAATCCCCCGGAAAGACCGGAAATAGATGATTTTAAGTTAACGATTATATTATCAATCCCGACGGAAATAGATGATGGAAGATCCGGAATAATCTTAAAAAAATCACCGGAGGTATCTGTTGTCCTGATGAATTGAGAAAACCCGGAAGAAAAAGCAGATAATTCATCAAAAAGAGGCGGGATAATGAAAGAAAAAGCAGCTACAAGAACGGAAAACGCCAATATATATGTAATAAGAACTCCGAATATCCTATGGATGCCTTTCTTTTTGAACCATTCGGCGGCAGGCTCCACAGCAGATGCAATTACAACGGCAAATACAACTACGGCTACTATGTTTTTTATCAAATACAACAAATACACCAGCCCTAACCATAAAAACACCCGGAGAATAACGCCGTCCTTTATTTCTATTACTTGTCTTTGTCCATCGGTCACGCTTTTTATTTTAATGATTCTATTATTAGCTTTTGATAAAGTTTTGAATCACGATGAGGCCCTATTACCACGAGATTCAAATTATTCGGCTTGAATATTTCTCGCGCTACTTTAATAATATCATTTCTGGACACTTTCTCAATATTTTTAAACAGTTCTTGCGGCGTTATCAGGTTTTTGTAAAAAAGTTCCCGCTCTCCGTAAAAGGACGCTATTTCATCGGTTGACTCAAAAGATAACGCGAGAGAGCCCCTTAAATTATCTTTAGCAAAACTCACCTCTTCCTCTGTCGGGCCGTTTAACGCAATATCCTTAAGTTCCATAACCATTCTTTTTACCGCTTCTTTTAACGCGTCGTGCCTCACTCCGGCCATTCCCGCGAGATACCCCGTATCGGTATAATGATCGGCGCTGGCTTTGACATAATAGGCAAGACCGCGTTTTTCGCGTATCTCCATAAAAAAACGGGATGATGCGTTGCCTCCGACTATAACTCCCAAAAGGTCCATGGCATGTCGTCTGCGGTCATACATATCATATCCGCGAGCCCCTAAAATAAAATGGGTTTGATCGGTTTTTTTGAACGCAAGCTGAACCGCGGGCCTTGATTGTTTTTCTTTAACCCGGAGCTTTTTCTTGGCGTGGCCGACTTTAAGCGCGGTCAGGCTTTTCTTAATCTTTCTGAAAGCCTCATCGGGATCAATTTTACCCGCGACAATCACAACCGAATTTGACGCGACATATTGGCTGTGACGGTAAGAAACAATATCATCACGCGAAATCCCTTTAAGCGTCTGGATAGAGCCCGCGGTATTCCATCCGGCCGGCTGGTCTCCATAAAGAAGCTCCTCCCAGTCGTCCGAAACTTTTCGCATCGGATTGTCGTTATACATGCTTATTTCCTGAAGGATCACCGCGCGTTCTTTTTCTATCTCTTCTTCTTTGAATAAGGGATCAAGCAAAATATCGGAAATAACATCAAGCGCCGTATCAAAATATTTTGATGCGGTCTTGACCCAATAGCCGGTCACTTCTTTCGAGGTAAACGCGTTATGCTCGGCCCCGATGCGATCAAGCTCGTGATGAACATCTCCCGGATTCGGGCGATGTTTTGTCCCTTTAAAGAACAAGTGTTCAAGAAAATGAGAAATGCCGTTTATTTTTCTGGTTTCGTATTTTGATCCGGTCCCGACAAGAACCAAAAGAGTTACCGCTTCGGTAGACTCCATGGGCACAAGAACAACGGGGAGGCCATTTGGTAATATTTTTTTTATATACGGATTTTTTTTCATCCCGTTAAAAATAGGACGCGAACGCAAAAACCGATTCGCACCCCAAATTACTGCTAATAAATTTTGACTTTTGGTTA
>PFCN01000011.1:7664-15661 GCA_002774705.1 Candidatus Niyogibacteria bacterium CG10_big_fil_rev_8_21_14_0_10_42_19
CATATTTTTACTCCTGCGTCCGCTATTTCTAACGGGATTCATCCAATTAAAAATTTTAAAATAATAATTGTCCTATCTTTTTAATTTTTCATCAAAATAACCGATGAGTTCGGATATCGGTATTCTTTCCTGCTCCATACTGTCGCGATCACGCACCGTAACAGTCTTGTCTTCAAGTGTCTGGTGATCTATGGTAACGCACCATGGAGTCCCGATCTCATCCTGTCTGCGATATCTTTTCCCGATGTTCCCGATATCGTCCCAAGTCGCGTTAAAGCGTGATTTGACGGTCTTATAAACCTCTATAGCTTTAGATACAATATCCTCTTTATTTGAGACTAGTGGGAATACGGCGACTTTATAAGGGGCGAGAATATGCGGAAGCTTGAGGAATATCCGGGTGTCGCCATTTGCCAGTTGTTCTTCGCGATAAGCCTGTACGATAGTGGCGAGTATAGCGCGATCAAGACCGAAGGTCGGCTCAAGCACATGCGGGAGAAAGCGGGATTTGGTCTTTTCGTCAAAATAAGTCAAATCTTTTTTGGAATGTTCCTGATGTTTTTTAAGATCATAATCGGTGCGGTAAGCTATGGCGCAAAGCTCTTTCATGCCGAAAGGAAATTGATATTCGATATCAACGGTACGCAGAGAATAATGAGCGCGCTCGCCGTCGGGAATATCATGATAAAAAAGCTTTTCGGCATCAAGACCCAAAAAATCAAGCCATGCTCCAATCTCTTTAAGCCACATTTCAAAAAGGTCTTTCCAATTTTTCGGGTCGATAAAATACTCAAACTCCATCAGATCGAATTCCCGGACCCTAAAAATAAAGTCTCCGGGAGTAATCTCGTTCCTAAAAACGCGCCCGTCCTGCGCTATCCCGAACGGAAGTTTAGGATGCATCGTATCAAGCACGTTCTTAAAATTAACGAACATACCCTGCGCGGTTTCAGGACGAAGATAAACAAGATTAGAGGTTTCTTCAACCGGTCCAATCCATGTATTAAACATCATGTTAAAAGTCTTAGGGTCAGTCATGTCGGTTTTACCGCAATTAGGACACACCAATTTCCCGTCTTTCTCCTTTAGCTCTCCATATTTGCCTTCTTTGAGGTGGTCTTCCCTAAACCTCGACTTGCAATCTCTGCAATCAACCATCGGATCAACAAATCCTTCGACGTGCCCAGACGCTTCCCATGTTTTTGCATTCATAAGTATCGCCGAATCAAGCCCGAACATATCGGAGCGTTCATGCACAAACCTCTTCCACCAGGCATTGCGGATATTGCGTTTCAATTCAACACCAACCGGGCCATAATCCCAAGTACCGGCAAGCCCCCCGTATATCTCAGATCCCGGGTAAATAAATCCCCTTCTCTTGGTTAAAGATACCACTTTTTCCATTAGATTATCCTTATTTCCCATAAGTTTATACTTTAGCAGATTTTAACTTAAAATCAATATTTTAGTTAGGGTTTAACGGCTCCCATACCATAAAAGAATTGAGGATCTGATCTTATATCCGTAGTAAGGGCAGGTTCGGTATCCGATACTATAACCTGGGCATATTCATCCAAACCGCTAGCCTGAACTTCCGACATTAAGATCGGATTTTTCCCTACATCAATAACGGAGGGAATAAGGCCGATCTGGAATTGCGCTTCCGTCGCGGGACGTATCGTGCCGGTACCCGCCTGTAAAATATTCAAAAACCAAACTACCTCTCTTGTTTCTTCGTTATAGGTGATATTCGCATCATGCGGGAGGGTCCGGTTCTTCCAAGAAACATACGGAGGAAGTTTTGAGACTACCCGAATATTTGCCGCATTGTTGGTGGTATTAACAAGAGACCAGATGACCGTATAGACCGTTTCTTGTCCGACCTTCGGCGGGAGGGGGCCTGTTCCAGGCATAATTGCATAGTTGTAAATTCCTCTACGCGCGAGTTGGAGATCGGTCGCCACTTTCAGATCCAATGAGGCGGACCCGGCGATATTCACCTCTTCGTATCCCGCCGGATTCCTCGGGGCGCTAAAAATTCCCTCCATTTGAATATTAAAATTAAAATCATCCTGACCTCTAATTTGGAAAGATTCCGGAACCTTAAAACGCACCCTGACCTGCCCCGATTCACCAGGCTCAAGAAAAGAGAATTGCGGGTATGAGGTGGCAATCCATACAGCAGCCTTTTCCACTCCTATATAAAAACCTTTTTCCGGAGTGATGGTCCTTTCATCCACTCCTTTTCCTGTTATAAATATTTTAAGAGACGCGTTCTCAACTCCAACCGGAAGATTATTTTTCCAGAATATATCCAAATAAACAATATCATTAGTGGAAACAACGCGACCGTCACCCAAATTGGACTTGAATTTAACTTCAAGAAATTGCTTTACGATATTAACAAAAGCGACCTCGGAACCGTATACCATCAACTGATCGTTCTTCAGAACGCCGGCAAAAACTTTAAAAGTTTTTTCCTCGATCTCCTCACCCGTAACCGAGCCGGTAATTCTTACTAAATACCGGTCATTAGGGGCAAGATCTCCGATATCCCAGCGGTTATTCTTTTCTCCCGGAACTGGAGGTGATGAATCTTTAAAAGTAAATCCGTGAGGATATTCTATCTCCAAAACAACATTATGGATTATATCTTTGGATTGCGATATCGCTTCAATCTCTATATTAAATTCATCACCGGCATTTATGGCATCAGGGGCTTTAACAGAAACTACTATCGGAGATCTTGTAATAGCCAATTCAAATTCGGCGGCTTTAGCCAAAATAACGTTCGATCCATCCAGACGGTATTCGAGCAAAGCCCTGGCTTTTGTGAATGTTTCTTTCTCCCCGAAAACAAACGCCTGGAACGACTGACGCTTGGTTTCGCCCGGACTTATCTCTCCTAATTCGATACGCGCCCGAAGAGTTCCCGATATGACTTTTACCGAACCCGAATCAAAAGGCTTTGATCCTTCAGGATAATCAAAAGCAACCTCCGAAAATTCTATCGGAACTTTTGCGTTATTTATAATAACCACATCCCATTTGACCAAGTCCCCGCCGACAACGCTTGATTGCCCTTCAATAAAAAAAGAGATGTTTTTGGTAGAGCTCGTCCCTCCGATAAAAAGATACCAAACCGCAAAACCAATCGCGGCAAAAGCGAACACGACCAAACCTATTATTAAAAGATACGCTCCCCATTTTTTCGGCTCCGGCTTATTGGGAGCTTTTTTTTCTTCCGGAATATCGCCCAGCCATTCTTCAGGGGCATGTTTGCGATAATATTTAAGACCGGGAGTATCATCCCGTTCCTTGAATTCCTCCCCCTTGCGATATAAACGTTTTCTTAGTTTATCTATTGCTGTTTCTTCGGGCATATTTACATTATAAAGCTATAACTGGCTTATGCGAAGACCTTTTTGGAAGATAGGTAAAAGCGAATATGAAATCCCGTCAGACTCGGATCTCCATTCTTCATTTTCAAGAACTGCTCTTATTTCGGACGGAACTTCCCCGACATAGCCGAGATGCCTCAAAACGCGCACCCCGAAAATCATTTCAAAATCTTCGGGAACCTCTGAGGAATTTCTTAAAAACGAAAAAGCGGAATCAAGCATGCCCCATAAAATACGATCCGCCTCCTGACCCCGCACTAAACGCAAAACGAGTCCCGAGGCACGGGATGCGGCGGCAAATTTGTCTTGTCCAATATTAAATTGATCTGTCGAGTGAGCGTATGTAAGGCGCAAAAACTCCCTTCCTTCCACGAAAGATATGCGAGTGCGGGAAAAAAGGGTAGTATGCGCCGAAAATTTGGACTTGGTGAGACGAACGCTTTTGGCAAATATATTTTGCAAACCAAAATCCTTAGTATAAAAACTAAGCATCCGGTCAGCCTCGCCTATATTGTAATAAGAAAGAATAATTCCTTCGGTATGATGCATGTTTTTTAAATACTCTTAGAGCACGAAAGATACATCAAACTCTAATTCGTCCGTTTTAAAAATTGACCAGATTTGAGGATCCTTAATGGCATCCGTGACTAATTTTCCGGCATTTACCTCTTCTTTAAAACGCTCCTCGAATTTTTTTACAAAAAACTTACCGGCCGGATCTTTGCTCGCAATACTCAAAACAATTTTATCTTTCGGCATCAACCCGGATTTTTTACGCATATCCTGAATATGGCGAACAAGATCTCTGAATATACCTTCTTCTTTGAGCTCCGGGGTTATATTTAAGTCGAGCTCTATGTCCTTATTTATTTTTACACCGAAAGATATTTTTTTTATGTTAAGTTCGCCCTTCATCAGGTCTATCAATTGTTTGTTCTTCCTGATCCCGGAGTATGAGCCGCGTATCTTAAGCTCACCCAACGGTTGCCGAACCTTAATACCTGATTCCGCCCGAAGCTTGAGGGCTTCCCCTACGATCTTCCTCAATTCATTCATGTCTTTAAGCAAGTCGTCTTTTACAGGTTTTTGGGTACCGGGCCATTTTTCCAAATGGACGCTGGTCTTCGCGTGGTCCAGGTCAAAGCCAGCCATCAGCAAATAAATATCTTCGGCAATAAAAGGCGTAAAAGGCGCTATGATCTTCGAAAGCTCCGATAGAACATACCCCAAAGTTTCGCTTGTTTCTTTTTTTGCCGGTTTGTTCCCGATTTTCATGACCTCGCGAATACGCCTGATATACCAGCGCGATACGTCTTCAAGCACGAAATTACCTATAAGGCGAGCAGCGGTAACAATATCAAACTTATCCATCGCCTTTGTTGAATCATATTTAACTTTTTCAAAATTAATAATGAGCCATTTATTTATGGCCATCTTAGGACGGGGCGCCTTTTTAATCTTCGGCACGATTGAATAGGTTTTCCAATATTCGACGGTGTTTTTAAGTATCATTATAAATTTGCGCGAAGCATCGGCAACATCCGACTCACGAAAAAGTTTTTCGTCGGATGGCTGGTTTATAGTGTAAAAATACCAGCGTACCGCGTCTACCCCGTATTTTTCGAAAAGCTGGAACGGCTCCACGATATTCCCCTTGGACTTGGACATTTTCTCGCCCTTCTGGTCAAGAACCAAACCGATGGTCAAAACATTTTTATATGCCGAAGGAAGCTCCATGAGAGAGGAAACCGCAAGAAGCGTGTAGAACCACCCTCTGGTCTGATCAATACCTTCACAAATATAATCGGCGGGATACAATATCGTTTTTTTCAACTTATTCAAATTGACCTTTACCCGGCCAATCTTTCCCGGAAAATCCTGATTCTGGGCAAAAGGCATCGCTCCCGAATCAAACCAAACGTCGGCGACTTCTTTTATACGAAAAGAGTCGCCTCCACAGGAAGAACACCGAAGCGAAATATCGTCTATATACGGACGATGAATATCAAGTTCGCCTCTTTGGATGCTGTAAGGCCAATTATTTATGTTGAATCTGCGTATCTCGCCGGTTTTGGGATACCACGATTTTTTATAATCTTCTTCCTCGACTCCGTCTAAGGCGGCATTAAGAACCCACAAAGGGTCGCCGTGCGAAACAATAAGTATCTTTTTATCCTTATATTTGAAAATGATATCTTTAAAAACGCCGAACATCCTTGCGCGTACATGGCGGACGCTTTCACCTCCCGGAAAAGACTCAACAAGTATCTTTTCGAACGGGAATTTTTTACGCACATCCTCAACTTTTTCACCATGAAAATCCCCTATGTTAATATCATGGAGCCGATCATCAATCTCAACTTTTGCCCCGATAATGTCGGCAATTATTTTTGAAGTTTTGCGGGTGCGGGCAAGAGGCGAGGAAATAATTATATCGATCTTCTTTTTAAAAAGTTTTTTTGCGGCTTCTTCCGCCTGTCTTTCTCCACGCGAAGTAAGCTCCGAACTCCGGTCAAACTTCGATCCTTCGATCGCGGGTCCAACTATTCCTTTTACATTATGGGTCGCCTCACCGTGCCTCACCACATAAACTTCCGTTTGATGGGGTTTTTGTTTTGAATTAAGCTCTTCAAGGGAACTTATAATATCTTGATGCCCGCAAGTTTTACATATCCACACCGGGAGAGGCATCCCCCAATAACGCTCGCGCGATATCGCCCAATCCACATTTTCACGGAGCCACTCCCCAAAACGGCTTTTACCAACATGCTCCGGATGCCAGCCGATCTTTTTATTTTCTTCGATCATTTCTTTCTTGACCGCGGTAGTTTTCAAAAACCAGGAATCTTTGGCATAATACATTAAAGCCGATTTACACCTCCAGCAGAAAGGATAATCATGCTCGTAGGGTTCACTCTTATAAATAAGTCCTCGGTCTTCAAGGTCCTTCCTTATCATAGGGTTGGCGTCCAAGAATAAAACATCATTCCACTCCGAACCGGGAGCTCTCATTTTCCCATCCTCCGAAACAGTTACAAGCGTCGGCAGGCCATTCTCTTTCCCGACTTTTTGGTCATCCGCCCCAAAGGCAGGCGCAATATGAACTACCCCCGATCCGTCGGACATACTGACGAAATCAGCCGCAATCACACGGTAGGCTGAATTTTTATCGGAGATCTTTTGAGGATAAAGCGGATCATACTGCATACCGACAAGCTGTTTTCCTTTCTGTTGCAAAATCTCTCGGTGTTCTCCATCAAGAACACCGAGCCGATCTTTAGCTAAAATGAGCCATTCCCCCTTATGCTCTACCGTTACATAACGCTCCTTTTCATTTATGGCAAGCGCGCTGTTGCCCGGAAGGGTCCAGGGAGTTGTAGTCCATGCGAGAAAGTAGATTTTACGTCCTCCTGCTCCAGATCCCGACTTTATAGGAAATTTTACATAAATAGATACGTCTTTTATTTTCTTATATCCCTGGGCAAGCTCGTGCGAGCTCAAAGAAGTCCCGCAACGCACACACCACGGAAGAACTTTATAATCCTTATAAAGATAACCGTTTTTTGAGATCTCCGAGAAAACTCTCCACAATGACCGCACATATCCGTTGCTCATAGTAATATAAGGATGTTCAAGGTCCAACCAATAAGCCATCCGCCGGGTCATTTTTTCCCACTCATCCTTATAATAGAAAACGTTCTTGCGCGCCTCCTCAACGAATTTATCGATTCCGAATTCTTCTATTTTTTTCTTTGTATTTATTCCAAGTTTTTTCTCGACTTCCATTTCTGTCGGCAATCCGTGAGTATCCCAACCGGCGCGTCTTGGAACATTAAAACCATTCATGGTTTTGAAACGCAAAACAACGTCTTTAAAAGACCTCGCAAGAACATGATGAATCCCCGGTCGCCCGTTGGCGTACGGGGGTCCCTCATAAAAAATAAATGTTTTTTTACCCTTGGTTTGCTTAAGAGATCTTTTAAAAATTTCGTTCTCAGACCAAAAGTCTAAAATCTTTTCCTCCCGCCCCGAAATAACCGGACTAGAGTCGGTTTTATTTCCAACTATTTTATCTTTCTTATCCTCTACCATTATTTATTTTATTATTTTCAAGCGAGCGAGCGAAATGAAAGAGAAAGTTGAAGATCTTTTATTTCCGAGCGAGCGCCGAAAACAATGAGTATTAACCCCGTACGGGGTTAATACTCATTATAATGATTTTTAACAATAAAAAAAGTCCAATTGCCCATAATTTTATCGCAATCTTTTAAGGTCGAATTGCCACGATCTTTATCAAAATTATTAAAATATTTTTCTAACCGCTTCAACAAATTTATCTCCCCGATCAAATTCGTGTTTAAATATTCCAAAACTTGCGGCACCCGGCGACAATAAAACAATGCCACCGAACCCTCTGACCTTCTCATAAGCTTTTCTAACCGCCTCATCCATTGTTTTTGTTTTTATGTATTTTAATTTAGAATTTGTTAATTTTGCGATCATTTTTTCGCTTGCCTCGCCGGGGAAAAAAACAACAAAATTCGCGCTCTTTTCCAGACCGGAAACAAAACCCTTAACATCAAGTCCCTTGTCATA
>PFCN01000017.1:0-31330 GCA_002774705.1 Candidatus Niyogibacteria bacterium CG10_big_fil_rev_8_21_14_0_10_42_19
AATACAGCCGACAACGATCTACAAGCAAGATATCGTTATCGTCGAAGAACAGATCGGCCAGGCGATCCGTTTCCGGCTCCGAGACGAATATCTTCATTACAAGCTATTGCCGGAAAAACCGAAGAAGATACACAGCTCCAAGAACAACTTACCATGGGTTATCCCCAGATCTACCGCCCACATACCGCCAGCCAACCATCCATGGCGCCAAATTAGCAATATAGAGTATCTTAAAAAATTAACCAAAATGTCCAAATAGGACATTTCTAAATCTCCCAAAGTAGGACATTTCTATTTCACCTTTACAAAAAATCTCGAAGCTTTGACTTAGAAAGAAAAAAAACGTAAACTATAGCCATGATTTTACCTCCCTATAAAATAAAATCGGTGGAAAAAATAAAATTAATACCCGTCGTTGAACGTCTCAAGAAAATAAAAAAAGCCGGCTATAATTTATTCTTTTTAAATTCCCGGGATGTCTATATCGACCTTCTTACCGACTCCGGAACCGGAGCCATGTCCGATAAACAATGGTCTTCCCTCATGCAAAGCGATGAATCTTACGCTGGATCGGAAAGCTTCCTAAGATTTCAAAAAACCATTCAAAAAATTCTGGGGTTCCCTTATGTTATACCCACGCACCAAGGACGCGGGGCGGAATCGGTATTCAATAAAGTTCTTATAAAAAAAGACGGTATAATTATCGGCAACTCCCCTTTTGACACAACGCGCGCCCATATCGAAAACATGGGCGGGAAAATAATAGACGTTACCCGTAAAGAAGCATTTGATCCAAAAAGTCTGTTCAATTTTAAAGGGAATGTTGACCTGAAAAAACTGAAGCGAGCTCTAAAAAAATACTCCGCCAAAGGCGGATCCGCCTCCGGCGGAAAAAACGGGGTCACCTACGTCCTCCTCACAATAACCTGCAACAGCGTGGGCGGACAGCCGGTATCTCTTGAAAATATAAAAGAAACGGCTAAACTTTGCCGCACGCATAAAGTCCCTCTTTTTTATGACATCGCGCGCTTTGCCGAAAATTCTTTTTTTATAAAAGAACGCGAAATAAAATATAAAAATAAAAAAATAGAAGACATCATTCTTGAAACAATGAAATACGCCGACGGAGTGCTCATGAGCGCGAAAAAAGACGCTATCGCCAATATGGGTGGATTTATCGCCGTAAGAGACGCCGAACTTTACCAAAAACTTGCTCCGTACGCCATTTTGCTTGAAGGTTTTTTAAATTATGGAGGAATGTCCGGACGTGACATGGAAACCGTGGCCACCGGTCTTTGTGAGGGAATTGATGAGGATTATTTAAAATTCAGAACATCACAAGTAAAATACCTAACCGACTCTCTCTATAATATCGGAGTCCCCGTTATCAGACCCGCCGGAGGACACGCGGTCTTTATAGATGCAGGCGCCTTGCTTGAACATATTAAACGAGATAATTTCCCCGCACATGCTCTGGCTGTAGCCCTATATATAGAAGGAGGCATCCGTTCGGTAGAAATAGGATCAATTATGGCCGGACGCGACCCGGAAACAAAAGAAAATAGGAAGGCACCGAGAGAGCTTTTGCGCCTGGCAATACCGCGGAGAGTATATTCAAAAGAACATTTGGATTACGTAATAGAAGTTTTTTTGAGAGTTCTAAAAAATAAAAAAAGTGTGAGAGGCGTACGTTTTACATACGAAGCTCCGGTCCTGCGCCATTTTTCTTCAAAATTCAGGTTGATATAAATAATTTCTCATATTTACATATACACATATATATGCTACTGTTTTGGCAGAATTAAAAATAAAATACAAAGGGGAACCGAAAATGATCGGTAAAACCGGATTGATTTTCACCCTGGTATTCGTTGTAGGACCGATGTTTATCGGATTGATTGCCTCACTTTATATGGGTAAGCGTAAATCCAAGGCCAGAGAGTAGCTACAAGGAGGATGGCGTTGACCGAAAAACAAAAATCACGCCGAGAAAAACTTAGGGAAAAAGTTGAGAAAGAAATCCGCGAACACCCGCAATGGTGTTCGCCGAATTGCCAGACATTTTTGCCCGAAGAATATAGAAAGGCGCGCCTTGCTTTTGATTATAAAGCTAAGGCCGTCCAAGAAGATTATGACCTCTGTCATGCTTTCAGATAAGAGCCCCGCACGGGCTCCTTTTTTTATCAAGATTTTAAAATACTCAAAAAAACAGCCCCATATTAGCTATAGTTGTGGTGGTCTTCTCAAGCTTTCGCTCTTAGATACCAGTTCCACAAGCTTTCACTACTACGAGGCTTATGTTCTTTTTACTATATATAAGTGAAAATTTTATTAAGATTTTTATGTTAAATTGGAGTAATATATTTTTATATTTTGTGGCATTTCTTATTATTTATGTACACTTTGGACGTCGGACGTCCGAAATTTAATTATACACTTTGGACGTCGGACGTCCGAAATTTAATTATACCCCACGACCAGATGGGCGGGGCATTTTTGTGAATGATAAATAAAGCTCTTTTAATTGTTTTTCGTCTATCTGTGATGGAGCGTTCATCATCAGATCGCGGGCGTCTCCTGTTTTCGGAAAAGCGATAACTTCGCGGATGTTTGGTTCACCCGCCAAAATAGCGACCAGCCGGTCGAGTCCCCAGGCGATACCGCCGTGAGGCGGAGCGCCATTCGATAAAGCCTCAAGCATGTGGCTGAAATTATCGTCAATTCGTTCATCCGAATAACCCATAATCTCAAATACTTTTCGTAAAGCTTGGGGTTCATGATTTCTAATACTCCCGCCCCCTATTTCAAAACCGTTCAAAATCACATCATACTGGCTTGTTAAAATTTCACCGATTTTTTCTTTGTTCATCAGTATTTCGCGATACTCGGGCTTTGGTGAGGAAAAAGGATTATGAGTGAAAGTCCATTTCGTTTTTTCCCCGCCAGAGGCGGGTCCGCATTCGGCGGAGAAAAAAGGAAAATCAACCACCCAGCAAAAAGCGAGCAGGTCTTTATCCTTTTTGTCTTTTCTTAGGTCTGGCCGGTCGGATCCGAATTTTTCCATCGCCTCTTTATATGAAAGAATCGGAAACGGTATCTCCTGAATTTTTTTTGAAGGCATTATTTTCTGAACAAGCGAGATAAGCAATTGTTCATTTACTCTCATAACGTCTTCCCTCTTTACAAAAGACATCTCCATATCAAGCTGGGTAAATTCCGGCTGACGGTCGCCTCTCGTGTCTTCATCTCTAAAACATCGGGCGATTTGAAAATAACGCTCCAGTCCCGCGACCATTAAAAGCTGTTTATACTGCTGGGGAGACTGGGGTAATGCATAAAAATTTCCGGGATACAGGCGAGATGGAACAACGTAATCTCTCGCGCCCTCGGGTGTGGACTTGGTGAGAATTGGCGTTTCTATTTCCACAAAGTCCTCGACATGCAGAAAATTTCTTACGAAAGCAGTTATCTTATCACGAAGAAGCAAATTTTTTTTCATGCGCTCCCGACGAAGATCGATATACCTGTGCTTCATCCTCGACTCGTCCCCTATTTCGTAACCGTCGGTATCAACCGCGAAAGGAATAGTTTTAGATTCATTCAAAACGACCAGCTTTTGCGCCTCAAGCTCTATCTCTCCATTAATAATATTCGGATTAACCATGTTCTCGGGTCTTTTTTTAATCTCTCCCTCAACCGAAATAACCCACTCGCCTCGCAGACGCTGGGCCTCCTGTAAAACTTCATTATTTTGGGGAGAAAAAACAACCTGAACAATCCCCCACCTATCACGCAGATCTACAAAAATAAGCTTGCCATGATCGCGCTTGGAATGAACCCATCCGCTCAATAAAACTCTTTCTCCTGTTTTGCCCGCAGTTTCGATGCTTTTTATTCTGATCATAAAATTATCGGCTTTAACCGGCCGCCGGCATTCTTATATAAAAAGTTGTGCCCTTGTTCCTGCCTTCTGACCGAAGCCAGATTTCCCCCTTGTGGTCGTTTATTATACGCTTAGCCACATAAAGGCCGAATCCGATCCCTTGGGTATTTGTTTTAAATCCGATCTTGCCTCTCGAGAACTTCTCAAAAAGATTGTGGACCTCCTTGGATTCAATCCCCAAACCGGTATCTTTTACGGAAATTAAAATGGAATTATTGTGTTCTTTTTCTTTTTGAATGCTTAGAGTAATGCTCCCTTTTTCGGTATATTTAATGGCATTATCAATAAGATTGGATAAAGCGTCTTTAAATTTACTTTTATCAAAATTGGCGAAAAAATTACCGGTCGGCCTTTCCCAAATTATCTTCAAATTCTTCTTCTCGACCAGCCCTCTCATCTCCTCCACAACAATATCTATAATATCCCTTAGATCCATTTTTTCAATACTATACCTAATACGACCAGCCTCTATCGCGCTAAGATCAAGAAGGTCGGCGACAAGCTTAACCAGGTTTTCATTCGACATATACACCCGCTCAAGAATACCGCGAAGATTTTTATTAACCCTCCCGAAGCTTCCTTCAAGAGTCATTGATATATAGCCTTTTATAATAGAAAGAGGAGTTCTTAGTTGGTGTGAGGCAATCGATATAAACTCGGATTTAACCCGGTCAAGCTGGAGGAGCTTTTCATTGGATAATTGCAAGGCGCCGGCAAGTTCTTTTATATGTTCGGCATTCTTTGCTTCGTTGATAACGGCGCGCACAAGCAACACCCCGAAGACCAACGAGACGGCAAAAACAACGGCATCAAAAATAAGATCCGAACCCCTCGAAAACACCAAACGAAAGAAAAGCATAAAAACCAGAGCTAAAGTAAAAATCTCCGCCCCGATAACCCTTATGTTCATTAAGTTGTGGCGTATAATGGCATACGAAATAAAACCGACCATTATAATAGTAGCGACGGGACCGTAACTGACTAATTCGGAGTTTGAGAATTGGACAAGAAAAATATTAAAAAAACTTCCAATAATCGTGGTAATAAAAGTACCTAAAAATATCAATAAAATCTGGGCCTTGATCTCGGAGTCTCTGGTCGAAAAATATGATTTTATAAGACTCACAAAAGCATCCGCCACCACTAATACGAAATAAGCCGCGAAAACAAAATGAGCCCATCCGACCGATAATACTTTATCAGGAGATCCTAAATTGGTTATGTCTCTGATAAAATTTTCGGAAAAAAACGGAGAAATAGATATTAAAACTCCTCCTATAACCACAACCAAAGCCCGCCGTGTCCGAACGGAACGTTTTGTGAATAATTCTACAAAATACCAAAAACAGATCGCGATAGCCACCCCCGATACGTAACTTATGGCAAGAGAATAAAAAGAGGCCTCAAAAGAACGAGCCAAGCGAAGACCTATAAGTGTCGCGGACCAAAGCACTAAAGCCGAGATCAATAAAATATAAGAAGAGGTTTTTTTGGCTCTCGGCCCGTGCACCCATATTATTACCCCAAGAACCGCATTAAAAAGCGCGATTATAAATAAAAGTTTTGTTAGTTCGTCCATAATTTTAATAAATAAAATAGCCTCGTACGTACAGTATATCACTATACTGTTGTACGAGGCTATATATTTTCAAACGCGCATGATAATGGCGCCATATTGCCAACCGGCGCCGATTGCCGCGAAAAGAACGCGTTCTCCAGCCTTGAGACGTCCCGAGCATTTTAACTCGTGGTAAGCGACACCTAAGGTTGCTGTATCCAGATTGCCGTAACGATCGACATGAACCTCAACCTTATTAAAGGGAATACCAAGACTCTCGGAGATAGCTTTCAGGAGATTATAATTGACCTGATGAACAATAAAATGATCGATCTCATCCAGCTTGATGCCCGACTTTTTAATAATTTCCGATACTACACGCATAAAAATTTCGGGACCCTTTAACTTTACAAGCCCTAAACTCATATTAAAACGATGCAGACCCTTTTTTACGGTTTGATAAGTCGCCGGATTTCTTGATCCGCCGGCTTCAAAGATGACCGGATTTGAATGGCCTTCGGCTCCCATATAAGTATGGGTGATGCCCGGTCCCAAATCGTCGGATTCGTCGCATGCCTCCATCACCAGAGCCGCAGCGCCCTCCCCGAATATGTAAGCGTTAACGATATTCTTCAACAACTGCTCTTCCCGCTCTTTCGGGTCTTCAATATCATTAACAGCTTGAAGATAAGGACCTACCGATACCGAACCGATAAGAAGAATCTTTTTGTATTTTCCCGATCGTATCTCGGAATCGGCGATATCCATTATATATACGAATCCTCCACACCCAACCGATGTTGCGCCGACCGCCGGAACATCGCTCCTCAAACCAAGACGCATGTGAACCATGCACGCCGGATCAGGTATGAGATATTCCGGGGTTGAGGTCGCATAAAGCACCCGGTCAATATCTTTCGGTTCGAGCCCGGCATCCTTTATAGCATTGGTTGCGGCGGTAAAAGCATTATCTCCGTCATAGTATCCCGAACGCATAACTCCGAGGTTAAAATCAAACGTATTCACCCGGGTTTTAATGCCGAGCCGTTCTTCGACCCATTTCGGGGTCCATGACTGTGTCGGCGGCTGCGGAAAGAAATTTCCTATCGTTTCGTTTGAAACCAAAAATGGCGGAAGACACATTCCGGATCCGATAATCTTCGCTTTCATCGGTTTCTCCTTTCTCTATTTTTTTAAAAAAACAATATCTTTCTTATAAAAAATAGCACAAAAACCGAAAAAGGGCAATGGTTATTTTTCGTTTGGTTATTTTTCGTTTATAACAACGCGGTGAGGATAAGGAATTTCAATTCCAAGCTTATCAAACTCATTTTTGACCCTGCGACGAAATTCACGCATAACATCCCATTGTCTTATGGGTTTTGTGTCGCCAAGAACTTTGACAACTACCGCGGAATCCGCGAAATCATCAACACCCAAAACCTGGATCGGTTTTATAATATCGTTTTTCCATTTTGGATCTTCGGCCATTTCTTTGCCCAGGCGGTTCAAAACCTCAATAACGGTATCTATTTTCTCTTTATAAGCTACACCGATATTGATATGGGCGCGGGACCAAAATTTGGTCATGTTGGACGTGGTTTTTATTTCTCCATTGGGTATATGATGCTCGATCCCGTCCAAATCGCGAAGAACCGTCCGGCGAAGATTTATATCTTCTACCAATCCTCCGATGCCGGCGATATTCACCACATCTCCATTGCGATATTGATCCTCCATAATTATAAAAAATCCCGCTATTATATCCCGTATCAAATATTGCCCTCCAAAACCGAAAGCTATTCCGGCCACCCCCACTCCTGCCAAAAGAGGGGTGGTGTCCACGCCCGTCTCCGAAAGGATCATAAAGACGCCTACCAGCCATATGATAATATGCAACGTTGAAATAAAAACTCCCTCTAAAGTATTTTGTCTTTTTTCACGGGCCTGACCGTCCCGAGACTTATATGAATAATTAGTATATTGTTTGATCAATTTTGAGACCAATCTATGGGCAAGATAATCCATGACCAAAATACCGGCCAAAATAAAACCGATCTTTATGCCGTGCGCCGACAGCCACGGATAAATTAAGCTTTCCCAAAAATACAAAATATTTTTCAGCATATTTTTATGTTAAAGATATATATGAATACGTCAAATTATCATGTCAAAAACTTTTAAACTTTCATCGATATAAAGAGTGTTATATACTTATATATATGGGAAAGATTACCGTAGGAGTCTTGCGCGGAGGGCCTTCATCCGAATATGACGTCTCTTTAAAAACCGGAGCGAATGTTCTCAATTATCTTCCGGCGGATAAATATAAAGCCGTTGATATTTTTATTTCCAAATCCGGCGAATGGCACCTTAAGGGCAAGGCGGTCGCGCCGCACAAAGTATTCCCGGTAGTTGATGTTATTTTTAACGCCATGCACGGAGAATACGGAGAGGACGGCGAGGTGCAAAAAATTCTTGATACGTACAATATCCCCTACACCGGATCAAAAAAACTGGCTTCCCGAATAGCTATGAGAAAAGACTTGGCTCGAGACATCGTCCAAAAGATCGGGATTAAAGTCGCCCCCGCCCTCATCATAAAAAAAGGAGAGGATGTCGAAGAAGCGGCGCATAACGCCTTCATAAAAGTAGGACCGCCATTCATAGTCAAGGCCGCGGCACGCGGGTCGTCTGTCGGAATAATTTTCGCGAACAATATACCCGAGCTATCTCGCGCCATTAATGAGATATTAAAATACGACAAAGTTTTACTTGTAGAAAAACGGATAAAAGGAAGAGAGGCGACTTGCGGAGTGCTT
This sequence comes from Candidatus Niyogibacteria bacterium CG10_big_fil_rev_8_21_14_0_10_42_19, assembly GCA_002774705.1. GTDB lineage: Bacteria > Patescibacteriota > Minisyncoccia > 1-14-0-10-42-19 > 1-14-0-10-42-19 > 1-14-0-10-42-19. Next base: position 8,324 of record PFCN01000017.1, read on the forward strand.
GAAAAATTCCGCGGAGAAAAACTTTACGCGATGCCGACCGTAGAAATAATCCCACCGAAAGACAGACCGTTCTTTGATTACGAAGCAAAATATTCCGGCCTAACGCAGGAAATCTGCCCGGGCAGATTTAATGAAAAAGAAAAAAAGGAGATACAAAAAATAGCGCGCGCGGCGCATGAAGCGCTCGGATGCCGCCACTATTCGCGGACAGATATTATGGTCGCAAAAGACGGTATGTGGTATTTGGAAACAAATACCCTGCCGGGGCTCACCGCGGAGTCATTGTTCCCAAAATCGGCAAACGCTATCGGATGTTCTCTTGCTCAACTTTTGAACCATTTGATCACGCTTGCCTTAGACCGAAATAACTGAACACGACCGCCTTCAATTTAATTATCTGAAATAAAAAAATCGTCGGTCCTTGACCGACGGTTTTTATTTATTTATTTTTATCCTTTCCGAAGAAATGACCAATGATCTTTGCGGGTAAGCTGAAAATAGCAATAAAAATTTTCCCCACACCAATAAAAAATGATATCCCAAATATCTTCTTTCCGACCTTGTAAATAAAAGAAAACAATTTAACAAGCGGGATGAAAATAATAAAATTCATCATCGTGCCGAACAACCAGAGGATAAAATCAACAACTCTTTTAAAACCTGGACTCAAAATACGGGCCGGCGGAACAATAAATCGCGCCCCAAAGGGTATTAAAACATTCTTTATCGCGAGAAAATAAAAAATAAAGATAACGATAAATCCCGTAAAAATAATTATACTGTTGAGCATCCCAATCCAAATCCCCAAAGAGAACGAATAAAAAATCGCGATCACCGCGGCCGAGATCAAGCTTGTTTCGAGATCTTCCTTTAAATAAAAATGTAAAAAGGAAAATATCCCGATAATAGAAACTAAAGACATGAGAGCCGCGTCCTTCAACATAAACCACGTTAATCTATTTACTTGTTCAAGCAAATCTCCGTCAACGGCCACGCCAAAGGTTAAATCCTTAAAATTAAGAGTATGCGCCGCTAAAATAGTCTCAAGAAAACCAACGCTTGTTTCGCCCAACGACATCCCGAGATATATCCCGATAGCACTACCGAGAATAAGCGTCGATGATGCCCATGTATCCCTACCCATCCTTTTCATTTTTGAACAAAATGGAGTGATATAAGCCGTAAAAAATAAAATTACCAGATAAAATACCGCCAACGTAATGATTAAGTTGACCCAAGGAGGAACGGCAAGTTCCGTAAATATTACCCCATGATCGGATAAGATAGTTTTGGATAGAAAATCGCTGTCGCGCGCAATCCAATAGATCACAGCCGACAAGCTTAAAAAATACCACATTGCGGCTCTAAAACCCCGCTCCCTCTCCTTCTTTCTCAACTCCATTTCTATTCTTTCTTGCTCTCTCGCTTCTTCTTCCGACGGATTTTCACTGGGATTTCCTTTATATTCATCCGACCTCATTTCGGCTCTCCTTTATATTTTTTTTTCAAAAATCACTACTTTAAAAATAGCAAAAAAATAAGGTTTGTCAATATTAAAAAACAACTCAAAAACCTCCTATTTCCAAGAAATTACGCGTATTTTGATCAATATTATCCGCGCCCATAAAAATGGGCACACAATCTCGGTCGCGGACCACCTGTCTTGTAAAATCATAGATCTGGAAAAACGTTGTTAATACTTGCAACTTTTGAGACGATTTTCTGGGCGCCTGCGACGTAAAAATTACCCCTCTCAAAAAGAATTCTAAGAATCCTGATAATATGACGCCCGCAGCGACAAGTGGCCAGAAAATATTTTTTGCTTCATGGGTGATTTATTTCTTAAATTTAATTTAAATGCGAGTATTTCGCGACTAATTTATACGAAGTTCTAGGCCATATCACGACTCTTGCTTTAAAAAAATAACCGCCACGTGACACGTAGCGGTATTAATTCATCTTTTTGGCTATACTCCATAAATAAACACATCTATAAAAATTGCTAACATTAATCCGAGCGCAAGGCCGCTGGCGACTTCTGTAAAAGTGTGTCCGTTGAATTTCAATAATTTCTTATCGAATATAATTTTCCTCATCACTTCATCTTCGCTTTTTTTTCAGATAATCTTCAAGAATTTTGCCTCTTTTTTCTTCCAATAAGTTATAAATAAACAATCCAGACGCAATCGTAGCAAAACCAAAAAACAAACCGGAACCGTCTTTACGGTTTATTATTACCCGCGATGCTCTAAATCTTTTTCATCGCAATGCTCGGAATAAAATCTGTCAATTCTTGTTTTTAACGGACGAAAAGTTTCCCGTATCTTTTTCTTACGAAGCGACCTTTGCTCTTTCAGAATACTCTCACTTAAATTATGGATAGAGTCACATACTTCTTTGATTTCTTCGTCCTCATAAACATCGGGATGAAGTCTGCGGCTCCTCCGTTCATAGAACCAGTCAACGAACATGGCCATAAAACTGAATCCGACGGTAATCATCCAATCGACCATGGTATCAACTTGCCCCTCTTGGGCTTTGGCTATCCATGGAAAGCTGGGATGACCCCACTGGTCCCACAAAAACTCCAAAACCTCCCAAATAAAAGCCAGAGTTACCATGACGGATATGACCAAAAATCTGAGCGTTTTTTTGCCTCCTATCCTGAAGAATCCTCCAGCAAAATAAGTGCGAATTAAGTATAAAAGAACGATCGTGAAAAAAAATCCTCCAATAGCATGGCCGAGCTCATCAAGCCACCAACTTAAACTACCCAATTCCGCCTCTTTCCAAAAATAAAACCCCCACATATAAACAATAAAAATAATAAAAAAAATAATACCGATATTGGGTAGTTTTATCAATTCACAAAAAAAGGGCCTTATTTTGTGAAGAAGTTTTTTCAACACCCTCACCCCCTTTTATCAAACATTTCTAAAAATATATTATACTAATTCGCCAAAAAAGAAAATGGCTTTAAAAAATACACCAGATTATGGAGCCATGCGCTCAACTTTTTTTTATCTAAAATGTGGTCATTATACCAAAAAGTTTGGACTTACTTCCGGCAAAATCCTAACTGACATTCCACGCGCGGAACGCGTGGAAGCTCGAAACTACCTCGTACACTCTAACAATGCGGACTCGATTTTGCGGAATCATTTTTCTGAGGATATGGTTTCCGCAAAACATCGGCTGATTTCAGATTTCGCAAGCGGAGGCGAAAGGTGAGAAGCTTGGCTTCGCAAGGCCAGAGCACGACGGCGCGAGGCGGGATAGCGGAATTTTCCAAAAGGAAAATATCCGTGACCTAGTGAGGAATCATCCGCTTACTCCATCCGTTTTCCTTCCAAACTTTAAGCGGCTGGCTGGCATGCTTATGAAAAAAGTTCAGCGTGTCATCGTGATGTTCGGGCAAAAACTTGGCGCGCATAAACCAGCTTTCAGGAAACTCCTTTTTGCGGTCGGTCATATGTTTGCCACCAAAAACGCCAAGCGCCAGCACCTCTTTTAGCGTAAGCTCGGGGTTAAAATCCGAATAAAAATTCTTGCCCACCGGTTTGGTGAGTTCATATCTATAACTTCTCTGGAATTTATCGTTCACTTTTACGATCTTTTTTGCATGAATGTTTATTTACTGGTTGAGAAGATACATAACCAAGAGAAGCAATCCGCCACACTAGCCAATGTCTGATACAATGAGACCAACTATAATTTTCTTTTCCCAAAATTTCAGCCGGAGGCTGATTCCTCGGCCGTACCGGCACACTCTAAGCCGCCTTTCCCGCCAGAGGCGGACCAGCCTCTGGTTGGGACGGAAAAATATGGTTCAAGCCGACCCCGAATCAAATTGCTTCGCAATTTTAACGGGGCAAGTATTTTTACAAGTTCTTTTGCGGTTTTTATTGGCGCGGCGAGCGAGCCGGATATTCCTATAAATTTAGGTGGACTTTTTGATGCTATTTAAACACCTCCTGGATTTTTGCCCTGGTTTTCGGACCAAGCAAACCATAACCGGTGGTATTTTCGTCTCCGAAACAAACAATATCATATTTGCACTGGAATTTCTGAACCGCTTTTCTGGTTAATTGACCGAACCAACCGGAAATAATTCCTTCAGGGTAAACCTCTGAATCGGAAGCTAAAAGTTCTTGCAGTCGCTTAACTTCATTACTGGTTATACCGTATCTAAGCACGGTGTTAAATACCGGCGAAACTATAGATGCCACAGAAGACGGTTTTGCCGCTTCCGGAGCGGTTGGCATTGTTTTGGCAAACACTTCGGCTAATTTTGCTCTGGTTTTGGGGCCGAGCAAACCATAACCGGTGGTATTTTCGTCTCCCGTTGAAATAATATTGTATTTTTTCTGAAATTTTTTCAAAGCCTCTCTGGTAAGAGAACCGAAATATTCTGTTTCGTTCCCGGAAGAACCAACGCCTGATTCGGCAATTTGAGTGTCAGGGTCGGAGTTTAGCAATTGTTGAAGTCTCCTGACATCAACGCCGGTTGCTCCAACTTTCAATACTTTAATAAATACCGGAGAAACAAAAACAGCTACTGGAGAAGGTTTGGCAATCGTAACAGCCGGAACAGTCTCTTGGGTAGTTACAATTGGGGTGGTCGGCGTAATTTGAGAAGAGATAATCGGAGCGGATCCGCCTGAAATCATTCCTCCGCCACCGGAAAAAGAGCAAGAACCACTACTTTCGTGATAGCCGGAATTACAAGTCAAAGTACAACTTGATGTAGTTACAACGCCATTAGCCACTGAAGCGCAAGTTGTGGCAGAAGCCGCGCTTGAAGCGGTTGATTCGCCGTTAGCATTGCTGCTGGTAACTTTATAATAATAAACAGTGTCACCAGATAAACCGGTGTCAGAATTGTTAGCCGAGGTTACTGTAGTCAAATACGGAAAACTGCCGCTTCCACTGGTGTCGCGATACAAAAGATAGCTGGTTGCTTCGCTCACCGAAGTCCAACTTAAACTCATACCGGCATCTCCGTTTCTTGTTGCTCCCAGACCGGTAGGAGTGCTTGGCGCGCCTTCCCCGGTGGGATAAATAGGCGCGAAATCCGATAAGTGGTCAATATTTGCCGTAATAGTGTTGAGTGAAGTGTCTATAGTAGCGCTTACAGGATCCCAAGTTTTGGTTGTTGTGTTCCAATAAGCCAATTGCAAATTAGATTCTGATGTTCCGGATGGGATATCGCTCTCTTCGTAAGTAATCTTAATTTCAATGGAATTACTTAAAGTAGTAATGGCCGTACCATTGCTATCTGAAGCCGTAATTCTTTTTACGGCACTTATAATTGGGGAGGCATTTAAAGTAGAAGGAGGAACTGTATCCGGCCTAGCAATGCTGAAAGAAACATTAGAACTACCCGTTCCAAGAGAATTAGGCGGGATATTAATGGAAATGCTGGAAGTAGCAATAACACCGCCGTTTGTTGGAACAATACTTCCCATTGTAGGGACATTAATAGCGCAGCTTGAAATAAAAGTTAAAGTAATATTTACTATACCGCTTCCGGTTTGAGTAACGCCATCTGAAGAATTATGACAGGGCGCGTTTGTGTAAACCGTCCAAGAACCGCTATCAACGGCCAAAGAATAAGAGCCGTCAGCATTTATTTCAGAGCCCATCCAACCAGTATTCCCGGCTTTAGTTGCCCAAATAAATCCTTCTTTAACATTGCCACCGGCAGAAGAACTGACTGTACCGCTAATATTATAGGCCGAAGCGGTTAAAGTAATATTTTGGGTGGTATTTCCGCTGAAATTGGCAATCGTTACCGGAGTATCAACATAACCCGGTAAAGAAGCGCCGACCATATAACTATAGCCGGTGGGAATTTTTATGGAATAAGCGCCGGTGCCACTATCGGCAGTAGTATTATATTTACCGGGACCATCCGTTCGCGAAACCCAAACAGTGGCATTAGCCACGGCTGTGCCGTCCAAAGTTGCCATTGTTGGCAGAACAATGGTCAAATTTGAGATCTGACCGGCAGTAATAGAAGTAGTGCTGGCGCTGATATTGCCGGGTAAAGACAGTAAATTACCAAATCCCGGAGTACCTACTTCAACTTTGTAAAATCCGGACGGCAAAGAAAACTTTGTTACTAAGTCGGTGGTGGAGGTGGCGGTCCAGATATTAGAACCATTGCCTCTTGGAGTGGTGGTGCTATAAGCGTGAGCAAAAATAGAGGTCAATCCATAAGTATTAGCATTGGTAATTTTTATCTGCAAATAACCTTGAGCGGCAAGCGTAAAATTTTGATCAGAAATGTCACTGCTTGCGTTAACATTGGTAAGAGAGCCAATACGACCAAAATCTTTTGACCACGCTTCAACAGTGTAACCAGTTCCGGCCGGCACCATTAAAGTGTAAGTGCCGTCATTGCGGCTCATCGCGAAATTTGAACCCGATGTGCCGTAGGCGTTAACACCTACTCCTTCATAAGGAGTATCGCCGGTGTTATAAGTGCCGCTTGAATCGGCGTCCGTATAAATCCTGCCGGTAATTTTTTTGAAATTATCCGCGCTAATGGTGAAATTCTGAGTGGCACTTGCTCCGGAAAGAGTTACATTATAGCTGCCAAGAGGGCCGTAACTGGGAGCAAATGCCTCCACCCGATAAATACCCGTAGAAACATACAAGGTATAAACTCCGCTGGAATTAGTCAGACCTTGAGAAAAACTGCCATTTGAACCTTGGGCCATTACTGAAACTCCCTGGATAGGAAAAGCATCCGGATCGGTGATAGTTCCGGTAATATAAGTGGTAGGTCTGGCAATAATAATGGTTTGATTAACGGTGGTATCGGTGCTGGCAATATTTATTGGGTATTCTTTAAATCCCGTCTCCGGCATCATTATTTGAACGACAAAAGCGCCGGTTGGAACTTTCATCTGATAAACACCGCTGGTGGTGGTGCACACGCCCTGCCCTCCTGGACCCATTATTTCCGAGCCAGCCCTTCTGATATTAATGCAAGGATGTGGACCTCCACCGCTTTCGGTAATATTATTGTTGTTTTCGTCTTTTAAAGCGATATTCAATGTTTTATCCGCAACGACAAAAGAGAAAGCGGTTAAAGTGGTTGTTGATTTTCCGGGGTCAATAAAAACAGGAGAAACATCCGGTGTCCAATATTGGGCTCCTCCGCTGGTCAAAGTCGTTTCTGTCATAATAGATAAGTTCCATGTCTGGCCGGTTTTAATCGGTATCTGAAAATACCCGACACCGCTGGAATTGAGGCCCATTATATCATAAGTTTGATCCGTATGGACTGGAGTAAAACTTTGCGAAGCAGGCGTATAAGCTCTAACAAAAACATCGGCGGCGTTAGCCGGCCCGGCGACGATAGAACCCTCAATAACTCCGTCCGGTGTTTCAAAAATCGGGCTAGTGCTGGCTGTTTCCCCTCCGGTAACATTCATCATTAACATGTTTGGCTGCAGATAGCTGTTAAAAAATACCGAGTCAGAAGTGTTATCCGGCATCATGCCCATCATATAAGCGGCATCCAAAAGATGGTCGTAAATAAAACTGCCGGTTGAATCAAGCCGTTTTGTCCCCACAAAAAACATTTTGTCCGGAGAACCCATTGCCACGCTTACTTGCGCTATCTCACCACTTGTCAAATTGCGTAAAGTTCCGTTGGCTTGTCTGACTTTTGCCTGGCCGCGAATAGTGTTGGTTCCTCCGATTTGAATAGAATCAACCGGTGGAGGCCGGTATCCGGTTTGCTCCATGCCGCCGAACATTGTTCCGTCAACTAAACCGCCATTATTAGTGGCAGTAAAAATTCTAAAACCCTGATAAGAGCCCTTGGCCGGATTGGTAATATTACCTACTTTGAAAGTGACAGTTGAAGTGGCGGCTGGATCTATCGCACCGTTGCTTGTTGTCAGAATAACCCTGTTGGTACCGTATTCAGTGCTGGTGGCAATGGCAGTAGAAATAACCTGGGCTGTTCCTCCATTAATAATGGTCTGGTTTGAAGTGGTAGCGGCAGTAAGAATAAATCCTATTGGAAAATTAACATGAATTTTTTCACCGATATTCAGGGTAGTGGAAGCAGTAAAGGTTATAGTATATTCGCCGGTGCCAGCGGCAAAATAATTGCTGGCGGTAAAACTCCAGTCATCAATCAAGCCGCCTCTTCGCGCCAGAAGGGTTGAGGCGGTAACCGCGGAATCAAGATCACTGTCGCAACCTGAACTTGGATCCCCCGCCTGAACCAAAACACAAGTTCTCACTGACCAGTTTTTACTTCCTACTACGCTGGAATAATCGCCGGTAGGATTAACTACGCCTTTTATATCAATAACAAAATTATTGTCAGCGCTGGTTTGAGTTGAAGTGGCGGCTAAAATAATTTTTCTGGTGCCTCCATCAATGTATAAAGTTGTGATGGCAAAATTCAAAAGATCGCCGGACAGGGCGGTGCTAGAAGCGGTAACGCCCTGGAGATTCCAATTACTACCATTAATAATTTCAGGAAAAGTAATTTCCACCGCGTCGGTAGAAGTGGAAATGGCGGTCACATTATTAATGGTAAACCGCCAGGTGGCGCTAGTTTGGCCTATGAGATTGTCCGTGTTATTGGTTAATGGCGCCACAGTCACTGAAGTCAAAGGCGCGGCTTGGACCAAAAATGGTAAAAACGTTAAAATGCCAAACACAAAAACCAAGCCCCAAAAAACCTTGGGAAATTTTATCATATTTTTTCCTTAAACTTATTAAATTAATAAATAATCGCTTTAATTTGAGTATATACCCCCCCCAAAAAAAAATATCAACTTTTTACCTAAACTGTGGATAATTAATTTAATACTTGTATAATTTGATGCTTGTGAAAATGAATCTCCGCAAAAAATAACCACCGTGAGAATGTGGGAGGTTAAGCTTCGCACAACAATTTACACCGAAACTCCGTTAGGACAACTCATCTCAATGTAACCGGGATTGCTGTTTATTGTCAAAAATTTTTTCGCTCATGCTATGAATTTTTGAACAAACAAAGAAAACTCCTATTTCCCCGCCCGCTTCAGCTTGGGGTTGATCCGCCTCTGGCAAAAAAAGCTATGGGGGGGCAAAAAAGCTACGGCGAGCGAGCCGGATATTCCTATAAATTTAGGTGGACTACATTTACCCTGAGTGGAGCGCAGCGAGATTATCTTAAAAAAAGAGAAGGCCCTTCGACTCGGTTTAGCTCCACCAAACCTCGCTCAGAGTCCTTCTCTTCGCTGCGCGAAGTCGAAGGGTGGACCCGAGGAGAATTGCCCGCCAAGGGCGGGCCCGCCTCTGGCGGAAACTCTTCCGACGTAAAGTCGGAACCCCGACTTCAATATTATAATTCAATAAAGTGCGTCGGGGCCATTTCTCGGATGTTCCGAAAAACAAGAAGCACAGCGACTATGTTTTTCATAATCCCGTGATAATGAGCGTTCAAACTTCATAACTTTGGTGGACCATGGGGGAATCGAACCCCCATCTCCCGGATGCAAACCGGGTGCTCTGCCACTAAGCTAATGGCCCACCAAAGTTATAAAGCGTTTTGTTGCTGATTAAAGAACTAGAATACAATCAATGCTGTAAACTCCTTGTTAACGGGATCTGCAAAATATATTCGCTACGCTCATTATTTTGCGGGGCAAACCGGGTGCTCATCCCGGGGATTGTTTATATCTTAAAACTACAGTTAAAAGTAAACAATCCCGCCGAATCCCGGTTGCACCGGGATGCTTTCGGTCCATTAAGCTACAAGCCCTCTCTCGTGATCCGATCTTTATCGGACGATCGCGTTTAAACTGAATTTAATAGATTATATTGTACTCTAAAGACCAAAAAATTCCAGAGCTTACCCCATGTCCTCAAGAGGAAGCGTAAAATAAAACATACTGCCCTTCCCCTCTTCGGAGAAAAATCCCATTGATCCTTCGTGTTTTTCTATGATCTCTTTTGACATGCTCAACCCAAGTCCCGTACCGCTTGTCTGCATGAGTTGGGCGTTTCTGCCCCTGAAAAACTTGCTGAAAACCCTAGGTTGCTGTTCTTTCGGGATGCCTATTCCGGAATCTTCAATGCTCACGACTATCCTTTTTTTATATACGGCAACTTTTATATTTATCTTTCCGTTCTTATATGTATATTTTATTGCGTTATCAAGAATATTATCCAAAGCTATTTTTAATTTATCGGCATCAATATTTACAAGTGGTAATTTTATTTTTGGCCAAATAAGCGAGACATCAATCTTCTTTTCCTTGGTGATCGTTTCATGTTCGCGCACAACCATCTCGATCAACGGCATCATATCTTGTTTGGTAAGCTTAAATTCAAAACGCCCCTCTTCAAGTCTTGAGGTATCAAGAAGATCATTAATAAGCTTAACAAGCCTTTCGGTGGCTTGGGTCGCGTCCACCGTCATTTCTTTCTGATTCTCATTTAAAGAACCGGCATCCCCCTCCAACAAAGAATGCAGAGACCACTTAATTCCGGTCAAAGGAGTCCTTAATTGATGAGCGGCAATCGAAACAAATTGTGATTTTACGATATCCAGCCCCATAAGACCCTCATTGGCCTTGGTAAGCTCAAGGTCCCTTCTTATAAGAATTTTTGCCGTTTCTTCGGATTCTCCAAGTAAGATTTTAAGCCGGTCGTTCAATTGAGAAAATCTTATGTTCCCCTTGACTATAATCAAGAAAATTATCGCTCCCAAAATTACGGTTATCAACGCAAACGAAATAACCTGTTTTTCCCCCGATAAAGCGTAACCTCTCGGCTGTTCTACAAACACTCCCCAGCCCATCTCGGTGATTGGTATCCCGACCGCAAATACTTTTTCTCCCGACTCATTAACATAAGAATCCTCGGAAGAAAGGCCGTCGGCAATATTTCCATCCACTATTACTTTTTCCACTATGGAACGAGAAAGAAAATTAACCCGTTTCAATGCCTCTCCTATGTCGGGATGAAGGAATTGAAAACCCTTTTTATCCACCACATAAATATGACCTTGTTCCCGTCCAAGAGAACTGACTAGTTTGATAAAATTACGCAAATTTACTTCCGCGACAATTATGTGTTCCGGATCTCTTATATTATATTCTGGAACCGCGATATATATTCTCGGCTCAAGAAAAGATGAAAGAAATATTTTACTGAAACCGGTTGATCCGGAAAGGGCTAGATAAAAATACGAAGATTTGGAATGATCAAGTAGATCGTCTTTAGTAATTAATCTAAACTTATCAATACGCTCAATCTCTTTACCGCTCCTATCTACATAAGCCACGCTCACAAACAAATCGCTCCTCTTCATAAGATCCCTTAAGATAAACCCGGAACGCTCCGGTTCGATCCCTATTTGGCGGGCAGCGGAATTAAGTTCATCCGTAACATCCGCAATCGTTAAAGATATGTCGTGCTTGACCCTATCGGCAATCTCCAAAGCCAAAACCGATGCTGAATGTCTTAGATCTTTAACCGTAGGAATAAGCCATATGAGATTAATAGCGACAAGCCAAACGATAGTAAGCACAAATGGCGTAGCCCACCTGCGAATGTATGGCGGAAAAAAATTATCTAAATCGGTCTTCACTTCAAAAAATCAATCATCACTAATAATCAAATCCACTTGGCTTAAAAATTCCATATTGAATTTAATGCCTATTTGCTGGGCTGTTTTCATATTTACGACGAGCAATATCTTTTCCGGAAGCTGAACAGGAATTTTGGAAGGGTCTCCTCCGCGTAAAATTTTATTGGTTATATCCGCCGACTGTATTCCGGACACCGAATAATCGACGCCAATCCCAATCAAAGCTCCGCTTTTTGCCTGTTCAACACTAGAAGAGACTAATGGGATCCTCTCTTTGATCGCCTGTTGAATATAGGCACCAGCTCCGCTCCAAACCAACGAATCTCCTCCGAACACAACTCCTTCAACCAGATCCCCGGTTATTTTTTCGGCAACGACCTTATTATCTTCCTCCGAAGTTACCGGAAATAAAATAAGATTGATTTTAAGATAGTCGGCGGTCTTCTTGGCTATTTCAACAGATTTGTCGGCAGCAACGTCTTTAAGTTCTTTTGATGTGTAAGGCATGGCCACTCTTTCAATTCCCGGATCTATTTGTTTTAAAATTTCAAGGCGCTTTGAGGTAAGTTCGGTCGAAAGACTCGCGACACCTGTTACGTTGGTGCCGGGTCGCTGGATGTCTTTGATCACGCCCGATATAATTGGATCGCCCATCGATCCGAAAACCACGGGGATTGGACGAGGAATGTCTTTTGTTTCTTTATACGCCGCCTGTGTCGCCGGGGTCGAATATGTATGTATAAGATCGACGTCTTTGGCAATAAACTCCCGCACGACTCCGGAAAGCTGATCTTTATCCAAAACAATCCTTACGTCATAAACTATATTGAGGCCCTCTTCATACCCGAGCTCCGTCATTCTCTTCTTATAACCTTCAATCGCTTGTTCGTACGCCGATCCTCTGGCAATAATCCCGACGGAATAAACTCTCCCATCTTCTTTGGAAGAACCGCTTAATTGAGCCAACACCACAACTATCAAAAAAATAAACAGAACCACGACCATCAAAGGAACAAAATTTTTCATATTTTTATTTTTTAATATTAATGTTTTTAATTTATTCTCCTATTCCAAATAAAGTTATAGTTTCATTATAAAATTTTGAAAAATTATTTTTTTCCTTGCTGAAAAAATTTTTTATGGGAGCGATCTCGCCATAAGTATAAAAACCAAAAAGAGGAACTTCCTTTCCTATAACGCTCATGACCCTTCTAATCTCACCTTCTTCTTCACGCCCGAAAAGTTTGCTCCGGGCCACAGAAGAAAACATCAGGACAAATGACGGCTTTTTATGTTTCTTCTCAAAATCCCGCATAAGGCTCAAAGCCGCCTCCTCCGAGGCTATAGATGCCTTTTCCTTGCTCCCAATCATCAGACGAACCTCCGATCCCTCAAGTATTCCGGTGGAACATTTAACCGAACCCTTTTCTTCTACGGTAAGAGGGCTTATCACAAGATACTCTTCCATATATGGAAGCTTTACGCCCAAGGGATACCTTATGGCCAATTTAGCCAAAACGTCTTTAAAAAGATCTTCTGACGACATCCCAAAATATTCTTCATATAATTTTATCGCCGGCCTATTGTCGAGCTCGTATAATATCGTCCCTCGCGACTTTGTCGCGACCATGGGAATACCGATCGGCATCCATCCATGTTTAACTCCGACCCCCATCGTAAAATTTCCGGAAAGACCTAAAGCGCTTACCGAATCCGAAACTATATCGTTATTACAATATTGATAAGTTTTATTAAAAAGAAAATCATCCCCCGCGGCGCCCCCGACTATCGGGATACCTTCTCCGAGAGACTCAAAGACTCCTCTTATTATTTCGGAAGCGTTGCCGGATAATATATCGGGAAATATAATAATACTCTTTAAAGAATCGCCCGAATTTTCTTTTATTTCGTTTGCTGCGTCAAATCCGGCCTTTCTCGGATCGGCCTCCACACCCTTGCCTAACCCCGAATAAAATCCGATACTATCCGAACTTATTACCATAACCGCTGCGGATTTTACTCCGACACCGCTATTCGTTATTTCACCCGCGGACGAACACCCGACAAGCATCATAATTCCCCCCGCTTGGCGAATTCCATGAATAAGCTCTTTTTGATTAAAATTAGAAGAGGCAAATAAAATTATAAGATTAGGCGTATTTTCACCAATCTTTGATACCGCCGATTTATAAGCCCCATATCCTGCTTGAGCAGAATCAATATCATTACTTGTACCTATCCCAACATAAATTGCCATTATCTATTATTATAAAACAAAATTGAGACCGATGGCAGGTATATTTTTTATTTATTGTGCATAAAAAATAAATAATAAGACGATTTTACTTAAATAGGTATTGATGTATAATAAGCACATAAATATTCATGTTAGACATAAAATTCATCCGCGAAAATCCTGACCTAATACGCGAAGCTTCAAGAAAAAAGAAAATGCCGTTCGATATATCCAAGCTTCTCGAAACGGAAGAAAAAAGAAGGTCTCTTCTATCCGAAATAGAAGAACTCCGCGGGAAACAAAATAAAGCATCCGAAACGGTGGTCAATCTTAAAACAGACTACGAAAAAGAGCTGGCTTTCCGGTCTTTAAGAGAGATCAAAGATACGATATCTTCCAAAGAACAGCAATTCAAAAAAATAATTGAAGATTGGCAAAAGTTAATGTACGACGTGCCCAATATCCCCGATCCTTCGGTCCCGGAAGGAGCCGACGACGACGAAAACGAGGTCATCCGTACAGGAGGTGAAATTCCAAAATTCGATTTTCCGATAAAAAATCACGACCAAATACTTAAAGACCTTGGCCTTGCCGATCTTGAGCGCGGAGTGAAAGTTTCGGGGTTTAGGGGTTATTTTCTAAAAAAAGAAGCTGTTTTGTTATCTATGGGATTGTGGCAGTTTGCGATTGACACGGTTTCCAAGAAAGGATATGAGCCGGTGATGGCCCCGTCTCTTGTGCGCGATTTTGCTCTTTACGGAAGCGGACATTTTCCACAACTTCAAGATGACGTATACAAAACACAAGAAGAAACATACCTGGCGGGTACCGCGGAAATCCCGATGATGGGATATTATTCGGGTGAAATTCTCCTCGAAGAAGACTTACCAAAAAAATTCGTGGCATTTTCCCCATGCTTCAGAAGAGAAGCCGGATCCTACGGAAGAGACACTAAAGGAATTTATCGATTGCACGAATTTTTTAAAGTGGAACAATTAATTCTTTCAAAAAGCGACCATCTGGTGTCGGTGGAGCTCCACGAAGAACTTACCGCGAACGCCGAGGAACTGGTAAAAACTCTTGGACTCCCCTACCGAATAGTAACCGTATGCTCGGGCGGAATGGGGCGCGCGCAAGTCAAAACATACGACATAGAAGTTTGGATCCCTTCCGAAAATAAATACCGCGAATCGCACTCCTCTTCTTATTACCACGACTTCCAGACAAGACGCCTAAACATACGCTACCGCGACAAAGACGGGCGCATGAATTTTTGCCATTCGCTCAATAATACGGCGATTGCGACCCCTCGAATTTTAATATCCATCCTTGAAAACTACCAGCAAAAAGACGGCTCAATACTCATCCCCGACGCGCTTAAAAAATATGTCGAGAAAGAAGTAATAGAACCGCGAACAACCAAAAAATAAACATGCCAATGCTTAAGGAGTGTTTTTATTCAAAAAAATAATCTAATTTATACTACCCGGTATGCCAAAAGATATTTTAACCTCTTCGCGCTACCGCTTAAAAAAGCGCAGGCTTATAAGGAAAGCCGTCTTTATTCTTTTTGGCATTATTTTTTTGACCATTTTAAGTACGGTCTTTTTTTCGTTAAATTATTTTAAAATTTCAAAACCCCAAATATCGGGCAACAAAACCATTGACGAAAATATCATAAGGGAACGGATAAATTCTTATTTATCCGAAAAATGGTACGGCTTGATACCCAAATCGAACATATTTATAGCCTCAACAATCGAGATGACCGCCCTTCTGGCAGACGAACCGAAAATAAAAAAAATGGAGATCAAAAAAACACTCCCCCGCGGTCTTAATATTAGTGTTACCGAAAGAACCCTTTGGGCTAATGTATGCTCCGGTAATGAGTGTTTTTACGCGGGCGATGACGGAGTTATCTTTGAGCGCGCATTAAAAACTTCCGGGTCGGTGTTTTTTAATATAGAAGACCAAAGGGACTTCAATTACGACTTAGGAGACAGATTTTTGCCGGAAGATGAAACCATGAGAATAATCGCGCTAATCGAAAAGATCAAAGAAAAAACGGGAGAGAACTTCAATTATGTAAAAATAAATTCGGATGGTTTTATTAATCACTACGAGATCGCGACAGATAAAAGGTGGAAGTTGATAATAGATTCCTTGACCGATCCTGTGCTTGCGTCAGATAATTTTGTGAGCTCATATGACAATTTTTTAAAAAGTGAAATGGAAAAGATCGATTACATTGATCTTCGTCTCGAAAATAAGGTGTTTTACAAAAATAAATAAGAGTATATAATACTTTTATCGTAAATTTTGCGCGCTCTTCCGGAGTTCCGATGCAACCGGAACGAAAGAGAGGGTGTATAGTGAAGTGGGCCGAAAGCGTCCCGGTGCAACCGGGATTCGGCGGGATTGTTTACTTTGAACTGTAGTTTTAAAAATAAGAACAATCTCAGGACCTAAAAGCGAGACGACGCAGCTTTTTGCGGGATTATTCACTTTGAACTGTAAGTTTAATAAAAATAAGAACAATCCCGGGGAGAACGCTGTCCTGACTTTTTATAAAAATTTGCGAGCGTAGTTCAGTGGTAGAACGCTGTCCTGATAAGACAGAGGTCGAAGGTTCGATTCCTTCCGCTCGCACATCAACTCGCAAATTTTATAGGATACTAATAAGACAGCCCCGACGCACTATTATATATTTTTTAATTATGAAGTCGGGGTCCCGACTTAACGTCGGGAAGGTCGGAGGTTCGATCCCTCCGTCGCCCATCGAAAGTTTAAATATAGACTGTCATAACAAGACAGCCCCGACGCGCTAATATATATTTTTTTAATCCAGCCTAAGACTGATACGCCTCTGGCGGAAAAGGGGGCACGATTAAATAAAATTAAGAAAAGCAAAAATAAGATAACTCCGCAAAATAAACCAACTTAGAACCAACTCAAAACCAACTTACAATCTATTTACGATCGTAAATAGATTGTAAGTATTAAAGATCCAGATTTTTCCCGCCTATTAAGAAACGCCGCGTCTAATCGGAGGCTATCCTTTTTCTGACAAGATATGAGGTTTCGACAATACCGATCGCCGAAAGCGTAAAAACAACGGCGAGCATTGTCATTTTTAATAATTTATTAGGATCTTATTATAATTAAATGAATTGAATTAATTTTAGATTAAATTTTGCCTCAAATATTCCATCGCCCCATAAAGACCGCCGACATCACCCAAAGAGGCTTTTTCTATCACGGGATTTTCCGCAAAAATTTTGCATGTTTCTTCAAAATAATATTTTATACGATCCATAGGAATAGCGGGATTCCCGACGATCATAGCCCCTCCAAGCACTATAATTTCGGGCGACCAAAAAACCGCGACATTGTTCAGGCCGTAGGCAAGAATTTTCGCGGTCTCTTCCCATACCGACGGATCGGTAATTTCGTAAGGTTTTTTTTCAAAATAACCCTCAAGGGCCGCGCCCGAAACATATGCCTCAAGATGGCCACCCGCTTCGCAAGACGGACATTTAGCTTCGCTCGAAAAATTTATAATATGATGCCCTATCTCAAAACCCGCGGCACTCCTGTCTATGTGTTCATCCACTATACGCACACCGCCAACGCCCGTAGATACGGTAACATAGGCGACTATAGAATATTTGGCCCCGGCGCCATGAATCGCCTCCCCTAATCCCACCATAGCCGTATCGTTCTCGATATAAACCGATGAAGCCAGAATATGTTCAAGCTCGCCCACCAGGGGTTTTTCGACCCATCCCGGAAGATTAGGAGAATTCACAAGCATCGTCTTTTCTTTATTTAAAGGACCGGCAATGCCTCCCGCGGCAGAATCTATCTTTTCGCCCTTAATAAGGTCGTAAGATATCTTTTTAATCGTTTGCATCCCCTCCCAAAAATCTTTAGGGGTAGGGACGATCTTGGAATCAAGTATCTCGCTCCCGTTCCGGGACGCGGCGATGCGCATTTTTGTCCCGCCTATATCAAATAAAATATACATATTTATTTTATAAGGTCTTTAAATTGTTCCACCATAGGGACGTTCTCGGGGTCCCCTCCGTATATAACAGAAAGATAATAAGAGGTCCAATCCGCAAGAATAATCGATGAAAATATTTTATGAAAAACTGTTCGGCCCGATATATATACTTCTTCAACCTTAAAACCTCGCTCTTCATACATTTTTTTTGTGGCCTCCATTCTTTTTGATATCCTTGGATGGTCCGTTTCATCACGAATAAAAATAAAATAAAATTTATCAAAATTATTTTTAACCTCGCCCGAAAGATCAAAACCGGTCATTTCATTGTGATTTAATTCCGGGAACACGTTAAAAAACGCCGGAATTTTTGTGCTCTCGTTGAATTTGATCTTCCAATTATAAACAATGCCTTTGTTTTTTCCGGAAGAGCATATCACCGGTACAAAACCCTTAAGCAAATCCGCGAGTTTTTTGCCCGTCCCCTCAAAAGACGAAGGATCAAGTATCAAGGCAAGCTCCGTTAACTCCGCGACTAGGTCTTGGCGCCCCATTATTTTCAGGATGGCTTTAATATTATAACCTACGGCAAATCTCGGCTGTATCCCGGTTTGAGGAAGCAAAACATAAGGCACTGAATTTTTTCTGGCAAGCTCGATCAAACGGCCTCCCGAAGAGACTACCGCTATCGGCAGATTTGATGAAACCGCCTTTTCGAAAGAATCTATGGCCTCCTCGGTGTTGCCTGAATAAGAACTCACTATGATCAAACGGCCCTTTAAATTTTCCTCCGCGATTTCGGGTAATCCGTAATTCCGATGGACTATTATGTCCATCTTAGGATCACGAATCCCAATAAGGCCGGCGGAAAGATTAGACCCCCCCATTCCCGCAATAATAAATTTATCGCAAGAGATTAACTTATCCGAATTTACGATCTCGGGTTCAAATATAAATTGTTTATTAAAATCTTTTATATATCCGGTCATTTTAATATTGTACAGAAAAATCGTCTTATATCAAAACCGAATAACAAAAAAACAGTCCCGCGCGCCACGGGACTGTTTTTACTTAATACCTAAAGATTCCTTAAGTTTGGATTCCTCGAATCCTACGACAAATTTTCCATCAATTTCGATCACGGGCACTCCGAGCTGTCCTGATTTTTGGATCATTTCTTCCCGGGCTTGCGCGTCTTCGGCAACGTTTTTTTCCTCATACTGGACGTTATTATTGTGAAAAAACTCTTTCGCCATCTTGCAGTAAACGCAAGTCGGAGTCGTATAAATAACTACTTTTGACATAGTTTTTTGCGGCCGAACAAAAAATCGCTTTCGACCTTAATTTAAATTAAATAATAAATAGACCTTTTATAAATAAAAATAGTATATATTTTCTTTTGTCCCGTCAGTTCCGATTTGCATCGGAAGATCGTCACTTAAAGCCTAACGATCAATAGCTAACCCGTATAAGAACGGGCAACGACCACTCTGTTCCGGTAAAACCGGAATAGATTGATTTAATAATCCACGACCAGCTTCCGCTAGCCGTGCCTTGTTACGACTTCGTCCCTGTCACCGAACTTGCCTTCGGCCCTGCTAAGCAGGGACTTCGGGCACTCCCGGCTCCCTTGACGTGACGGGCGGTGAGTACAAGACTCGAGAACGTATTCACCGCGGCGTGCTGATCCGCGATTACTAGCGATTCCGACTTCATGAGGTCGAGTTGCAGACCTCAATCCGAACTGGGGCCGGCTTTGATGGGATTTGCTCCAGGTTACCCTTTAGCGTCCCTTTGTACCGACCATTGTAGCATGTGTGTAGCCCAGGGCATCAGAGGGCCATGCTGACTTGGCGTCATCCCCACCTTCCTCCCCCGCCTAAACGCACTTCGCCTCGCTCCTGCTCAAATTCAAAATTTTCAGCCAAAAATTTTTACATCAATTTTACACTTTGATCTTTTAATTTTGAATTTAAGCGTTCACAAAGTAAACGCGCTTGGGCGGGGGCAGTCTCGCCTGATACTTATAACAGACGACAGGGGTTGCGTTCGTTACCCCACTTAAGGGAACAGTTCAAACCACGAACTGACGACAGCCATGCAGCACCTGTCCCAGTGTCCTTGTGAGACATTCCCTCTTTCGAGGGAATTTCACTGGGATGTCAAGCCCTGGTAAGGTTTTTCGCTCATCGTCGAATTAAACCACATGCTCCACCGCTTGTGCGAGTCCCCGTCTATTCCTTTGAGTTTTAGCCTTGCGGCCGTACTTCCCAGGCGGATGACTTAACGCGTTAGCTTCGCCACTGGAAGGGTCGATACTTCCAATAGCCAGTCATCATCGTTTAGGGCGTGGACTACAAGGGTATCTAATCCTTTTCGATCCCCACGCTTTCGTCCCTCAGGGTCAGGAATGCGCCAGCTGATTGCCTTCGCCTTTGGTGTTCCCCACGATATCAACGGATTTCACCCCTACACCGTGAGTTCCATCAGCCTCTCACATCCTCTAGTCATGCCGTTTCCCCCGCATTTTTCCGGTTAAGCCGGAAGATTTAACAGAGGACTAACATAACCCCCTACGGACCCTTTACGCCCAGTAAATCCGGATAACGCTTGGGCCCCTCGTATTACCGCGGCTGCTGGCACGAGGTTAGCAAGCCCTTATTCCTTTGGTACTCTCAACCGAGCACCTTTTTAAGCACTATTTCTCCAACCCTTTTTTTTAATTCTTGCCATGCTTTGCCTCTTTGTTTAAGCATGCGCTCTCTATTGCGGGCATAGACCTCTTTATCGTATGCCTCGAAATAGAGTAAAACCCAGGGTTTACCACGCCGCGTAGAAATATTTTCTCCCGCATTGTGCTCACTAAATCTTTTTTTAAGATCAGTTGTAAAACCTATGTAATATTTTGGATTTGAAGAACCTTTTAATACATACACATAAAACATGTATATACTATAGCACTCAAAAAGGTGCTCGGCTTGCTCCCAAAGAAAAGCAGTTTACAATCCGAAGACCTTCATCCTGCACGCGGCGTCGCTCCATCAGGCTTTCGCCCATTGTGGAAGATTCTCGACTGCAGCCACCCGTAGGTGTCTGGGCAGTGTCGCAGTCCCAGTGGTGGGGGTCACGCTCTCACGCCCCCTAGCCGTCATAGCCTTGGTAGGCCTTTACCCTACCAACTAGCTGATAGCCCGCAGGCCTTTCATCCACCGATATCAATTGCTCGATACCTTTATTAACAAACATAAATGTCTGCCAAACCATCGAGGATTAGCCAATCTTTCGACTGGTTGTACTCGTGTGGATGGTAAGTAACCTACGTATTACTACCCCGTTTGCCGGTGGCCCTTGCGGGCCCCCATGACTTGCATGCCTTATCCACGCCGCCAGCGTTCATCCTGAGCTAGGATCAAACTCTCAAAATAAATTTAGAAAATTTAAAATCTTCTAAATTGCTCCCTCACTAAAGTTTAACGAAAGCAGCTCACAAAAATGTAAACCCACATCCGTTCCGGTTAACACCGAACTAAAGCGAGGTCTGAACCCCGCTAAAAGCGAGATTCGACGGGACAAAAGAAAATATACATTTCTTTTTGTCTTAAATTAATTCTTACTTATATTGGTCCATTAATTTGTCAAAAAACTTTCGTTTGTCTGTTTTATCTCCGAAAATACAGCCGCGACTATCTCCTTAAAGAAACAATCGCGGCCACACTTAATCTATTACAATTTCAATAGATTGAATCATCACATAATAATTTATTATAGTTTATCTAAAAACCGTGTCAACCCCGTACAAAAAGCCGTATTTTACTTAATTATAATTCTATTAAAATTAAAAAATTTAATCAAATAATATAATACAATACCACGCTATTTCCCTTGGGATTTCGTACGGGGTCAATCCCCAACCCCATTGTTTTTGCAATGACCGGTATTCTCTCTAAAAACCGTTATTTTTTATGATTTTAGCATACTCAAGGGCGCTTGGCCTTATCTTCCGCGCGAGCGTTTCATAATTAATTTCCACAAGGCCGAATCTGGGCCAAAAACCGATATCCCATTCAAAATTATCAAGTAAAGACCAATGCAAATAACCCTGAATATTTACATCTTTTGACCGAGCACGAGCAATTGCTTTTATCGTTTCTTTTATGAACCAATCCCGATACTTATCCTCTTTATCGGCAAGACCGCTTTCGGTTATATAAATGGGCTTGGCATATTTTTTAAATCCCAAAAGCACCTTCTCTACGCCCTCAGGATGCAAATCCCACCCGAGATCGGAATTTATCTCATTTGAATTTTTGTTGATGCCATAATTTATGCGATTATGAAAATAAAAATTAAGCCCTATTGAATCAAGCCGATCTTGAGATTTTCCTAAAAAATAATGGTTCCAAAATATTTCAAAAATAACTTTCAATAAAACATTAATAAAACCCCCCGAGGACCTAAAGTCGGACAAGTTGCAAATAACCCCGACTATGGATAACGGAGCTATCTTTTTGATGGATGTATAAGCCAGGCGATGAGCGGAGATCAAAGACCGCATTGCAAAATAAAAATTTAAAACTCCTTTTTTTTGCGGTGTCCTCCTTCCCCTAAGATATGAATTAAGCGCGTAAATTTCCGGCTCATTGATAGTAAACCAGTATTTAACGTCGGCATTATATGACTGAACAATCTTTTCCGAAAAACGCGCGAAATATTCGGCAAATTTTTTATTTCTTATCCCTCCTTTTTCTGCAAGCCACAATGGCAAAGTCCAATGCCACAGCGTGACGAACGGTTCGAGCCCGCGCTCACGCAAAGCTTTAATAACCTCGCGGTAATGTTCTATTTCTTTTTCATCAAACTTGCCTTCTTCGGGCTCTATGCGCGACCATTCAATAGAAAAGCGATGGGCATTGTGCCCCAAAGAACGGGCGATATCAAAATCCTCCTCATACCGATTATAATGGTCGCACGCTCGTCCGGAAATATAATTTTTGGAGTCGAACATTTCGGGAAATCTTTCTTGTTGTTCTTTCGGCCATTGCTTAGACGCATCCCGAGCCAATCTCTCGGCATTATTTTTTTCCCATTCAGACCAATCATTAATATTTAAGCCCTCTACTTGATGAGAGCTGGTTGAGGCGCCCCACAAAA
>PFCN01000017.1:31357-31909 GCA_002774705.1 Candidatus Niyogibacteria bacterium CG10_big_fil_rev_8_21_14_0_10_42_19
ATAATACAAATACATACTAATAGTTGTTCTTATTTTTTGAATCAATTCGGACAATCCGAGTCGGTTTGATATATTTATCCCTAAAATTTATTAATAGCCCGAGCCTTAATTTTGATTCTTGTAAATAACGTTGAATTTGGATATAATCCTCCTTAATTAAAATCCTCTTTGCTTTTAATTCTATGGCAATTTTGTCTTCAATTATAAAATCTGCAACATTATTGCTATCTCCAATTGCGCATTCTCGCTTATATAATATTTTTGACTCTTTTAATTTTTTCTCAATTGAATCTCCGTATTGCCGTTCTCTCGCGAATCTCCCAAGTTCATTGTGAACAAAAAAACATATCCCAACCAGAGTATAAGAAAGTTCCGGATAAAATAATTTTGTTTTGTTCGTATTATTAGTAACCATTGATATCATTCGTAAACATTCGTATATTTGTATCATTTATCGCCTCTTTAGCAATATCCCACATCTCCGGCCTATCTTGCGTTTCTTTCAACCAATACCACCATTCTACGCCCCATAAATAAAAAGTATCAAATCCG
>PFCN01000017.1:31967-41316 GCA_002774705.1 Candidatus Niyogibacteria bacterium CG10_big_fil_rev_8_21_14_0_10_42_19
GATTCATTGATAAATACTGCTCTTCGACCGAAACTTCATAGGTCATTTTTTTCTGCCAGGACTCTCCCTGTAATTCTATGACCAGCATCGGCTTCTTACCGACAAAAAATTCGGTGATTGACCGTTTAAGCCGGAAAAACGACGGGGGCAAGGGATAGGTAAAATGACCGAACCGATCGGACCAAACCGTGCGATACATTGTGGACCCGAAAACATCCCCCCTACGCGCGGCAGGTATCCATATAGAAAGCTCGCCGGAATCCGTGATCATTATCGGACGGCCATCAAGCGTTTTTACCAAAGAAATTTCCGCGTCAAGAACCCTGCTCGATAATTCCGGACATTCACCGAACGACAAAAACGGCTCGTTTTCGATCTGCCACATCTTTATCGCCTCCGAATTTTTTAAATGCGAGATAGTCCGGGAAACATAACGCAGGAGCGCTTCATTTTGTTCCGCCATCCCGAGGGAGCCGGCCCATCCCGGCACACGGCATTCCGGCCAGCGCGGTAGCTTGCGTCCGACCGCGACAATTATATTTACATCCCTGTCTTCGGCCTCCCTAACCTGCCAATCAATCTGTGAAAAATCATACTCGCCCTCCTCTTTTTCTATCTCGTCCCAATAGGCGACAATTCTTATATTTTTTACGTTTAGGTCATCAAGAATATCCGTGTATGTCATCTGCCAATCAAGACCGAAGCGTTCGGCATAAAAAGGCGAGAAAGTAACTCCGAAAATTTTCGGCTCCAAAACCGGGGTATTTGAGACCAAAATACCAACCGACACGAAAAAAAATAATAATAAAAATAAAATTAAAAGAACCGTTTTATTTCTAAAAAATTTCATTTTATAAAAATAAAAATCCGGCACCTATAAAAATAATGCCCGCGCCCTTGCCCAACAAAGTGCGGTAATCCAAAGATTCTTTCAAAATCGAAGGACTGAACAAAGAAATAACGGCCGTAACGATGAACAAAAATAAATATTCGACCCCCCTCATGGCATTAACAACGCTTACCGGCCCAAGAGCTATCGCGTAATTAAGAAGAACGAAACCGGCCGCTCCCACCACCTTATTAGAAACAAGAATGGGAAAAGAATTAACCGGAGCCTTAAATGAAATTTTCAAAATTTTCCTTCTTATCGAAGGGATAACAATCATAAAAACTACCGCAAAAAAGCTCCCGAGGCGCGTCCAAACATACCCCGAAATAAACGGCGCGGCCTTAAAAACCTCTTTGGCAAGAAAAAAGGTAACCGCGAAAAAAAATGCCGCGAACAAAGTCAAAAATATCAACCTGGAATTGAAATTGAATATTTCTTTTTTTGAAGGACCAAAAGATAAAAAAATTCCCCCGACAACAAAAAACAAAAGCGCCGTAAACTCATTCGGCAATAAAACGTCCCCCGAAATAAAAACCGACATTGCCAAAATAAAAAAAGGAGAAATAGCGCCTATCAAAGGCACCGCTCTCGAAACATCGCTGATACGAATAGCTTCATATAAAAAATAAAGCGCCGCGAGCAAAGCGACTCCGGAAAATAAAGCGAGAAGGATGACCCCCGCGGGCAATATCGGAAAAAACGCTACGCAAACCGCTCCCTCTTCCAGACACGCGAACGGCACAAGCACCAGAACACCCAAACTTAAAAGACCTGAATAAAAAGTATAAGACACCGAATCGGCTATCCGTTTGGATAAAAGTACTTTATCGACTATCTCGGCGAGCCCGTTAAGAAAATATGCTATTACGGTAATGGGTATCCAGAGAGGCATTTATTAAGTATATCATTTTTTGTGACCCCTCCTCCACTCGTTTATTTTTTTATGGTCACCCGAAAGAAGGACTTTAGGAACTTTATATTTCTTTTTCTTGTATTCAAATATATCAGGGCGCGTATACATCGGGACCCCGACTCCCAGGCGATTTTCTTCAAGGGACTCCCCCCTGCCCAAAACTCCGGGGATATGCCGGGCAACGGTGTCCACAACGACCATCGACGGAATTTCGCCCCCGGTCAAAATATAAGGACCTATAGATAAATCCGAAATCCGAAATCCGAAATCCGAAACTACTTTTTTTATACGCTCATCCACGCCTTCATAATGTCCGCAGATCATAATAATGCGCTCATATTTTTTGGCAAAATTTTGAGCAGTTTTGGAATCAAACTGCTTGCCGGACGGAGAGAATAAAATTATTTTTGTTCTTTGTTTTTTAAATTTAGAATTTGTCCTTTTATTAGAAATTAAAAATCGGGAATTAGAAATTCTCAAAATCGAACTTAACGCGCGCGTTAACGGATCAATTCTGAGCACCATCCCCGGTCCCCCTCCGTACGGCCTATCATCAACTTTTTTATGTTTATCTTTGGAATATTCGCGCAAGTTATGCACGCGAATATCAACGGCCCTTTTTTCACGCGCCCTCTTTATCATTGATTCGTTAAAATAAGAATCAAAAATATCCGGAAAAATGGTTATAATATCAAAACGCATTTTATTTATCATAATGACGCAAACACGCTAATTTTATACTAATTATGCTAACTGCTAATAATTAATTATTCGCAACCCATAAATTAGCATATTGTCCGCGAATTCGCATCATATATTAACTCCTTAAAATCAAAACGCCGCACTTATATAATAGCACGGCGTTTTGATTTTTATTATTTAAGATAGAAACTGTATCCTTTCGAGATTTAAAGCTTCAAATCTTCCATCACGTCATTCATGCTTTGCTCCGACTCGGACCGGGGAGCCCCTGGGCCTCTGCCTCCGACGGGTTCCTCAATCTTGAGGTTTACGCGGGCATTGTTCTTGATGCCAACAACCCTCAAAAGAGTACGGATAGCTTTGGCGGTATTTCCATTCCGGCCGAGGATCTTTCCCATATCGGCCTGGTTGAGGTGAAGCGTCAAAAGAACGCCCATCTCGTCAACCCTGCGCTCTACCTTAACGTCGTCCGGATTATCCGCCAAATTTTTAACTAAATATTCAAGAAATTCTTGATCTGCGTTTGGTTTTTCTGACATTTTAGTTATATTTGGATAAATTATTAACAGAATTTCGACCCTTCTGGCATACGGATCGCCGTACTACCATTGCCAAGATTATAGCAAAAGCAAGACCTTAAGTCAATTCCACGCGCGCAAAATATCCGTTTATCTAAAGATAGCTGTTTTTTATAAGCAATAAATCGTTTGACAAGCATAGTATTTTAGCTTTATATTAGAACAATGTTAATAATTCGATTACAAAGAGTAGGGCGAAAAAACGACCCCAATTACAGAATAATCATTACGGATAAACGAAAAGCCATGAACACTGGAGCTTTTTTGGAAATACTGGGATCTTACGATCCGCGAAAAAACCGGGTAGACCTTAAAGAAGACCGCATTAAACACTGGCTGGCACACGGAGCTCAGGCGTCCGGAACGGTACACAACCTCCTCGTAGACGCAAAAATAATACAAGGCAAGAAAAGAAAAGTTTCTCCCACTCCCCCGGCTAAAAGCGCCGACGCCGAAGAACCAAAAGAAGGAACCGCTAAGCCGGCCAAAACTAAAGAAGAAGTCCCGGAACCTGCTGAGACCAAAGAAAGGGTAAAAAAAGAGCCCGATGACGAAGCCGAAACAGAAGAGCCGGCCAAAGCCGATGAGGCGCCTAAGACCGAGAAAGAGGCTCCGGCCCCGGCAACAGAAGAACCCGCCGAGAACAAACCTGAAGATCCTGCCGTATAAAACATAAAACTAACCTTATGGATTAGATACCGTCCCGGTTACGCCGGGACGGTATCTAATATTGAGCTTATTAAACACTTAATTTTATATGCAACACTCGGTATTGCATATATTTTTGAACTTTACCCATTTACTCAAAAACCGTCATATGTGTGTACATATTACAAAAACTTACTTGGAAGCGAGGCTTCCAAGTGCAAAAAACTCTCAAAATCTTGATAAAATATTAAAAATAGATTATAATGTTATAAATTTTGAAATGCTATTTTTATGTCCTTTCACAATTTTTATATATAGGGGTCTATAGTCATGCGCTAAGAAAACAAATTCCTGTTACGGAGGTAATTTATGTACATCAGTAAAGTTTGGCTGGTCGTGGGCGCGATCATAGCAATATTCGTGATCGCGTTTAAACCGTCGTTGCCCTCTTGGCCCAAGTCCTGGCCGCCATGGCCATCGGATTGGTTTGGAGGGTCAACCCCCGGGATAATAGATGAATATTTTCCGAATAAACAAAAGATTCCGCTCAAAAGAAAAATTAACGGGATCAAGTTAAACTCCGGCAAAAAACTGCCGGTCGTGCTCCACGAGGTAAAAAAAGGCCAAACCCTGCGCGATATAGCGCAAAGCTATGGCGTACAAAACAAAAAAAACGTCTTCAGATGGAATGGAGAAAATTGGGCGCGCAAAACCCAAACGGTTGTAAGGCCCGGCGACCTGTTAGCCATGAGGTCGCAACCGTATTACGCATTGGCATCCTGGTATGGTCCTGGATTTCACAGACAAAGGATGGCCAACGGCGAGATCTACAACCAATGGGACGAAACCGTGGTCGCGCACAAAACCCTACCCTTCGGGACAAAAGTTCTGACCATAAATCCCGACAACGACAAAAAAATCGTACTAACAGTGAAAGACCGCGGACCATTTATACCGGGACGCGAGTACGATTTGTCGCTCGGTGCGGCCGAGAAGCTCGGCATGAGCATCGAAGGGGTAAAAGAGTTAGCATTTATCGTTCTTTGGACCCCCGGGTCAAAAAAGTCCGTCACCAGGTGACGGACTTTTTTTTATATTAAAAATTTTATTAAATGAATTGGAAATTTTATCTCGCTATTTCTGATGCCTCTTCCAATTTTAAAGATAGAAGTTTTGACGTTCCGTCACCCGACATCGTAATTCCGTATAAAACTCCTGCTCGCTTCATTGATTCGCGATTATGAGTTATCAAAACAAGTTGGGTCCCCTCCGACAGGTCTTCAAGCATTTTACCGTAACGGTGTGAATTCGCCTCATCAAGCGCCGCGTCAATTTCATCAAGAACAAGGAATGGAGGCGGGTTTACACTTGAAAGCGCGAATAGCAAAGCTATTGACGTCAAAGCGCGCTCACCCCCGGAAAGCATTTCAAGAGACTGGATTTTTTTTCTCAACAAATTAACCTTGACCTCAATCCCCTCCTCATTATTATCTTCCGAATGAATATCATCAACCTCCGGGTCGTCTTTCTTTTTTGCGCCTTTTTTATTTTTCAAAAGACGAAGTTCGGCTTTCCCCCCGCTGAACATGTCTCCAAAAAAATTATTGAATTCCTTATTGATCTTATCTATACCTTCTTCAAATTCCGTTTCTATTTTTTCCAGAAGCTCTTTTGAAAGGTTGTTTAATTCCACCGAGGCCTTCTCAAGGTCTCCCATCTCGCTCTCAAAAAATTTATCCCTCTCCTCGACTTCGTTATATTCCTTCAAAATACCGGAGTCCATTCCTCCCGATTCTTCCAGTCTAAACTTAAGGCGATCTATATCCTTTCTTAATTTTTCGCGCTCATCTTCCGAAATCGGCGCCTCTTTTTGTCGGTCGCCCGACATATCAACATTGTATCTTTCCGCCTCCTGTTTTTCGCGCAAAAAATCCTCCCTTCTCAAGTTGATCCTTTCGGCCTCAAAATCTATCGATCTCAACTGGTCTTTGAGCGCGTTTTCTTCGGAAGACAACTCATAAAGAGCGCGATCCATCTCGCGAAGATGGCGCTCCCTTTCATACAAATTACCTCCAAGCTCTTTTTCGCGTTTTACCAATTCTCCCTCCTTTTCTTTAATCCTGCTTATCGTTTCGGTAACTTTATTTTTTTCACGAGTCAACTCTTCTACCCTCAAAGAAGAAGATTCTTTTGAAGGCAGGTTATCAAGACGATTCAAAAAAGAAGAAACCGAACCCAAAGCATCGCGTAAAAATTCGTGGATCTGGTCGAGCACGCTCTCCTCCAGGGCCGCGGAAATATTCTCCTCAACCTCGATAAGAAGCGTCTCTATCTCGGAGCGCGCGACAACATCCTCCCCCTCCTCATCTTGCCCGCGCGACTCCTCAACTTCGATCATCCCCTCAAGACGCCCCAGATCGCGATCCAGGCGCGTCTTGTTGCCGCGTATATCCGAAATTTCTTTTTTTATCTTCTCAAGCTCATCTGCCACCGAACCGTCCTCCGTTTTATCTTGCGTGATGGGTCTCGAAGAGAATTCATCTTTACGCGCGTAAAGTTCTTTTAATTTTTGTTCGGGGGTATTTTTTTTTCCTTTTAATTCTTCCGTTTTTTTCTCCAAAAATACTTCCTCCGAAAATAAATACGTCCTGTATTTTTCTTTAAGGTCTTTCCGGTATTCGGCGGACTTTTTTATCTTTTCAACCTGCGTTTTTAAAAATTTTAAATGCGGCTGGATCTCTTTTCTCAACGCTCTAACCTGCTTCATGTTTTCTTCGCATTTTAGAAGTTTTCTTTCGGCCTCCAAAAGTTTTATGTGATATGCTTTAAGTCCCAAAGCATCCTCAATCATCTCTTTACGCTCTTTATGCGAAACATGAAGAATGCGGTCTGCCTCGCCTTGGCCGATAATATTGTGCTGTGAGAGCCCAATGCCGATATTCGCGAGAAGCTCGACGATGTCTTTAAGGCGGGTCTTTGAGCCATTCAGGAGATATTCGTTCACCCCATCGCGATAAACCCTTCGCCCGACCCCCACCTCGTCAAACCCAAGCGGAAAATCTTTTTTTGAATTATCAAAAAAAAGCGTAACAGACGCTTTTGACATGCGCGGAAGGGTAGTTGATCCGTTAAAGATAAGATCCTCGCCCAATTTCGCGCGTAAAGATTTCATGGACTGCTCGCCCAAAACCCAGCGCATTCCTTCAGCGCAGTTTGATTTACCCGAACCGTTCGGGCCGACAATCGCGGTTATTTTTGTTTTGAATTCAAGAGAAGTCGGTTTTGCGAAAGATTTAAAACCGGCAAGCTCCAATCTTTTAAGACGCATGATTGTTGTATTCCCACCCCTTAATTTCGAGAGCTTTCTTCGCGGCTTCTTCTTGGGCGGCTTGCTTTGAGGGTCCGTCCCCTTTAGCAATCATCTCATCGGCAAGATACACGCCAACGCTAAAATGCTTGTCATGATCGGGCCCCTGCTCTTTTAATACTTCATAATGAGGGGTAACGCTCGCGTATTCCTGGGCTTTTTCCTGAAAAAGAGATTTGGGATCCTTATAAAGATGATTTGATATTATATCCGGTAACCTCAACAATAAATATTTTTCAAGAAAAATTTTAGAAGTTTTTATCCCTTGGTCAAGATACATGGCGCCAGTAATGGCCTCAAACGTATTCGCCAGAATATATTGGCGCGCGCGCCCCGTATCTTTGGATTCTCCCCGCGAGAGTTTTATATATTCGTTGAACCCTATTTTTTTTGATATCTCAAAAAGCATGTTCGCGTTTACCAATGCCGCCCTAAGGCTCGTTAATTCGCCCTCCGGTTTATCGGGAAATTGTTTAAACAGCACTTCGGTTATGATCAACTCAATAACCGCGTCTCCTAAAAACTCAAGACGCTCATTGTGCGGATGAGGCCACGAAGGATTCTCGTTTAAATAAGAACGATGAGTCAGAGCTTCTTTCAAAAGATCTTTATTTTTGAACGTTACTCCTATTTTTTTTTCCAGTTGAGAATTATCTTTCATGCGAAATAATTATTCCGCTAGAGGCGGGTCCGCCTTTTGCGGACAATTAGCAATCTTCGATTTCCTCGTTACCCGCGAAAATTAAAAATTGGCAATTGAAAATTATTTTGTTAATAAATCTACTGCTTTATCCAGGATCGGCCTTATGTCCGGATAGGTTTTTATTTCTTTAAATTCTTCCGGACCAAACCAGCGAACATCATCAAGCCCTCCCGATGTTCCGAGCGTAAGTTTTTCTTCCGGCGTCTCTACCAAAAAATACACGACTCTCCTTCTTACCGGACCTTTTTCCGGGTCTAAAGCGATATATTCGTTGACTCCGATCTCCTCACTAAGTAAAAGTTCTTTTATCCCGAGCTCTTCTTTGAGCTCGCGCATGGTGCCTTCTTTAACATCTTCTTCTCCTTCAAGATGTCCTTTTGAAAGCGTCCAGTAACCGAATACGTCATGCACCATCGCAAAATAAATTTTGTCTCCGTCCTTGCGATAAACCACCCCACCACCCAAACTTTCAACAGGTAATTTTAATATATCGGCTTTGCTTTTCTTGTCCTTGGGACTTACTTCTTCTTTTCCCGGCTCGCCCAGTTCCCGATAAACGGTTCCCAAAACTCCGTTAACAAAACGTCCGGAAGAGTCTCCTCCAAATGTTTTTGCAAGTTCAATGGCCTCATTTATAGCTACCTTGGGCGGGACCTCTCCCCTGTTCCCAAAAAGAAGCTCATAGAGTCCTATGCGGAGAACATTTCTGTCTACTTGGGCTATCTGGTTGATAGGCCATTCGGGCGCCGCCTTCTCTATAACCGCGTCTATCTTTTTTCTTTTTTTAATGATCCCCACTACGAGAGTCCTTACAAAACCATCATCACCCAGACCTGCGGCAAATTCCTCGATATTACGACTGACTATCTCATCAATCTTCGAATCATCACATCCGTTAAAATCCCACTCAAAGAGAGATTGCATTACGATGGAACGTGCTAAATGTCTATTTGCCATTTTTTTAAAGACGATTAACGCGATACCGCGGGTATCACTCGAACTACGGAAATTATTTCTTGGAAAGGCCCTCCGCGGTAAGCTCTTTGGGGCCGGATGCTTCTTCTTCTTTCTTTTCAAGCTCCTTTTCTTTCTTCTTGCGCTCTTTCTTGGTGAGCTTGGCTAAAACATCAATCACTTCTTTACCACGGTAAGTACCGCAATTTTCGCATACCCTATGCGGAAGTTTTGCTTCTCCGCATTTTGAACACTTCGAAAGTTGCTGCGCATCAAGCGCATGGTGAGACCGCCTATTTCTCGTATGAGAGCTTGTGTGACGCATCCTGATCGACATTGTTACTATCATAATTAAATATACGAGTCGTGTCAATATTAATAACCCGAATATAACTTAGTCCCAAATGACCCAAATGATTGTACGAGTATTAGGTTTTAGACATTGACTAGGCTTTAATAATTAGGCTTTAGGCGTTAGCTATATACCAAATACTAGATGCCGGATACTCTGTTCAACACCTGTTCAACACCGAGTGTTGAACAACAGGTCGCGTCAACCAAAATAGAAAAAACGGCCGGTGCCGTTTTTTTTAAT
>PFCN01000010.1 GCA_002774705.1 Candidatus Niyogibacteria bacterium CG10_big_fil_rev_8_21_14_0_10_42_19
ATGGCGCGATTTGCATCGCCAGCAATTTTCCACTCATTACCGCACTTTAGTCACGCCAAATCTCGGATTTTATAAATACGACAAACCGGCCCCGCAGGGGTTCATGGGCGCCTGTCTTGATGTCTGGGATAAAAATCATAAATTTTATAATTTTATGAAATCCAAAATTGTCGGGAATATTCCAGCGGAGCTTATGCAATATCCGATGGCGCTCGGTAATCTGGTCGGTTTCCAGATCGGCGGCAATCTTTCACAGATGGAATTTTGCAACTGGCAGAGAACTAAATACAGCGTAAATCATGAAGTTCGCCGGATATTCGTGGGTATCGAGCAATCGCTTAGATCGTCATATAGTTGGTGGGGGAAAATTTCCCGCGCGGATATGACTGGAGCGTATGTTTTTGCGCGAACGAAGAAAGGAATAGTGCTTAAATAACAACAAAAAACCGCTACGGCGGTTTTTTTTAATTTTTCATATGTTTGTTTTGGGCGGGCACATTTGGCGAGCTTGTTTATCCGGCAATCGCCGTAGTAAATCTTTTTAAGGGTTCACAGTTGAGGGGTCTTGCGGAATTCAATTTTTAAACTCGTGCTCCGGCAAAGAAAAATCATAGTCGTCTTATAACGAAAAAGCGTCACCCTGCTCGACTCTGTCCCGCTTATAGCGGGACTTCGCTTCGCGTGTACCCGCCGCTTTTTCTATTTGTCTCCTTGATTTTTAACTTTGCCTCCGCAATGTTTAAAAATTGAATTACCGCAAGCCCTTTATAAGTTTATCAACAAAAGAAAGCTGGTGCGTTCTCTGAACGGATTTGCGAGCCCTTTTTGGCGTGGTCCCCGACTTGCTGGAGGGGCAAAAAGGGCTCGCAACCTCGGAGTCCCACGCTGGTTGGGACGAGAATGAGTGAAGAGAATGCGCCAGATTTCTTTTTCCTGGAAACGCTAAATGTGCTTGCGCATTATCTGTTAAACATATTTGTTAAACATATTGAAATATTTTTTGTTAAGTATTATTATTGAATAATATTTTTAAATCCTATGAATAAACGGTTTATCGCGGTTTTATTGATCTTGCTCGGAGTAGCGCTTGCCTACGTCGATTTTGTTCATTTGGTAAAACCCGAATGGGTTTTGGGCCAAATTAATTATCGCCTGGGTCTTGATCTGCAGGGCGGGACTCATTTGGTGTATGTCGCCGACGTTTCCGGAATACCCGCCGGCGAAGCCGAGGAGGCGGTAGCCGGTTTGAGAGATGTAATCGAAAGAAGGGTTAACTTTTTTGGAGTCGCCGAACCGGTTGTCCAGGTTGAAAGATCGGGAGACGAGCTCCGTCTTATAGTTGAACTCGCCGGGGTTTTTGATGTTAATGAGGCCATACAGTATATTGGCGAAACGCCATATCTTGAGTTTAGGACCGAACGCCCCGAAGAAGAAATTAACGAGATACTTGAGGCGCAAAAAAATGGAGAGCGGATGTTTGATGATCCTTATTACGCGGAGACAAAATTAACCGGACGGTATTTGAAGAATTCTTCGGTGAGTTTTGACAATGTTACCGGGTCTCCACTGGTCCTTTTGAGCTTTAATGATGAGGGTTCTGAAATTTTTGCGTCTCTGACCCGTGATTATATTGATAAGCGTATTGCTATTTATTTGGATGGTTCCCCAATTTCACAGCCGGTGGTCCAAAACGAAATTACCGGAGGGCAAGCCCAGATATCGGGAGACTTTAGCGTCCAGGAAGCAAAGGAGCTGGTTCGTAATCTCAATTCCGGAGCTTTACCGGTCCCAATCAGTATCATTTCCCAGCAAAGTATTGGGCCGACCCTCGGCGCGCGCGCTTTTGAAAAAGGGATCATGGCCAGTATTTATAGTATTCTCGCCGTTTCGTTGTTTTTGATATTATGGTACCGCCTGCCCGGCGTCGTCGGGGTTTTGGCCCTCACTTTTTACATATTATTTGTCTTATCTATATTTAAGATATTCGGACTTACTTTGACCGCGGCAGGTATTGCCGGATTTATTCTTTCAATAGGGATGGCGGTTGACGCCAACATTCTTATTTTTGAAAGAATAAAAGAGGAAATTACCCGGGGGCAGTCGATAGACAACGCTTTAAAGGATGGTTTTTGGCGTGCTTGGCCGTCCATACGCGACGCAAATATTTCAACTATTATCACCTCCGCCATTCTTTTTTGGTTTGGGACAAGCATGGTCAAAGGATTTGCATTAACCCTCGGGATAGGGGTTATATCGAGCTTGCTTTCGGCCTTTATTATCACAAGAACATTCATCATGGCTATCGGTTTGCGTCGCGTGAATATAAGAGGTTTTTTATACGGTTCGGGATTTAGCCATCTTAAGTTAGGAGAATTGGGGCAAGATAAAATTTAAATTATTATGTTCATAATCAAATACAGAAAATATTTTTATATCTTTTCATCAGTATTGATCACGGCATCAATCGCTTCGATATTGCTTTTCGGTTTTCGTCTGGGCATAGATTTTACAGGGGGCTCTATTTTGGAGGCGGAATATAAGAACGGGCGTCCCGACATATCCCTCATAAAAGAAGGAATAAAAGAAGGCGGGTTTGACAATGCTATAGTCCAGCCGACAGGCGACAACGGAGTGCTCGTGCGCCTTCGCGAGCTTTCGGAGGAGGAACACCAGACTTTGCTTGATACCCCCATTTTTGAGGGTTCCGAACAGCTTCGCTTTGATTCCATCGGCCCGATCATAGGCAACGAATTAAAGAAAAATTCTCTCACCGCCATCATTCTGGTTCTGGTAATGATATTGGCTTTTGTCACTTGGAGTTTCAGAAAAGTATCAAAGCCGGTCTCATCCTGGAAATACGGAGTCGTCGCGATAGTAGCTTTAACGCATGACGTGCTGGTGCCGATCGGTTTTTTTGTGGTGTTGGGCAAGTTTATAAATGTGGAGGCCGATACTCTTTTTGTCACCGCTCTTCTGACTATTCTCGGTTTTTCGGTCCATGACACGATTGTAGTTTTCGACAGGATTCGCGAAAACATCCGCCGTTTCGGCAGTTCGTTGCAATTTGAGGAAGTGGTTGGTAAAAGTTTGAGCGAAGTTATAGGCAGGTCTCTTGCCACGTCTTTCGCTCTTTTTATTGTGCTCCTTCTTCTTTATATATTTGGTGAATCATCCACATCATATTTTATTCTGACGCTTCTCGTCGGTGTGATCGCGGGTACTTATTCCTCGGTTTTTTTGGCGAGTCCCCTGATAGTAAGCTGGGACAATTTAAGTCGGGCGAGAAAGCGCTCTTAATTAAAATTGATCCCATACGAAATATTGTTTGCGTTGTTCTGTATTTATAAATTATTTAGAAAAGCTGGATTATGATAATTTTGTACGGGATTTAATATTGACACGGTTATGCTTATTTATTATTTTCTTAGATAAATAATACTGTTGACTTATTTTAATATTCTGATATTATGTACTTGACCTTATTTAAATAATATTGTAGAATTAATTATATATGGATTGCGGTTAAGTATAGCCGTAACTAAAATATGAGCTTACCTTTTCGCCCAGAAGAAATAAATTGCAGACTTTTTAAAAATCTTCCCGAACGCTCCAAAGGGGTTTTAGAGCGTCGTTTTGGTATTGGATCTTCGAATAATTCCGAAACCCTTGAGGCAATCGGGCGTCATTATGGCATTACAAGAGAAAGGGTCAGACAAATCGAATCGCACGCACTCGCGCGACTTTCTTCCGCTAAAAAGAACGACAAAGAAGTGTTGGACGCTCTTTCGTATTTAAAAAGCGCCCTTGAGGAGCGCGGAAATGTCGTTCGCGAAGATGATTTGCTTGAAGCGCTTTCCGATGAAAAGCGACAGAAAAATTACATTCATTTTCTTTTGACTATTTCGGATGATATAAAATATTTGCGCGAGAATGAGCATTTTCACGAAAGATGGGTTGTCGACTCCCAGACAGCCGGACACGCCGAAGAGATATTAAAACAGCTTTCGCGCGAGCTTTCCGATGAGCCTATTTCGGAAGAAGAGATATCCGCGAAACTCATCAGTATTTCAAACAAGCTCGGTTATACTTATCCAAAGAATACGCTTATTTCATGGCTTGATTTTTCAAAATGCGTGGCAAAAAATCATTTTGGTGAATGGGGGCTTATTAGGTCGCCCTATATTCGTCCAAGAGGAGTAAGGGACTTGGCGTATCTTATTATGCGCAGGCACGGCTCTCCTCTGCATTTTAGGGAGGTGGCTTCGAATATCGAAAAATTCCTCGCTAAAAAGGCGCATGAACAGACCGTCCATAACGAACTCATAAAAGATGAACGATTCGTGCTTGTCGGTAGGGGGTTGTATGCTCTTTCCGAATGGGGTTATGAACCCGGAATTGTAAAAGACGTGATAAAAGCCGTTCTCAACAAGAACGGTCCGCTTAAACGCGAAGATTTGATCAAAAAAGTCTTTCAGGAGCGCCATGTGAAAGAAAATACTATTCTCATAAATCTACAAAATAGGAAGCATTTCAAAAAGCTACCTGACGGCAAGTATACTCTGGTATAATTAAATTATGGAGATTTTATTCAACGCTTTTTTTGAAGGCCCAGTTAGGGATATTTTTAGGTTGATGTTTGCCTATTGGTTTGTCTGGATGCCTATTGCCCTGGCTTCTATTGCCTGGGAAATGTGGGTTACCTATGTAAGGACCAATTGGCTTGCCAACAGCCCTCGTACGTTACTGGAGATAAAAATTCCGCAGGAGATTGCAAAGGGTCCCCAGGCGATGGAGGTAGTCTTGAACGCCATTCATAGCGCCGGTGGAGGGAATATGAAAATGCGTTATTGGCATGGTTTGGTGCCGACCTGGTATTCCCTTGAGATAGCGAGTATCAACGGTAAGGTTCATTTTTATGTAAATACCCAGCGTTTTTTTAAAAATCTTCTGGAATCTCAAATTTACGGGCAATACACCGAGGCCGAAATAGCCGAGGTAGACGATTATACTAAAGTTCTTCCCAAAGACCTGCCGAACAATGACTGGAGCGTATGGGGGGCGGAATTCGACCTTACCAAGGACGATGCCTACCCCATAAAAACATATATTGATTACGAGCTTCATCTCGTAAAAGAGGAGGAAGAAAAAGTTGACCCCCTTTCATCCATACTGGAATTTATGGGGACGCTAAGAGAGGGAGAACAGCTTTGGTTCCAGATCCTGATCAAGGGCGCGGGAGGAGAGTGGCACGAAAAAGGAAATAAATTCGTAGAAAAATTGCTAGGCCGTAAGAAATTCCAGCCGGGTGCAGATACGGGCAGGCCTCCTATGATGTTTTCGTCGGGTGAGGATATGGTCGTTAAATCGATTGAACGCTGTATCGCCAAGCACGGATTTTATACCGGAATAAGATTTGTGTATGTTGCGAAGAAAGATGTTTTCTCCCCCTCGACATTCTCCGGTATGATCGGCATGCTTAAGCAGTTTTCGAGCCTGAACTTGAACGGGTTTAAGCCGGCATGGAGCACAGGCGTAAATTATTTTTTTGTAAAACGCATGGAATATTTTAAAAAGAAAAAGATAGTACGGGATTTCCGCGCGCGGTCTTATTTTTATCCACCCTATCGAAGTTTTACGAATCTTAATTCTCCTTTTGGGGGTCAAGTCAAACAATTTATCCTTAATACCGAAGAGCTCGCGACTATTTATCATTATCCGGGACGAACTGCCGAAGTCCCAACCCTGCCCAGAATCGAGGCGAGAAAAGGGGAGCCGCCAGCCAATCTTCCGATATAATATTTTTTTTGACGATTTAGCTTTTTATGAACGAAAATAACGATAAAATCTATTTTGCCGAAACCAATTTCCGCAACAAGCGGGTTCGCTTCGGCATAAAAAAAGATGACCGCCGCAAGCACATATATATTGTCGGTAAAACCGGAATGGGAAAAACAACTCTTCTCGAAAATATGGCGATACAAGATATGCAGAAGGGGGAGGCTATGGGCATAATCGACCCGCACGGTGAGTTTGCCAAGAAAATGCTTGATTTTGTACCCAAGGAAAGAATAGATGATGTGATTTATTTCGACCCGTCCGACTTGCACCATCCGATCGGTTTTAATATTATGGAGAATGTAGATCCGGAAAAAAGGCATCTTATCGCCTCCGGTCTGATGGGGGTGTTCAAAAAAATATGGGTTGACGTCTGGTCGGCCCGTATGGAATATATTCTCGCGAACACCATTCTTGCTCTTCTTGAATATCCGGGGGCGACCCTTTTGGGCATCAACCGGATGCTTTCAAATAAGGATTTTCGTAAAAAAGTCGTGGATTGTATCACGGACCCGATTGTTAAATCTTTTTGGGTGGATGAGTTCGCAAAGTATACGGACCGCTACGCCCAGGAAGCGGTTCCCGCCGTTATGAATAAAGTCGGCCAATTCATTTCAAACCCATTGATACGCAACATCATCGGACAGCCCAAATCTTCTTTTGATATGCGCGAAGTTATGGACGGAAGAAAAATCCTTATTATGAATCTCTCCAAGGGAAGTATCGGCGAGGAAAATTCCCGGCTGATAGGCGCTATGCTTATAACCAAGCTTTACCTCGGCGCTCTTTCAAGAACCGATTCATACGGGAAAGATTTTCCGGATTTTCATCTTTATGTCGACGAATTTCAGAATTTCGCGACCGAATCTTTCGCGAATATTCTTTCGGAAGCCAGAAAATACAGGTTGAATTTGATTCTTGCTCATCAATATATCGCGCAGATGGACGAGACGGTGAGCGACGCGGTTTTTGGCAACGTCGGCACCATGATAACCTTTAGAGTCGGCGCGGCCGATGCCGAAGTCATTGAAAAAGAATTTTCTCCCGAGTTTTTCGTTAAAGATATCGTCAGTCTTGCTTTCGCGAATATTTATTTAAAACTTATGATTGACGGAGTAGCCTCCAGGCCATTTTCGGCCTCAACTCTTCCGCCAATACAGGCGCCGGCCCTATCTTACCGCGAACAGATAGTTGAATCTTCGCGCAAGCGTTACGGTGTGCCTTTGGAGGTGGTTACCGCGAATATTGCCAAATTGCATGAACAAGACCCTGCCGTTATTCCGAGAAGAGACATTTCTTCTCCGCGCGATACTCCGGCAAGAACGAGAGAAGAATACCGGCCGCCGATGGGAAATGTCCAGCAGGACTCGGAGGCCGTTCAGAGGCCGTCGGGTCTTTATGAGGCGGTTTGTGAGGTGTGCGGTAAGGACATATTGGTGCCGTTTCAGCCGGACGGCCGAAGACCTATTTATTGCAAACAGCACCGCAATCCGGTTCAAAAAGATATCGGCGCTCCGAGCATGAGGATGCCAGGCATAAAAGAGGGTGAGGTGGTCACGAAAGAAGCTCCTCTCAGTCGTCCAACTATTTCTTTAAGTGAGCTTAGGGACCCACCCAAGATATCTTCCAGAAATAAAGTTCCCGATATTAATGAATTACGAAAAGCCCTTGCTGAAACATTACAAGAAGAAGCCGATGAGCCGGATGATTCGGGCAAAAAAGAAAATACCACGAACCAAAAAGACGCAAAACTGTCCGATCTTAAGGATAAAAAACCTGAACCCAATCAAGCTCCAAGACAAAGTTTTATCCCGCGCCAAGAGCAGTATCGTGATAATAAACCTATTAAAAAAGACGGACAGAACAACCGAAGCGGTATTTTAAAGCCGGGAGAGAGTATTAAATTTGAGTAAATTGACGTCCATATTCTTAGTTTGATACGCTGTCTTAATGAAGATAAAGGCAGTGTATTTATTTTTATTCGTTTTCTTTTTTATTCCTCTTCTGGCGCAGGCCGGAGTTGTTATTAATGAAGTTG
>PFCN01000026.1:0-181 GCA_002774705.1 Candidatus Niyogibacteria bacterium CG10_big_fil_rev_8_21_14_0_10_42_19
CTGCGATCTTCTCTCCTCCTCAACCGCGGTACCCGCAGGCTTCGGCGCCTCTTACAACGTCCTCTCCACCGCCAAAGAACTGCTATTCAAAGTTTTCTGCGGTTCAACCTATGTTGACCTTCAAATAGGGAATGGGGCTACCACTCAATACATATACAACAAAGGATACATCTGGAAAAAT
>PFCN01000026.1:243-396 GCA_002774705.1 Candidatus Niyogibacteria bacterium CG10_big_fil_rev_8_21_14_0_10_42_19
TAACGCTTCAAACACCACCAACTTTACCTCAACAGAACTAGCCAACACCAATTACGCCGTCGCCTACATCTGCAACTGGACGGGTTCAACTTGGAAATGCGGATGCCGGGATTCAACATGCGCCCCTCAACCGGGAAAGACATACGGATACTG
>PFCN01000026.1:423-629 GCA_002774705.1 Candidatus Niyogibacteria bacterium CG10_big_fil_rev_8_21_14_0_10_42_19
CGTAGTCGAAGGACAGGCGTTTAAGAAATAGAACGATACCAATATACTAATTTTACTAATGATACGAATAGATACGAATATCTAAACATTCGTATTTATTAGTATAATTCATACTCATTCGTATATTTGTATCATCTTGTAATGTGGGAAACTACCCATTTAATTACTGCTTACCCTCCGAAGCTTTAGCGTAGGAGGGCTTTGCC
>PFCN01000026.1:641-7109 GCA_002774705.1 Candidatus Niyogibacteria bacterium CG10_big_fil_rev_8_21_14_0_10_42_19
GAGGGCTTTGCCCGTCCGTAGTCTCGTTTTAAGACTTTAATGTACGATCGTACGTAGATAAAAGTACTTTTTAAATTCATAGACGGTGGATGTTTAAGAAATGATAATTTAATTCTTCGATTAAACAAAAAATCCCTCAATTAAGGGATTTTTTGTTTAATTAATTATTATTTTAGATCTAAAATGGATT
This sequence comes from Candidatus Niyogibacteria bacterium CG10_big_fil_rev_8_21_14_0_10_42_19, assembly GCA_002774705.1. Lineage (GTDB taxonomy): Bacteria > Patescibacteriota > Minisyncoccia > 1-14-0-10-42-19 > 1-14-0-10-42-19 > 1-14-0-10-42-19. Next base: position 832 of record PFCN01000026.1, read on the forward strand.
TCTTGCGCCTCTTATTTCGAAGTGGACGTGGCATCCCGTAGATTTTCCGGTAGATCCTACATATCCGATTACCTGTCCTTGGACCACGCGCGATCCGGAATTTACTATTATTGAATTGGCGTGAGCGTAAAGGGTTTGAGTACTGTTGGGGTGTCCTATGACAATGTATTGCCCATACCCTCCATTCCATCCGTAAGAGCGCGCGATCAAAATATTTCCGGTAGCGGAAGCAAAAATGGGTGAATTACAGGAGACCGCCAAGTCAACTCCATTGTAACCGTGAATGCCTTGGGTTCTTCTTCCTCCCGCAATAGGGCGCATGTAATATCCGACATAAGAGGGCGACGACGAATAAGTTTGGGAGGCGCTTTGAGAAACATATTTTGGCGTTGCCAGCTCGCCATCCGGGATTAAGATGGTCTCCCCCGCGATAAGGGCGCCATTTTCGGGGAGTCCGTTGTATTCAATGATCTCCTCGGTGTCTCCCCCATATTTTTTAGCAATCGAGGCAATAGTTTCGTCGGTTTTTATTTGATGTTGTATCCCCGAAATAGGAAGAATTAAAAGAATTTCTCCGGTTTTTATTAGGTCGCTTCGTTTTATGTCGTTTGCCCAAAGAATGGTATTTTGGCTTACGCCAAATAATTTTGCCACATCGGAAAGAGTGTCTCCCTCTCGGACAACGTATAGTGATATCTTATCCGAACGCTTTTCTTCTGCTTCAACATCGGCAAGACTCCCCAAGGGTCCGGTAATTGATAATAGGGCGTTTCCGCCAATGATGGCGATATCGCCGCCTCCTTGAGGCCCGGGGTCGACATTTTTAATGCCATCAAGAAGGGGAAGCGTGCGCGAGTTAAAAATTATCGCGGTTTGTTCCTCCTCGGCTCCTCCAAAAAGATGTTCCAAGAATGAAAAAAGTCCCGCGTAAACAGGAATGGTGATGCCGAATATTAATACAAAACTTGCTAAAATTTTATAAATTTTAACCAGCCCTTTTGATAAAAAGAGCTTGCGGTATATTATTTTACTTTGATTTATCGCTTTATTTTCATCCGAGCCATATCTGATATAGGTATGACTCTCGTTTGTGTCTAAAGGATCATCAAAGCTTTGTTGAGTTTTAGAAATAAGCCAAAGTTATATATAAGGGGTTGAGCGGATATGAATATTGCCAATGGTTTTCGCGTTATATCCGCCTCCCTTCATCCGATAGGTCAACCTAAAATTTTACTCCCTCTCGCGTGGATCGGGATAATTCAGTCCTATCTGGATGAGAAGCAATTATCAATTGATCCTGTCTATTTGCTAAATTTTGCCTAAAAAAGGCGCAAATAACCAGGAATAATCAGCCAAAAATGAATCCCAGCTATCCCGTGGATCCATTATCCGCGCTTCGCTTTAACCCTTATACGATGGATTTGCGGGCAGATATAATAAAAAATTCGGCTTTAAAGCCTCTATAAACAGTCTAATGGGGTGGGGCTTGGGGGTCAAGAAAGATGTCCACACCCTCTGTGTTACAATATATTAATCGGTTGCGGCGAATTTTCTTGTTTTTCCGCGTAGCTATTCATATATATATGCGATAAAGTTATTTAGAAGTGGATGGATATAGTTATAATGCGGGTTGCGCGTGGTTTATAAATAAATTTATGAAAGAATCATTAAATCCGGCTCAAAAGAAAGCGGTTTTTCATAAAGACGGCCCTCTTTTGATAGTGGCCGGAGCGGGTTCGGGCAAAACCAAAGCCCTTTCTCACCGTATCGCGTGTTTGATCGCAAGCGGAGTGGAAGGGGGAAACATTCTTGCCGTTACTTTTACCAATAAAGCGGCCAATGAGATGAAAGAGAGGGTGGGGGTCCTTCTTTCCGGGATGACAAAAAACAGGCCAAAAAATCCGAGGCTTTTTTTCGGCTCGGGTCCAAGAGAGCCGTGGATCGGGACTTTCCACGCACTCGGTTGTTATATCTTGAGGCATGAGGGCGGGGCAATCGGGCTTACCGGAAATTTTTCCATTCTTGACGATGAAGAGAGGCTTTCTTTGATAAAAGAAGCCCAAAAAGATCTGGTCATCGATCCGATACAAATACCCCCGGCAAAAGTAAAAGCCGTTATTTCGCGCAGTAAGGGGGAGCTTATTGATCCGGGAACATTCAGAGATAATAATTTCGGAAATTATTTTTATGAAAGGGTTTCGAGTATTTGGGATTTATATGAAGAAAAATTATCTACCGCGACTTCCGTGGATTTTGACGACCTGCTTTTAAAACCGGTGCGGTTGTTTAGGGATAGGCCGGATATTTTAAAAAAATACCAAGACCGCTGGAAGTATTTGAACATCGACGAATATCAGGACACTAACCACGCCCAGTACGTTTTAGCTAATCTGTTGGCCAAAGAGCATTGCAATATTTGCGTAGTTGGAGATGTAGACCAGTGTATTTATTCCTGGCGCGGGGCTGATTTTAGGAACATCCTTGCTTTTGAGCGCGATTGGCCGGGGTCAAAGACTATAACTTTGGTAGAAAATTACAGGTCAAGCGAGTTTATTTTGAACGCGGCAAACGCGGTTATCGCGAATAACAAAGAAAGGGTTCCTAAGGATCTTTTTACTTCAAAAAAAGGAGGGGATAGGCTCCAATTTTTTGCCGCTCAAGATGAAACTCACGAGGCCGTATATGTGATCGAGAAAATAAAAGAGCTGGTGGAGGAGGGCGCGCCTCTTGAAGAAATAGCTGTCTTGTTTAGGACTAATTTTCAGTCGCGTGTTTTGGAAGAAGAGTTTTTAAAAGCGGCAATACCGTATAGGGTCTCGGGCGTAAGATTTTATCAGCGAAAAGAAATTAAGGATATTCTTGCCTATATTCGGGTTGCTCTCAACCGCAATGACCTTTTGAGTTTGAAGCGTATTATAAATGTTCCTCCGCGCCGGATAGGCAAAGCGCTTATCGCGAAAGTTATTGGCAAAGCCGAGTTGGGCGCCTCTGAGAAACAAAAAGTAGAGCCATTTTTTGCGATTATCTCGGATATAGAGAAGGTAATTTTGGAGGAGCCTCCGTCAAAGGCTTTGAAAATTATTTTCGGTAAAACGGGATATTTTGATATGTGGGATCCGGATACCGAAGAGGGGGAAACACGAATTTATAATTTAAAAGAACTGGTGAACGTTGCCGCGCGTTACGATAATATTCAGGACCATATCGAAGCAATGTCAAAAATGCTTGAAGACGCCGCGTTGATGTCGGAGCAGGATTCATTTAAAGAAAATAAAATCGCGGTAAACTTGATGACGGTGCATGCCGCGAAGGGTCTGGAGTTTGACAATATTTTTATTGTCGGGCTTGAAGAAGGGCTTTTTCCCCACGCTTCAATGGAGGGAGATGACGGAGTTTCTCGGGGAGAGGAAGAGAGACGTCTTTTTTATGTCGCGCTTACGCGCGCCCGGAAAAAAATATTCCTGTCTTTTACTTTTTTCAGAAAAATTTTCGGAGAAAAAAGGACCAATACCCTTTCGCGTTTTCTTTCCGAAATTCCGGCGCATCTTTATGAGGGAGCGGCAGATGATAATAAGATAGTAGAGTATTAATCCCGTATGAAATTTAAATAAAAATTTCTATAGCGGATTGTATTTTATAAATAAAAAAAATCGTAAATTAATTTTAAAATTTAACATAAATTTCGTATGGGATGGGAACAAAATTAGGCCAAAACTTTCTTATTTCAAAAGCTATAGCAAGGCGCATTGCCAAAGAAGCTGGAATAGAGCCGGAGGATGTCGTGCTTGAAGTCGGTCCCGGAAAGGGTATTTTAACTGATGCTCTTTTTAAGTACGCCCCCAAAAAGATAATTGCGATAGAAAAAGACAAATACCTCGCGTCAGCCCTTAAAGAAAAGTATGATTCTTTTAAAAATGTGGAGATCCTTGAGGGCGATGTTCTTGATTACCTTGAAGAAGATCCGAGGCCCCGCGAATTTAAAATAGTGGCGAATATTCCGTATTATCTTACTTCCCGCATGCTCCGCCTTATTTTTTCTTCCGGCGCCCCAAAGACATTACCGCTAAAAGTTGTTCTAATGATGCAAAAAGAGGTGGCCGGAAGGGTTGCGGCAAAACCTCCGCAAATGAGCTTGCTTTCAGTTTCGGTGCAGGTTTTCGGTAAAACTCGCGTAGCCTTTAGAGTCCCAAAAAAATATTTTAAGCCGAAGCCGAAAGTGGATTCCGCCGTTCTCCTGATCGAAGATATTTCGCGCGATTTTTTTACCGGCATATCCGAAAAAGATTTTTTTTATCTGGTTAAGGCGGGTTTTACCCAAAAGCGGAAATTTTTGATAAGCAATCTTAAAAATTATCTTTGGCGCCCGGACCCGCTTTCGCTTGATTCGGCGGGTTTTATCGCGCCTAAACCAAATTTTGGTGATGCGAGGGCGGGCGGTGTCGCTGAAATAAAAAAAACAGATCTCGAGGAAATATTTAAAGAGTGCGGGGTCTCATTAAAGGCGAGGGCGCAGGATGTTTCCATTGACAATTGGAAAAATTTACTATACCATCTGTCGCAAAGATAAATTCGTCCGAATAATTAATATTGTTCGGCAACCTTCAAAGGCGGTTAATTTATCGCGGGTTCCTTGAAAGGAGGAAAAATGAAAAAGTTGATGGTAGTGTTCTTATTTTTTTTGATTTTTGCGTTCGCCTGCTCCGGAGTTTTTTCTTCTTCGGTGTCGGCCGGAGAAAAAAATGAATATTTGGACGGAGTTGTTTCTTCGCATCTGAATTTGCAGGCAACTTTGAAGGTGGTGTCCGACGTTTCTTCAATTATGGGCGCGCGCCATTTTGAGGTAAAGGAAAAAGGACATTACGGTAGGGTTTTTCAGTGGCCTTTTAATCCCGGAGACGAGAACGTGTTTAGTTTTTGCGAAGACGTGCTACCTAAGAAGGGTGAGGTGTTTAACTTGACCATTTTTAAAGTAATAGTTAATGTGGTGAACGGCGGCAAGGTGGTGGGTAAAAAAAATCTGAAATATATTTTTTACACAAAAAATTCGGCGCCGAAAACATTAAATGAGGCGTTCAAAGTAGTGGCTTGGTGATGGTTTAAGCCGCATTTCTAAGTTCTTTTTCGTAAAAAGATCTTCCCGTCGAAGGTCTTTTTTAATGTAAAATGTAAAAATAATTTTTTAATTATTCTAGCCGCACCCGCAGATTCCCGTGCCAATTCCTCCGGAACCGATAAACGGATCCCAAATGGCATTTGGATAAGATTCACAGGCACCATTAAGGCACCCAAACGGGACGTTGCAATCAGCGCCGTACGGCCCGCAATCCTCAAAATATTCACAACCCTCACTGCAAAATAACCCGCAATTGCAACAAAATGACCAGCCATTAAACCCTATTGGGGATCCTGTTGGGGATAAATCTTTCCAGCACTCCGGAGACGTTACCCAGTTTCCCGAGGACGAATAGGCCATAGCGTTTTTGGATAGAAAAATCTTAAAAGTGGTTTTTAATACGTTATAGAAACCGAATCTTTCCGCGAAAGACAAAAAGACCAATATTTTACTCGGGTTCCCTTCATCGGAACTTATTGTTTTATATTTTTTAACCGGAGATTTTAATAGGGATATTCCCTGAATATGTTCTTGTTTGACTCTTTCGACCTCCATCTCTCTGAAAACGCGGTAATCGGTATTTAAATATATTACGGCGCGGTTGTAATCTTCCGGACTTATATAACCCTGCGACATAAGATATTCAACACCCTTTAGCTGTGTGTTTATTATATTATCGTCAGAATCAAGTGGTAGGCGACCTTCTTCTTTTAAGAACCCGACAGATATAAGATGATCTTGGGTATATGATATTGCGTTAATATATTCCGGAGGGTTTACCGCGTTAAATATTTCTTCGTCGGTTAACAAAACTTCCGGAGGAATTGTCCTGGGTGTGGGTTGTAGGGGTATGGTATTACCGTAGATATCTTGTATTGATGAACCCACCTCGTAAGATTCCGCTCCTTCTTTAGGCACAGGCGCGCTGTTTTGATGATAAGAATTCAAAAAGTCCGCCAAGCTTTCTTTTTTAGGCGCGGCGGGATCTTTTATGTTTGATCCTTCATATGATGTATTTTGGTTTGCGGGCGCATTTATTTTTGTTTGCTGGAAAAGGTAGCTTTTGAAGGGAGCCAGGATGTCGTTGAATTGTTCTTTCAACGAAGATTCGGAAATACTATTTTCATTTTCGGCAGACGAGCCGAGATAGGCGGGTTCGGGTATT
>PFCN01000026.1:7143-14703 GCA_002774705.1 Candidatus Niyogibacteria bacterium CG10_big_fil_rev_8_21_14_0_10_42_19
CGTTATTGTTACGACCAGCGTTATCGCTAAGATAATTTTAATGGAGAAGCGTTTCATTTTGGTGTAAATTAAATATATAACTATTATATACAAATGAAAAAAATTTGGATACTTCCAATATTATCTTCGATTTTTCTTATCATTCCGTTCATATATCCCCAGCTTGACTTTTTGGCTCTTTTAGGTCTCGCGCCTTTTTTGGTTTTTATTTATAAAGGCGAAAATTTAAAAAAAATATTTTGGACAAGTTGGTTTTCCGGCTTTATTTTTTTCGCCGTAATCTTTGAGTGGATTTTAGCGGCCTTTCCGGCGAGGTGGGCCGGGGTTGAGAGTGAATTGGCGGGGCTTTTATTGGTTTTATTCGTGTGGCTCGGCAGTTCCGCCGTTATGGGCCTGTCTTTTGCTCTTTTTGGGGCGCTTTCATATAAACTTAAAACCGGAACTTTCTATGACCTTATAATTATTCCATCAATATGGATCGCCTCTCAATATGTTACCGCCTGGATCTTTAGTATTTGGTCATGGGGTTCGGGCGGGTCTTTGGGGGCTCATTGGGTTTTCGGGAATCTTGGTTTTGCTCTTGTGGAGATGCCCGTTGTTTTATGGGCGCGCATAGGGGGGCTTTACGGCGTATCCTTTATAGCTGTCTTTTTCAATGTTTTTATATTTTTTATTCTTTTAAGCATAACATTCCCAACACTCAATGTGGAAGATTCGGGGTTTATAAGTCGGCGCGTTAAATTTGACCGAAGGGCCGGGAAATTATTTTTAATTTTTCTTATCTCGGTCACCTTTTTTATTTTTTTTCCGGTAAAAATTTTTAAAATTTATCCGACAGTCCCAGCATTAAATATCGTCAATGTCCAGATCAATAATAAAGACGGGATATTTTATCACAATAACCTAAGGGAGCTTTTTGATAAGGCGGTCTTTAGTGGAGAATTTGTTCAGCCCGATATAATTATTTTTTCGGAAGGGGCCCAGATTTTTAGTTTTTTCGGCGCCCAAGAGGAGGAGTTGATTAAAGTTATTTTCCCCGACAAGGATAAACCGGGCCTTCTGGTAACCAATACAATAAAAACCCTTCCGGAAAATGCCGATGTAAGAAAGAGTTTTATTTTGTATCGTAACCAGAAAGGCGAGCTTGTGGATGAGCAGGAAAAATCTTTTCTGGTCCCAACCGGGGAATTCATGCCCGTCAGCATAAAAGGGGTTTTGACGATTTTTGGATATAAAAATATTCTGGGGCGTTTTGACGTAAAAAGAACTATTACTCCCGGTAATTTTGAGGAGAAGCCGGTTAATTTGGGGCCATATAAAGTCGGTGTTCTACTTTGTTCGGGCATAATAACCCCGGTATCTTACCGTATGCTCGCTTTAAAAGGGGCCGATATTTTTATGAATTCGGCCAGTCAAAATATTTTTTCAGGGGAGCCGTTCTTATCCGCCCAGATCAAGGCGGTTGCCCGCATGCAGGCCATTTCTCACGCCAAGCCTTTTGTCCAGGCCACCTCCGGAGGAAGGTCGTTTTTTGTTGATCAGAACGGTAAAGTGGTTTGGGAGGCCGACTCTTTGGATGATAGAATTAAGTTTTTAAAAGTAGCGCCCTCTCCTGGGAAAACTATTTATACTAAATTCGGCGATTGGCCCCTGATTTTTGCTGTTTTTGTTATTTTGGGGGCAATTTTATTGAAAAATAGGGGCTTTTTGGTCAAATTCAACCGTTCAATGTCAAGCGTCAAACATTTGTTATCTTTTTGGTGTTTTTAGCTTAAAATGTAAAAAACCAAATATCAAAATAACGGTGTAAAAATGTAAAATTTTAACATTTTAAATTGTTATTTTGATTTTTTCCGCCCGAGGCGGATTCGCCTTTGGGGGAAAATTTTATTTTTTTGTAAAAACTTCGGTTAATTTATCAATTTGTTAATCATAAAAAAAAGACTAATTTTATAAATATTTTAAAGAAATAAAGATATCCACACAATTGATTTTTTTTCAAAATATAAGAAAAGTCTAAGTGCTATAATAAAGAAAGATAATGGTATTTAAGTTTAATAAAAAGTGTGGATTTTTTTCGGACGCGAAAATTTTTTGTTTTGGTTGTTGGCCTTTTGATTCTGCTCGGAGGCTGGTTTTGGGTCTTTTCTTCCAGGGGTGGGGCGATCTTGGGCGAAAAAAATAAAAAACAAAACGTCGAACCGTTCGTTGTTTCTCAAAATTCTGGGTCTTATTCCGCAGTTGATACTGATGGAGACGAACTTAAAGATTGGGAGGAAATTTTGTGGGGCACTGACCCAAATAATTCCGACACCGATGGTGATGGAACCCCTGATGGTAAAGAAATAGAAGAAGGAAGAGATCCGCTCAAGCCGGGACCCGATGATATTTATTTTGGGACAACGCCATCAACCGCCTCCGGAATATCGGAGTCGGTAAATTTTACCGAGGGCCTTATAAAAAGCATAGCCCCGGATCTTGTTAAATACAGAGAAGAAGGTCTTAACGAACAGAGCGCGAAAGAATTAGGGGAGATATTACTCGGAAACATTGTAAAAGAAATAGAAAAAGCTCCACTGATGAAAGATATTTTTTCCGGAGAAGGGATAAAGAAATCTTCAAGCACATTTTCAAACATTCGTTCATACGGAAATGAAGCCGGTAAAATAATAGAAGAAACGTTCAAGGATTTTTCTAAAAGTGAATTGGAATTATTTCTTGAAATTTTAAACACGCAGGACTTTGAGGGGTTTTCGGAGTTTGAAAAATATAAAATAGCTTATCTATCGGCGGCAGGCGCGTTAAAAAATATTTTCGTTCCCGAAAAATATATTGAAATTCACTCGGGGTTTATAAATAATTTTCAAAATTTAGCGATAATCGTCGATTCTTTAAAAAATTTCAATGCCGATCCGTTAAAATCCTTTGTGTATATTTTTTATTATCAGAAAGAAGCGGAAAGATTTCAGAGACTTATCGGTGACATTGTTTTTAATTTTAAAAAAGACGGAGTCGGTTTTTCGGAAAATGACACCGGGGAAACATTTTTTGATTATTATAACGAATTGCAGAAGGTTCCCGTCAACTAAAATTTTAATTTAATGATAAAAGCAAATTTAAATTTTAATAGAACAATATCCGCGGTTTTAATTACGGTGATGCTTGCCCCGATGTTTTTTGTTTTTGGTGTAAACAGGGTAGAGGCCTCTGTTCCGGTTCATCAGACAACCACCGTAAAGACCGCCGAGGTTTATAACGGCGCTTCTTCAATTTATTCCAAAGAATACGGTATTGTTATAGGCGCTCTTTCGGGCCTTTTCAACGACGCTCTTACCTCTCTGGCCGGGTTTTTCAATATTAGCAGGCCTCCTTCATTCGGAGATCCGGATGCTTATATCGTAATAAAAAATCTGGTCTTAAGAAGTTTACTTGAGTTTATTTTACATTGGGTCCAGACAGGGGATTTGGATGGCGGTCCGCTCTTTATAAGCAATTTTGAAAAATGGATTCAAAACACGGCTGATCTGGCGGTAGGTCAATACCTTGAAGAATTGGTTGGTCCGGACGTTTTTAATGATCTTTGTACTCCCTTTAGTTTGCCTTTAGTGAACGTTATGGTAAGAACGACCGCGTATCATTTGGATGTGCCTCATTCCCGGTGTACATTGCAGGATATAGTGGGAAATATTGAGGATTTTTATACTGATTTTTCCAACGGAGGCGCGGAATCCTTAATAGCGGTTTCCTTGGATCAAAGTAATACTTTTTTGGGGTCTGTTATAGTTGAACAAGAGCGAGCCGCGCGATTGCTCGCAAAAAAAACAGCCGGAGCAAAGGATGAGGCGCAAGCCAATTCCGGTTTCATTGGACAGAAAGAATGTTTGGTTTCTCTTGGAGAAAGGTGCCTTTATTATGCCACACAAACTCCCGGTAAGTCCGTTCAAGGTCAGGCGGCTAATGTGATGCATTCCGATATTAAATCCCTTGAGGCAGCCGATGAGATAGGTGAAGTTCTTGATGCCATAGTCGGGGCTTTATTATCTCGATTATTGACGGGCGGAGCAGGACTTTTGACTGGAGGCGGAGGAGGCGGAGGCGGAGGAGGCGGAGGCGGAGGAGGAGCGGTCTGTGGGGATGGTATTTGTGATGTTGGTGAAAATGCGACAACTTGCTCGATTGATTGCGGAGGAGGCGCGCCGGCACCGGCACCGCCCGGAGGCGTAGATGGAGGAGGAGCGGTTTGTGGGGATGATATTTGTGATGTTGGTGAGGATGCGACAACTTGCTCGATTGATTGCGGAGGAGGCGGAGGAGGCGGAGGAGGCGGAGGAGGCGGAGGAGGCGGAGGAGGCGGGATCCCGCCGCCACCACCGCCACCACCACCACCGGCGTGATCAGGCGCAAACCAAAAATTAGTTAATTAAAAATGATACAAAAATTAAAATTAAATAGAAAATTATTCGTAACAGCTTTAGTGGTTGTGTCGGTTTTGATATTCATATCGTCAAGTTTTGTTGCGGAAGCGGATGATGCTTTGGATGTCGCTGGAGCGGCCGCGGAGGCTAAGAAAAGTGGCGGAGCAGGAACTGTCGCTACCGTTGCAGGTACAGCGGTATTGATGGTAGTCAATGTTGTTTTAAAAGCACTTCTTTCTTTCGTGATACTCTTATATGAATTTGCCGGTAAATTGGTGGAATTCTCCATTGGAGCAAGCACCGACACGCTCTCGGATATCACGCACATAGCTGTCGGGTGGGCCGCTTCCAGGGATCTGGCTAATATATTTTTTATTTTTGTTCTTTTGGTTGTTGCCATCGCGACCATTCTTCGTCTTGAAAATTACGGGATAAAGCGTCTTTTACCGAAGCTTATCATAATCGCCATTCTGATCAACTTCAGTCTTTTAATTACGCAGTATGTGGTTATGCCGTCCAACTGGCTTTCCCTTCATTTTGTTGAGCAGATAAAAGCCGAAAGTGTAAGCGTGCAGGCCGCATTAAGCAACATGCTTCTAGCAAAGACGTCCTTAAACGTCAATACGGAGAATACTGTCCAGGGATATGAGGCGCCCCACGGAGATCTTTTTAAAGTATCCGATGCAAATACGGGATCCTTCTTTAATAACACCATGTCTTATCTTGTTACTGGGAGTACCCTTAATACCGAAATAACGAGAGCGACCGTTAGTCTTTTTTCCATCGTCTTTTTCTTTATCGGCGCTTTTGTCTTTTCGGCTATTTTTATAATGGTACTCATAAGAACCGTTGTTTTGATGTTCCTGATGGTTTTGTCTCCACTGGCTTTTCTTTTTCATATTTTGCCGGCGACCCAAGGATATGCCCGAAAATGGTGGCAGACGCTTTTGTCGCAATCTTTCTTTTTGCCGGCGCTTTTGTTTTTGATATATTTAACGAATATTTTGAACACCTCCGTGCTTCAGGCGCAAATAACTCGCACCTCTAACGTTTTGGTTGATTATAAATTAATGTTTACGTTCGCCTTAATGACAGTGATGCTTCTTGCTAGCTTGTCAATTGCCCGGCAAATGGGAGCTTACGGCGCTGGGGCGGCGATTTCATGGTCTAAGGCCGCCTATATGGGTGCCGCAGGTTATGCCGGGGTTGTGCTTGCGGCGCGTCCCGCGGCGCGCGCCGCGAGGGCTTATACTGAATCCAAGACCGGTAAGAGATTTGCCGCGGAGAGTAAAATTATTGGCGGGGCTGTTTTCAAGGGCATGCAGAAGGCATCAACAATGGGCGGTCTTCCTAAAACCGAAAAAGAAGAGCTTGAGCTTTTGAAAAAACTTCCTTCCGAGATTAGGGCCCAGCGTTTCGGCAATCTTTCGGGAGGCCAAAAGAGAGCTGTTTTGGGAGGCATGAACGCCGGAGATTTGCAGGAATTGGGCCTCGGTATGGATAAACGCAAACAAGCCGGAGAATTTACAAAAGAAGTAAGGACGCTGGCGCCGGGTCGTGAAAAAGAACTGCAAAAGGTTTTGCCCGGGTTTGCCGAAAACTATGACAGAGATCTGATAAATAAAGTGAATTTTGCGGAAACTCCGGCAGATCATATTGTAAATAATGCCAAGCTTCGGGAGGCGGTCTTTAAACACTCCAGCCCTAAACAGGTTCAACAGATACTTGAACGAAGCGACAAACTTTCTGACGCATACAGAGAGGATATGGATAAAGCATGGCGTGATTCAGGGGAGAGCGTTGATAAAGTTGTGGACACGTTCAATACGGAGAGAAATACCGGTATGGCCCAACTTTTCCGTTCAAGGCAAAAATTGAAGGATTTATTGGGGCTTGAAGAACCGTTGCCTCCTCCGTCTCCGTTACCCCCTCCACAAGGCCCTAAAGATAGTTACACAAAAGCACGTTCTTCGGGTGGTAATCCTCCACCTCCTCCTCCGGGGGGCGCGGCCAAAGAATTTACCGGGCCTTAATTTAATAAAGGACATTAACTTTTGAATATGCAAAAATTTACACCCGAACAATTAAGAGAAAAATTTTTAAAACTGCCGCAGGATCTGCGCGACGCGGTTTTTTCCGAAGAAATTTCGGTGACGATAACGGCTATCGGCAAGAAATATAATTTTCTTCTGGATAAAATAGGCGAATTGGACGACGAGGCGATGAATGTTGTGTTCGGGATAACCCATCCGAAAGATTTTATTTCAAATCTCGAGACGCGCCTAAAAATAGACCGTAAAACAGCGGGGGAGATAGCAAACGAAATAAACCAGCAGGTTTTTTTAAAATTAAGAGAGTCGCTTAAAAAAGTTCATAAAATAGAAGATGGGGCAAAAGATGGAGTGTCTTCGGGTTTATTAAAAGAAGGTAAGTTTTTTGGCGGGACTCCGAGTGAGACCCAAAGCAAGCCTTTCGACAAGTTTCCGCCGGAGGCGGACAAGCAGGGCAAGCCTAAAATTCCATTTTCGGATCTCAAAAATTCCATCCCTCCTTATAAAGATTCTGAAGAAAAGTTTAAATTGCCCACTCCGATTATCCCACCGAAACCCGCGACGGAAGATAAGTTAAAGTCGGCCTCTTTTGTTCCGACCCCTCCGATACGCCAACAAGTAAAGCTGGAAGAGAAAACAGCTTTGTCCGCTGGACTTTCGGATATTTTACAAAAATCAGTTCCTCCGGTTAAAAATGAGTTTGAAAAAGATAAATCCGCCGAATCCGTTAAAATCGGGTTAAAGCCGGAGATCCCAAAACCGCTCGAATCCCTAAAACCAATTGAGCCCGCAAAAACCGAACCCCCCGCATCCCCTGGAATTTCTATTTTTGAGAAAAAATTGAAAGATGAGATATTCCGCCAGATGCCGGAGGAGACAAAAAAAGAAATGGACGTGCCCCAGAACGACTATATGACGGGGAAATATAAAAATACTTCTGATCCGTATTTATTAAAACCTGAACCTTCGGAAATAAAACCGAAGGATAGGGCTGCTTAAAATATGAGTCCCGTTAGAGGTCGCAGACACAACATAAACCATGTCAAGGATAACAAAGTCAAATTTAATATTAATTATTTTAAGACACGATACAT
>PFCN01000026.1:14726-22404 GCA_002774705.1 Candidatus Niyogibacteria bacterium CG10_big_fil_rev_8_21_14_0_10_42_19
AAGATTTTTGGACCATTCACCCTCAAGCAGTTTATTTATGCTCTTGGGGGCATGTCTGTAGGTTTTATCATGTGGGTTTTTTTACCGAAATTTCTCGCGATAATCGTTGGTTTGCCGATCGTGGTTTTTGGACTCGCTCTCGCTTTTTACAAAGTAAATAATCGGCCTTTTATAGATGTAATTACCAACATGGTCTCCTATAGCTCACAGCCCCGCCTTTATTTATGGAAAAAGGTGGAAAGAAAGAAAGCTACTTCCGCCCAGCAGACGCTACCCGCCAAAATTCCGGGCATTAATTTACCCAAAACCGGTAAAAGTAGATTGGACGATCTGGCTTGGTCGCTGGACGTTAAGGAAGAATTTAAAAACCGTAATTAAATAAAAAATTATGGCCCAATTAAAAGCAAAACCTTCTCAAAACTTTGTCCCAATCCAGGAGATTCGCGATGGCGTTGTTATTTTGAAAGATAAGACTATGCACGCGGTTATTATGGCCTCGTCTCTTAATTTTGCTCTTAAATCTTCCGATGAGCAGGAAGCGATTATTTCGCAATATCAGAATTTTTTAAATTCTCTTGATTTTTCTATACAATTCGTGATCCAGTCCAGGAAATTGGATTTGGATCCGTATCTCGAAACCATGCGTGATGCCGAAAAGAAGCTTACGTCCGAACTCCTGCAGATACAAACTCGCGAATATGTTGAATTTATAAAAACATTCGTGAAGGCGGCAAATATCGTTTCAAAAACTTTTTACGTAGTAATTTCTTATTCTCCTCCGTTTCTTGATCTGGATAAATCCGATGGGGGCCTTTTTTCGGCTTTTAACAAGATAACCGGTCTTGGTTCGGGGTCGGCGGCGGCTTATATCCCCGATGAAAAATTTGAAGAATATAAAGTCCAACTATGGCAAAGAGTTGAAATAGTGCAGTCGGGGCTTGGAAGGTGCGGGGTAAGGGGCGTTCAATTGAATACCGAGGAATTAGTTGAGCTTTATTATAACGCGTTTAATCCCGGGGAGGCCGGCAAAGGCAAGACGCCTCAAATATCGGCTACATAATATATACGCAAACAATATGGCATTATTTGACTTATTAAAAAAATCGTCGCAAAAACAGGAAGATGATATTCTTTCCATCTCACCCGAGCAGATATATGAAGCGGGACTTTTAGAGTTGCAGGATGTTATCGCCCCGTCTGCTTTTGAAATAAGCTCCAATTATGTAAAGATCGGCAATAAGGTTGCTCGGACCCTTTTTGTGTTTTCGTATCCCAGATTTTTGGGCGTAGGATGGTTCGCGCCGATTATCAACCTTGATAAGGTTTTTGATATTTCTTTATTTATTCATCCGATAGATACGGCGATGATATTAAGGCAACTTCAGAAAAAAGTGGCCGAAGTGCAATCGCAGATCCATGAACGCGAATCAAAGGGTTTTGTCCGGGACCCGGTTTTGGATACCGCGTATAAAGACCTTGAAGACCTTCGGGATAGCCTTCAACAGGCGACCGAACGACTTTTTTCTTTCGCGATATATATAACTGTTTATGAAGACACGGTTGAGGAGCTTAACCGGGCAGAGTCCGAGATGCGATCTTTGCTTGAGGCGAAATTAGTTTATGCCAAACCGGCGCTTTTTCAACAGGAACAAGGAATAATTTCGGTCCTCCCCTTCGGATTGGATAGATTGGGGGTAACCAATAAAATAAATTCTTCCCCTATTTCAACGGTTTTCCCGTTTATGTCTTTTGACCTTACTTCGAATAAAGGAATTCTTTACGGGATAAACCGGCATAACAACGGCTTGATTCTTTTTGACAGGTTTAGTCTTGAGAATTATAACTCGGTGATCTTCGGAAAAGCCGGCGGAGGGAAAAGTTATGCCACAAAACTCGAAATTCTTCGGTCTTTGATGTTTGACACCGATGTCATTGTGATAGACCCGGAACGAGAATATGAATATTTAGCCGAGGCCGTTGACGGCAGATATTTTAATATTTCACTTACTTCAAAACACCACATTAATCCTTTTGAGCTGCCGGTCCCCGGTCCGGATGAGTCGCCGACAGATATATTGCGGGGGAACGTTATCAGTTTGGTCGGCCTTTTTAGGCTTATGCTCGGCGGTCTTACTCCGCAGGAGGACGCCTTATTGGATTCGGCTATAACCGAAACATACGCTTCGCGCGACATTACCGCGGAAAGCGATTTTTCAAATGCCATTCCACCGACCCTTTCCGACTTGGAATTGGTTTTGGCGAACATGGAGGGCGCGGAATCTTTGACGGCTCGGATTAGGAAATATACCCAAGGCACCTGGAAGGAATTTATCAATCAGCCGACCAATGTTGATATAAATAAAAAGATGGTCGTTTTTTCTATACGCGACATGGAGGACGAACTAAGGCCGGTAGCCACATATCTCATAGTGCATTATATTTGGAGCGCGGTCAGGAGGAATCTAAAAAGACGCCTTTTGGTGGTGGACGAGGCGTGGTGGATGATGAAGAATGAAGAAGGGGCGTCTTTTCTTTATGGTATCGCGAAGCGTTGCCGTAAATATTGGCTGGGGCTCGCGACGGTAACCCAGGATGTCGGTGACTTTTTGGGTTCTTCTTATGGAATCCCCATTATCACCAACTCTTCAATGCAGCTTTTGTTAAAACAATCTCCGGCGACCATTGATTCGCTCCAAAAGACCTTTAATCTCACCGAAGAGGAGAAGTTTTTGCTCCTGGAGGCCGATATCGGCGAGGGTATTTTTTTTGCCGGTCTTAAGCACGTGTCTATAAAAATTATTGCCTCATACACCGAAGACCAAATAATCACCACCAACCCTTCCCAGCTTTTGGCGATTAAAAAAGCAAAAGATGAATTTTCCAATGGATAAAATATAAATTTATGGCCATCGCATCTGATATTACAAGTGAAGATCAACGCCAGATGGGACTCGCGCAGGCTCGCAATAGGTCGCGCAAGCAAAGCATGATAGACGATAAACCGACAATATCGGGGGGGCTTCCTGTTCATATAAGTATACTTGAGGCATTTTTGGTGCTTTTTATTGTTGGTATAGCCGATTTTTTGGACTATCTTATTATTGGCTCTATACCGATAATTGGTGATATAATAGATTTAGCGGCATGGATGTTCGTAGGAATGTGGATGCTTTTACGCCCGGTGCAAAAGCCGTTCGGCGCGATGTATGCCGGTATCATAGAATTCATTCCTGTTATAGGAGATCTTCCGCCAACATGGGTGGGGATTGTCGTGGTTTCAATAATTTATAACAATATGTTGAGTAAAAAAAGCGCGGGACAAATACAATCAACATTAAATCGTTTAAAAAAATTAAAAAAATAATGTTAAAAAGAATAACATTTACATTTGTAGGCATTATCATATTTTCTTTTTTGGGAGGTGCTTTTGTTTTTGCCCAAACGCAAAGCCCGACCTCCGAAGATTTTGGTAGATTTTTGGATACTCTTAGAGCAGAAATGGGTCCTGGATTATCCGGTCTTAATACGAGCGGTTCTACAATAAAAATTGAACCTAAATTTCCCGGCTCCAATGAGGAGGTGACTTTATTTTATTCCAGTTTTTCTTTTGATGTCGATCGCGCGAATATCACCTGGACCAGAAACGGCAAAGTTGTCTTAAAAGGAAAAGGAGAAAAGCAATATAAATTTGTCACCGGTCCGATCGGCCAGCTTGAGACCATACAAGTTTCGGCTATTAATGAGAATGGGGTTGAGTTTACGGCCTCGGAAATATTTCGTATTGGCGGGGTGGATCTTTTGTGGAATGCCGATACGATAATTCCCGCGGAGTACGAAGGTAAGGCATTCCCGTCATTTGCTTCAAAAATAACAGTTACCGCGTTCCCGCAGTTTTTCGTTGGGACGAACCGCATATCGCCTAATTCTCTTATTTATAAGTGGTACGTGGATGGTAATATTTATAAATCATCTTCAGGCGCGGGCAAGCGTTCTATGACCTTTGAGTTTACCCCAAGTTTGTTGGGGAAAGAGACGCTTAATGTCTATCTAAATGTTTCTAATTCAGAAAAAACAATAATAAGCGAAAAAAATATTTCCATACCGGTCAAGGAGCCCAGAATTCTTTTTTATGAGGAAAAACCACTTGAGGGCGCTAATTTTGCCCGAGCTCTTAAGGACTTTTCGATGTTTCCGGGAGAAGAGCGTGAATTTAGAGCAGTTCCTTATTTTTTCTCCAAGAACGGCAAAGAGGAGCTTAAATATTCTTGGATGTTAAATAATAAAATGATAGAAGATGAGGAATCGAATCAGCCGATTTTGCGCGTAATTCTGACCCCTGACGCTAGCGGATCCGTAAATTTAATGAACATTGTTGAGAATTTAAAAAATGCCATACAGCGGGCCCAAAAAAGTTTTATAATAAAAATTTTATAATGTTCAGAAAAAAAATAATTTCATTTCTTTCGCTGGTTGTAGTCCTTTTTTTGCCGTTATTTAACGTCATAGCCGCTCTTTCGGTCATTACTCCTGGTTCCGGCGGTGGAGGAGCCGGCGAGTCCGGAGGCGCGAACTGGAGCGGATTTTTAAGGTGGCTTTTTCCGGCCATGCTCACTGCGGCCGCTCTTTTAGCGGTAGTTTCTATAACATACGCCGGTTTTTTGTGGATAGGCGCCGCGGGCAATCCGGCTGCCATTGAAAACGCTAAAGACAGGATAAAAGGTTCAATTCTCGGCCTTCTCCTTGCCTTTGCCGGATGGCTTATTTTGAACACTATAAATCCGGCGTTAGTTAATTGGTAAAATAATTTATTTTTAAATATTTAAAAGTATGAGTAAACCATTAGCCATAGGATTAATAATATTTTTTATCCTTATTATAACCGGAGGAGTCTTATGGCTAACCTTAAAACCATCTGGAAACGGAGAGGGATCTATGTTGGACGGAATTTTTCCCTCCGCGGGAAGAAGAGATAATTCTCAACCCGATGGTGATAAGGAGAAAGATGAAGGAATTAAGATAGACCAGCGTTTGGTGCAAATAACACAGACGGCGGTGTCGGGATTTGCTCTGAAGAATGAAGGATTAAGATTTATTGAACGCTCAACCGGACATGTTTTTGAGTCAGATTCCATAGGAGCGAATAAAACAAGAATTTCAAATACGACAATTCCGCAAATTTTTAAAACGGCATGGGATTCGGACGCCGAAGGAGCTTTGATAATGTATCGGGAAGAGGAAAATATCCGGTTGGCGTCGGTTCTTTTTAAAGGGACGTCATCCGAGGGGGTTTTATTGCCGGCCGATATCATTTCGTTTGATTACGCCCCAGATCGTGACCGGATAATTTATTTGGTCAAAACCTCAGCCGGTCTTACGACATTTGCCGCCAATCCAGATAATACCAAGCAAGCCGAGATATTGCGCTTACCGCCGGCGGATTTTATGATTGGTTGGCCGGCCGCGAATTCAATTTCGTTCCTTTCGCGTCCGTCGGGCGAAGCCGAGGGGGTTCTTTATAGATTTGATATAAATAAAAACTCTTTTGATAAGGTTTTGGGCCCGGCGTTGGGACTCGGGGCAAAGTGGTCCTCTAACGGCGCGGGGGTGATGTATTCAATTTATGACCGCAGTATAAAAAAGCCCCGCATGTTTGTTTATAATTTAAAGGAGGGGAAAACCATTGATCTTAATGTGCAGACATTCGCTCAAAAGTGCTCTTGGCCCGGGGGAGAGGATGTTTTTTGCGCGATACCGACATCCATCACCGCGGGAATTTATCCCGACTTGTGGCTGACGGGAGAAGAAAGTTTTAATGATCATTTGTGGAAAATAAATATCTCAACGCTTCAGAAGAAAGATCTGGCCGACCTTCAAGATATTGACGTAAATGAAATAAAAAATTCGGGAGACGGCAAGTTTATATATTTTCAGAATAAAAAAGACGGCTCTCTCTGGGGTTTTCGGTTTGAAGAATAGTGTGGAGTTGTAATAACGCCGATTACAACGCGAAATTACGCGGGGAGGGCGGATAATAATATTACTCAAATTTATGATAAATCTCTTACCCACGGAAGCTAAGCAAAAATTAGACTTAGAGCGAATACGTCGCCTTTTTTTGATTTTTGGTTTGATTTTTTCTGCTATACTCTTAATCGGTATTTTTCTTCTGCTCCCGACATGGGTGACTCTTGACCTTCAAGAAGAGGAGCTTGTCAGGCAATATTCGATTTTAAATGAAAGTCCGGAGCTGTCCAAGATTGAAGGGATAGAATTGAATATCGGGGCGTTGAATGAAAAAACCAAGATGTTCAAAAAGAACCTCTCTTTTGAACAAACTCCTTCTCTTGTTTTTAATACGGTTTTAGACCACATAGATCAGACAATCCGCCTTCAAGAGTTATCTTTTAATTCTTCCAAGAATCAATTTTCTATAAAAGGCACCGCCGACAGGCGAGAAAATTATCTTGCATTTATAAATATATTGGAAAACGACCCCTTAATCTTAAAAGTAGAGTCGCCTATTTCAAATATTCTTAAAGACAGGGATATAGAGTTTACTTTAATATTTGAAGCCGATCCGGATTTAATGAAGCTGCATTTTTAATATGAAAAAGATATTTTTTGTGGTCATTATTTTGGTCTTAATAGTCGGCGCGATCTTAGTCGTCGGATTTTGGTCCGTGTCATCGGTCGCGGCCAAACGCGATAGCATTATTGATATCCGTAAGAATATAGCTTTAACCGAGACGCGTAAAACCAATATCCGCACGCTCGAAGATCTTTTGGCAGACATTAATCCCCAAAGACAGGAAGCCGAAAAAGTATTCATTTATAAAAAAAACTTGGTTGATTTTGTTAAAGAACTTGAACATATCGCGGAACTCACGGAGGTTCGATTAGAGATAGAAAGTGCGACTTTTTCTTCTTCTCAAAAGAATCTGCCCAGCTTTCAATTCAAGATAAAAGGCGATTTTGACTCTGTTTATAGATATTTTAAAATTTTAGAGGTTCTTCCTTACCAGCTTTCGTTTGATAGTTTACAGATGTTAGGATCAGGACAAGAATGGAAGGGCATGACCCGGATTACTTTATTAAGTTATATCGAAAAAGACTTGTAATGAATTTAAAAATATTATACAAAGCAAAACAGATACCTTCCGATATCAAGGGAGTGTTTTCCGGTCCGCCGGATAAATATTGGAAGTGGTTTGTTTTGCTTATAATGATTATATTTGTGTTAACGCTTGCTGGCGATATTTATATTTTTAAAAAAATGAACGCCTCCGCTTTTTCGGATATTACGCCAATTAATTCACCTCAATTCATAACAACCGACAAGAACGCGTTGGTTAATATTTATAACACTATTAATTTAAAAGAAAAAAAGTTTGATGAAATTTTAAACGCTCCGGAAGTCAGAGACCCGTCATTGTAATTTTTTTATTAAAAATTTTTAGCAGGTTGATTTTTTGAAAAAAATCGTTAAAATTTTAAGTGGATTTAATATTTTTGTCTTAATAATTCCCTCCTACGCTCGACTTTCCAGCCGAGCTTCGTATGGACAAGCAATGTTTAAACTCACCGCTTGCCCTTCGAAGTCCCGTTGGAAACGGGACGTAGTAGGGCCCCGGTAGTTCAATGGACAGAACAGCGCTCTTCTAAGGCGCATATGGGGGTT
>PFCN01000023.1 GCA_002774705.1 Candidatus Niyogibacteria bacterium CG10_big_fil_rev_8_21_14_0_10_42_19
GGCTTGGCGGTCTCTTCCGGCGTTTCTGACCAGCCGAAAACCATTGATGAGATAATGAGAGGCGCGTTGAATCGGGCAAAAAATTCTTTTACAAATTGTGATATCAGTTTTGGAATTGAATCGGGGATAATGGTCGTTCCGCACACTAAAACAGGATATATGGAGATCACCGCCTGCGTTATTTATGACGGTAAAGAATTTCATACGGGATTATCTTCGTCTTTTGAATGTCCAAAGCCGGTTATCCGAGTAATGTTGTCGGAAGGGCTGGATATCAATCAGGCATTTAACAAGGCCGGCTTAACTACAAATAAAGATCTCGGATCCGATATTGGCGCGGTGGGTGTTTTAACGAGAGGAAGGGTCACGAGAAAAGATTACACTAAGCAAGCAATCACTATGGCTCTTATCCATTTAGAAAGTTCGTTTGTGCCGGAAAAAAGGAAAAAACTTTTAACATTATGTTTGATACACAGGCATCCGAAGATACTTTTGGGAATGAAAAAAAGAGGATTTGGAGAAGGCCGATGGAATGGTTTTGGCGGGAAGGTGCAGGCGGGTGAGACGATCGAGGAAGCCGCAAAAAGAGAAACATTTGAGGAGGCCGGAATCGTTATAGATAAAATAGAAAAAACCGGAATTATTGATTTTGAATTTTTGGGCAAGCCCGAAATTTTAGAAGTTCACATTTTTAGAGGGAATGAGTTTGCGGGGGAACCCAAAGAATCGGAAGAGATGAGGCCGAATTGGTTTGAGATAAACGAAATACCTTTTAACGATATGTGGCCCGATGACCGCCATTGGTTCCCGTTATTTTTAAATAACAAAAAATTTAAAGGAAAGTTTCTATTCGACGGCGAAGACAATATAATTGAACATCAATTAGACGAGGTTTTAAATATATAAAAATTGATATTTATAATTTTTAATTTTAAAATTTAAAAATATTAAAGTCCTTGTCCTTTAAGCATAAAAATAAAAGACTTTATAAGTATTTTTATATCGTACAACAAAATGCTTATTCGTCTTTTGTCGCGACAAAAGTTTATGTAATTAATATCGAGTTGGTATTCTCCGCCAAATTTTTTTGCGTCCAGTTTGTGGATTTGTACCGGACCCGTTAGCCCGGCTTTTATGACTTTTTTGCGATAAATGCCTCGTTTGATCTCATTTTCATAATCCGGGGAGTTCCACGGGCGGGGGCCCACAAGGCTCATGTCGCCATTGAGAACGTTCCATAATTGAGGGAATTCATCAAAATAAAAACTTTTAAGCAACTTCCCGGTCCGGGTGAGATTTCCGGGGTCTTTTTCAAGCGGTTTGGTTTGGACAATTTCGCCACGGTCTCTAATCGGTTGATAGGAGGATACTTTGAATATGCGGAATTTATATAAAGTGAAGGGTTTACCTTGCGATATTCTTGTTTCTGAATACAAAATAGGGCCTGAATTTTTTTTATTTAAAAACCCCTCTAATTTAATAAGAAGAATTATAAGCAAAATTATTGGTGACAGTATCAGTAGGATCAGGCCCGATATAAATATATCAAAAAATCTTTTTAGGGGATTTATTAGGACAAGATCATTATTATTTAATTGCGTCATTGAAGAATGGCGGAAAACGAAAGAAAATTCATTATATGATTATATTACATTTGGAGGGTTTAGTGAATATTTTTTAAAGTAAAAAATATTTATACAAGATTTTTTATTGTTTGTAAATTTTATTTGTCTTCTCTATCATTATTTCGAATTTGAAATTTGCTTCAACGCGGTTTTTTAAGTGATTTCCGTAATTTTCTCGGGTTTTGGTATTTTTGATAAGCTTTTCCAGGGCATTTGATATGGCTTTGGGGTCTTTCGGGGGTACAAGGAGACCCGATCTTTCATTCCGGATGATTTCGGATATCCCTCCGACATTTGTTGCCACAACCGGAATACCGGCCGAGCCCGCCTCAAGTAAAACATAAGGTAACCCTTCTTTAACAGAGCTAAGAGTAAAAATATCCAACGCTTTTAAATATTTCGGAGCATTTTCTATATGGCCGGCAAGATATATTCTGTTTTCAAGCCCCGCAATTTTAATTTCTTCCTGTATTTTTGTTCGCAGCTCGCCCTCGCCCATTATCACAAAAACCCAATCAAGGTCTTTAATCTTATTGAGCGCTTTTATTGAATATTCAAGGCCTTTGTTTTTTGTAAGCTCCGAGATTGTTCCGATCCATACGGCATCGTCGGAGGCGGTGGATCCCGTTTTTTTTCTTAAAAAATTTCGAGCGTCTTTTTTATTTTCAAAATCTATCTCTTTTACGGCGTTGTGTATGGTTATGCATTTATCATAACCTCTCCCGATACTTTTTGCTCCGTTTTTTGTATGTTCCGATACGCATATTATCCGATGATGAAAAAGAGAAGATAGCCACGAGGTAAATAGTATGGCTATTTTTTGAAACATCGGTCGGTCTTCTTCAAATGCCCAGCCGTGTACTGTAAAAATTATTTTTGGAACCATCATGATCCGGGCGGCAACAGCGCCTATGCCTCCAATTTTGGAGCTGTTCAGGTGTACGATGTCGGGGCGTTCCTCCGAGATAATTTTTAATAATTTAACGAATGTTTTAATGTCTTCCACGAGAGCCACGTTTCTCGTGGTTTTGATAAGATGTGTTTTTACGCCACTCTTGCGTAATTCATCGGCCAGCGCTCCTCCGTAGCCGAGCGCAACGGAGGCCTCAAATTCATTTTTGTCGAGATTCGTTACTATATCGTAAACATAACGCTGGGCTCCGCCCCATTTTGATTTGGTTATAATAAATAGTATTTTCTTTTTCATTTTTTATCTGCCGGAGAGTTTTATGGTGGTAAGCGCGGTTTTTAAAATTATAAACATATCAATAAAAAAACTACGGTGTTTTATATAGTAAAGATCATATTGCAGTTTTTCGAGGGTCTCCTCAACGGATCCCGCGTAAACCTGGTTTATTTGCGCCCATCCGGTGACTCCGGGTTTTATCAAGTGGCGCATTGTATAATGCGGAAGTTGTTTTTCGAGCTTTTCTACGAATTCCGGCCGTTCCGGTCGCGGACCCACAATGGATAATTCTCCTTTTAATATGTTCCAGGATTGAGGTAGCTCATCAATGTGTGTTCGGCGTAAAAAATTACCGATGCGGGTGATTCTTTTATCTTTTACCCCGGCCCATTCCGGACTCCCGTTTTCCGCCATTCCTTTGCCGTCAAGCGCTATCATTGATCTGAATTTATATAGTGTAAAAAGTTTTCCGTTTTTGCCCATTCTTGTTTGGCGTATGAATACCGGGCCCCTGCTTTCCATTTTTATTGCGAGCGCGATGATCGGTAAAATAATGAGGGTGACCGATCCGGAGATTAAAGAGAGTATTATGTCGGAGGTTCTTTTTATAACATCTCTCGCCGAGCTTTTTAATTGAGCGAGGTTCTCGATAAACCACATTTCGGAGATAAGGGAAACCGGAACTTTTCCGGTGATATGTTCATAGAATGAAGGGAAGTCCGCGAATGAAATACCCGACGGAAGGATTTTGTACAACATTCTGATAACCGATTCGTCTTTTTTTATTTCGCTTGAAGCCACCAAAAGTTGGGCGTCAAATTGATCAATGATCTCGGGAAGATCACCATTAAAGCGGACGACCGGAATATTATTTATTTTTATTTCCGTTTCTTCGGTCGAGACGATGCAAACCGTTTTATATCCGAATTGGGGGTTTGTTATAAGATGTTCCGCGAGTTCTATAATTTCACGGGATGTCCCGAAAAATATGGTTTTTATTTTGAAGATTCGACTCATAAAATAAACAGCCCATGATCTCCACGCGTAGATCAGTATCGCGGTTATGAGGAGGTGGATGAAAAGATTGGTTTTTGGAGTTATGCCGAAAAATGGGATAGTGTAAAAAATTACCGCGGCAATCAAGCCCGAAGCGATGATGTTTTGAAAAATAAGATTTTGAAGATCTGCCCCGGATTTGAGAAATTTTCTTTCGTAGAGTCCGCCGATAGAAAAAACCGCTATCCATAAAATAAAGACAACGCCAAAAGGAAAAGCGTGGGCGTCCCACTGTCGCGAGAATTCAGCGGTCCCGTAGCGCAACATTAAAGCGGCGGCCAAAGCTGCGTATAGTATTAAAATATCGCCTATTATAAGGATATAAGTTAAATACGAACTTTTTCTCATCACGAATATTGTACAGTATTTTCCCGGGTTTTAAAAGTGTATTTTTATATCCATTTTTTTAATTTTGTTATTTTAAATTTTATGAATAATGTTTAAATTTTAAATTTTTAAATTAGCTCATTACTTAAAAATTAAGATCTATTTTAGAAATTAATAAATATTTGATATTCTTCCGCTCTTGTATTAATATTCAATTTATTAATATTCATACATTTGTATGAAAAATATCATGCCCGAACTTCCCGAAGTCGAAATAACAAAACAAAAATTAATAGAACAAAAGATCAAAGGCGCCGTTGTTGAGGATTTTTGGACCGATCGTCCGCAAAATTTAAAATTGTTCTCGGATATCAAAATACAAAAAGATATCCGGGGGCGTAAAATAATCTCAATTGAACGCAGGGGTAAGGTTCTTTTTTTGGGTCTTTCCGGACGAGACAAAAAAAATCTGGCATTTCACTTTCGCATGTCGGGCAGATTGATACTGGCCGAAGATGTTAAAAAGTTTAAAGATACCTCCACTCGCGCTATTGTTTTTTTGAAGGGCGGGAAAAAGATATTGTTTAGGGACCCGAGAAAATTCGGGGTCATTTGGTATGGGGGTCCGGATGAACTTAAGCAAGATCCTTATTTAGGTTTTCTTGGACCGGATATGTTGGAAGTTACTTTTCGCGTTTTTTTGGAGCGGTTAAAAAAAAGAAAGGGAAAGATCAAGTCTCTTTTATTGGATCAAAAGATAGTTTCGGGGATAGGGAATATTATTGCCGATGAAGCATTATGGTATTCCAAATTACACCCGGAAACAGAAATAAAAAAAATGAGCAAAGCTCAAATTCGCAAACTTTATTCGGATATTAGGCGCGTGATCCATAACATCATTAAAGCCGGAGGCACGACTCTCCGTGATTGGGCCCATCCCGACGGGAAAGAGGGCGGTTATGAGAAAGTCCGCCGTATTTACGGCAGAGGGAAAAAAAATTGTTTTAGGTGCAAAAATCCCGTCAGCCGGGCCGTTATTGCCGGGCGAGGGACAACTTTTTGCCCAAAATGTCAGAAGATAGATAAGGTTTCAACTCCAGCCGGAGGCCGGTGAGCATTAGGCCCAAGAAGTAGCAAGTCTTTGGCGTAAAAATGGAACACAATTAAATAAAATTAAGAAAAGCAAAAATAAGATAATCACGCCAAACAAACCAACTTAAAACCAACTCAAAACCAACTTACAATCTATTTACGATCGTATATAGATTGTAAGTATTTAAAATCAAGTTTTTTTACCCCGCAGAAAACGCCACGTTTAATATGATCCCTCGGCCGTACTGGCACGGGTTAGGCCGCTTCTGGCGGGAACCTAAAACCCCTCTCCTTTCAGCTGAAGGCTGATTCCTTGGCCGTACCGGTACGGGCTAGGTCGATTTTGGCAAAAAAAAATTATAAAAACCAATTTTTTTTAAAAGAAAAATTTATTTCTTTTCAACTCTTTCCGCGTATTCTCCTGTTCCGGTGTTTACACGGATAATGTCGCCTTCGTTTATGAACATGGGTACGTTTATTTTAAGTCCGTTCTCAAGAGTGATGGTTTTTGTTCCGCCGGTAGCGGTGTCTCCTTTTATTCCTGGGGGAGCTTCTTTGACTCTATATTCTATTTTTATGGGAAGAGATATATTGATGTGTTTTTCTTTAAACGAATAGATCGTCACCAAGATTCCTTCTTTTAAAAACTTGCCCTGTTCGCCCACAACATCTTCAGAAAGAGAAAAACGCTCTTTCGCGTCCGCGGGATGTCGGAATACATATTCATTCCGATGAGAGTAAACAAAAAGCGCTTCTTGCTTTTGCAATTCGGCTTCCACGAAAGAGTCGCTTTGGTGGAAGGTTTTTGAAACAACTTTTCCCGATATGAGGTTTCTTATTTTTGCCTGCATGACCGGTTTTCTTTGCTGCATCCTGACGAAATTTGACTCCAAAATTTCGTACGGATCTCCGTCCAAAATGAAACCCACGCCTTTTTGCAGATCGTTATAGGAAAGCATTAAATTATGATATAATATTGTTGCATGAGGTACAAGCCCACTATCGGCCTGGAAATACATGCCGAACTGAAAACTAAAACTAAGATGTTTTGCGGATCAAAAAATGATCCGGATGAAAAGCACCCCAACGTTAATGTGTGTCCTATTTGCATGGGCCATCCGGGGACTCTTCCGGTCGCTAACAAAGAAGCGATAAAACATATTATTAAGGCGGGGCTTGCTTTGGGAGGGAATATTCCGGAATATTCCCAATTTGACCGCAAGAATTATTTTTATCCCGATTTGCCCAAAGGTTATCAAATTTCCCAATACAAGCATCCGCTTGCGATCGGCGGGTCTTTGTTGCTTCCTTTCTCCGGAATCACCGTCAGAATAAATCATATCCACCTTGAAGAAGACGCCGGTAAGCTCGTTCATTCCGATGACGGCAAGTCGAGTCTTGTTGATTATAACCGTGCGGGGGTTCCTTTGATGGAAATGGTCACCGAACCCGACATGCATTCGGCGACGGAGGCGCGTGAATTTGCCGAAGAGTTCCGTCGCTTGCTTAAGACATTAAACGTTTCTGACGCAGACATGGAAAAAGGCCATCTTCGTCTTGAAGCGAATATTAGTTTGCTTCCCGAGGCGGAGCACGACAAGAGGGTTTTGGAATTCAAAGAGGATTTTGGACCAAAAAATTTAGGAACTAAAACCGAAGTAAAAAACATAAATTCTTTCCGCTCGCTTGAAAGGGCTATTGCCTATGAAATAGAACGCCAGAGCGGAATTTTAGATGAGAAGGGCGAGGTAAAACAGGAGACCCGCGGGTGGGATGATATAAAGCAAAAAACTTTTTCACAGCGTTTAAAAGAAGAAGCCGATGATTATAGATATTTTCCGGAGCCGGATCTTCCGCCGGTCTATCCCCATAAAATGTTTCCGATAGACGAGATGACGCATGAAATTCCGGAACTTCCGCACCAAAAAAGAGAGAGGCTTTCTCGGGAATATAATCTTTCGGGAGAAGTATTGATCATGGCGATTGACGACGCCGATCTTATGAATTTTATAGAGAGGGCGGTTTCCGAAGTTTTTGAATGGGCGCCGGAGGAAAATAAGGAAAATTTACGAAAGCTGACCATCAATTATCTTTCCTCGGACCTCCAGGGGCTGGTCAAAGAAAAACTGCTTTCGTTCGGGGAGCTTTTGGTAACGCCCGAAAATTTTGCCGAACTCATTAAGATGGTCTATAAAAATGAAATTTCATCGCGCGTGGCCAAGGATGTATTAAGGATCATGGTTGAGTCCGGAGGCGATCCGTCGCAAATAGTTAAGGAAAAGGGATTGGAGCAGATAAGTGATACCGGTCAGCTTGAAAAAACGGTAAATGATATTATAGCCGGACATCCCGGAGCAGTCGCCGATTATAAAAAGGGAAAGGGGAATGCCGTACAGTTTTTGGTTGGTCAGGCAATGAGAGAAACTAAAGGAAGCGCAAATCCGCAGGTTTTGCGCGAACTTATCGAAAAAATTTTAAATAAACTGATCTCGGGGTAAGAATTATATTTATAATTTATATATCTAATTTCCGCTCCAGCCAGAGGTTGATCCGCCTCTGGCGGAAAAGGCGGACAGGCGCACGCTTGCCCATCCGTAGCTTTCTTGTCCGCCAAAGCTTTTCCGCCGAAGGCGGATCAGCCCCGGGCTGAAGCGTCGGCGGAAGCGAAGGAGGGAATGGTGGAATAGTTTAAAAAAAGAATCCTTGAATAAATCCTTGAATTTATTCAAGGATTCTTTTATTTCAGGAACTTTATAATGAGGCGCTCGGCTTGGGTTTGATTTTTTATCCAATGTATTCGTCGGTCCCGGCCCCACCAGGACATTTGGTGGCGCGCCAAGAGGAGCGAGTCGCGGATGATGCGCCTTTCCACTTCTTCTTTTGAGATCTTTTTTTTCAGATAAGACGATACCCATCTCGGCTCAAGGCCGAGCTCCTCTAGGCGTTTCCATGAGACACCGCTCTCGTGGAAATTTAATATCTCTTTTATCATCCCTTGTGACAGGCGTTCGGCGAGGCGCGATTCTATCCTTTTTTTAAGCTCTTTTTTAGTTCTTTTTATACCCAAATATAGTACGTTTTTATCGTTGGTTTTGTCAGTTCTTTCGGGTACCGGTTTTCCCGTATATTTTATTATTTCTATTGCCCGAATAAGACGGCGTTTGTTAAACCGCTCTATCGTGCCCGCCCTCCTACGGTCTAATTTTTCGAGCATTATAAAAAGTTCGCCCGTCGTTTTTTTTTCCAGTTTTTCTCTTAATTCTGGGTTAGGGGGCGCCTCCGGCGCTATTATTTCTCCGGTCAATGCTTTTATGTAAAAAGCGGTTCCTCCGACTATGAATGGAATTTTATTTTTTGAGAGTATTTTTTTTATCGCGACATCCGCGCATTTTTTGAATTCTTGTGATGCGTACCTTTTTTTAACGGAGGAGACATCCAGACAATAATGAGGGATGCCGGCCATTTCTTTTTTGGTTACTTTTCCTGAAGCAAGATTAAGCCCCTTATAAACTTGTCGGGAATCGGCCGAAATAATCTCGCCTTTGAATTTTTTGGCAAGCTTAATCGATAGGCCGGTTTTTCCGGACGAGGTTGGCCCTAAAATTACTATTAATTTGATTTTATTATCCATACTTTTTAGAGTATAACAAAAAAACCGCCTCGTTTGAAGCGGGGCGGTTTTTGTTTTTGG
Source organism: Candidatus Niyogibacteria bacterium CG10_big_fil_rev_8_21_14_0_10_42_19 (assembly GCA_002774705.1). Lineage (GTDB taxonomy): Bacteria > Patescibacteriota > Minisyncoccia > 1-14-0-10-42-19 > 1-14-0-10-42-19 > 1-14-0-10-42-19. Next base: position 8,978 of record PFCN01000023.1, read on the forward strand.
ATTTTAAAGATTGCCAAGCAGTGATTTTAAAGACTGAATTTGCTTCAATAGGTTATTCAGCGTCTGTTCCATCTCGGTAATAACGGCTTTCATTTTGGCGACAACTTCGGGGTCGGTTCCTCCTCCGTTGCCGGTTCCGGTGATAGCAAAAGTTGCGTCACTTGTGTCTGACGCGGAATGTTGAGGATAAGCCATCGGGCATGGATGAGGGGCTATCATGCTATTCTGTGTTGTTCCTTGCGCTTCCATTCTGTATAAACACGGCACTTCGCCTCCCGCGCTTATCCGGACGCGATAGTCTTTTGCTTCGGGGATGAATGCCGGTATTTTCCAGGAATAGCTTGATTGGTAAACGTCAGCTGTTCCGATATGATATTTCAAGTTAGGATTTGAATCTTTAATAAGGGTTAAGGATACCTGCGTAAAGAATGGGCGGACGATAGGCGGGGCGGGCTCGGGCATTACGGTAGTCGCGGGTGCCGACCCGTTAGTCGCGCCCGGCGTAGTGACGGGAGTGGAGTGTTTAAGAGTGGTTATTGGTGATACTGATGATTTCCAAAGAATGGTCTGTATCCTGTTCTTATCCCATACTTCGCCTCCGTTAGGCGATATTATTGCGAGACTTAATGACGTTGGGTAAATCACCTGGATGGTGTCTTGATCAATTACTCCGGTCACCGGTATTCCATATTTTTGCTGAAGTCTTTTTACGGCAGATTCAGTAAGTTGGCCGTAATATCCGGTGACGAGACCCTCCGGGTAGATATTGGGGTCTGTTTTTAGCATGGTTTGAAGATCGGTGACCGAACTTCCGGTTGCTCCTGCCGACAAAGGAGACGGAAAAAGAGTCACGCTTTTAGGCGTGGCGGGGGTTGCGGGTACCGCGGTTACGGCCACGGAGCCGACAGAGGTTTCTCCATAATTTGAGGTGGTCTCCCCCGAGAGCGCGAACGGCAGTATCATTATTGAAACGACAAAAAACTTTATAAATTTTTTCATACGCAAAAATCAGTTAATTATAATTTCTCGCGAATTTCATGGATTCTATTCGATTTCTTTTTTTATTATATCAGTGAGATCGGCCAAAGTCATCTGCCCCTTGTCTCCGGAGCCTCTTTGACGGACGGAAATTTTTCTTTGTGATGCTTCGCGCTCGCCAAGAATTATTAAATAAGGAGTTTTCCTCATTTCAGCCTCGCGGATCTTTTTGCCTATCGTCTCCGGTCTTAGGTCCGCCGAAACCCTCAAACCCTTATTTTTCAATTCGTGGAGAATTTCAACCGCGTAGTTTTTAGAAGAATCGCTTATGGAAAGAATTTCAACCTGAATGGGGGAGAGCCACAACGGAAGGGCTCCCGCGAAATGTTCTATTAATACGCCGATGAATCTTTCGAACGAACCGAATATCGCCCGGTGTATCATGACCGGCCTTTCTTTTTTGCCTTGATCGGTTATATATGTAAGATCAAAACGTTCGGGTGTCTGGAAATCCACTTGTATCGTCGCGAGAGTCCATTCCCGTCCGAGGGCGTCTTTTACGTCGTAATGTATCTTCGGACCATAAAACGCTCCTTCGCCTTTAAGAATTTCAAAATCAATTTTCTTGGATCTCATGGCGTCCGCCAAAGCGTTTTCCGCGAGCTTCCAGAGCTTAGGGGAGCCCATGGCCTTTTTCGGTTTTGTGGCTAAACGAAATTTAGCCGGAAAATTGAATTTTTTATAAAAATCATCTATCAGCTTAAGCACTCCGTCTATTTCTTCTTGTATCTGGTCGGGGCGAGAGAAAATATGGGCATCATCCATAGTTAGCTGTCTGACCCTGAAAAGTCCGCCGAGAGTCCCCGAAAGTTCATTCCGATGCAGACGCCCTATCTCCGAAAGACGCATGGGAAGATCGCGGTAACTGCGGAGTTTATCGGAATAGACCAATGTTGCCTCGGGGCAGTTCATTGGTTTGAGAACATAGGTTTCTTTATCAATGTCAAAATAGAACATATTTTCGCGGTAATAATCCCAGTGTCCGGAGCGGCGGAAGAGGTCGGCTTTGACAAGTATGGGGGTGGATATTTCTTTGTACCCGGCATCGTCATGGATATTTCGCCAAAGTTTTTCGAGCTCTCTGAAAATTATCATTCCGTTCGGCAACCAAATAGGCGCGCCGGGCGCGACATCCGAGAACATGAAAAGCTCCAGTCTTTCGCCGAGAACCCGATGGTCTCTTTTTTCTATTTCTTCGGAAAGTTTGATGTAATCGTCAAGTTCGTTTTTTGTTTCAAAAGCCACTCCGTAGATTCTTGTAAGTTGTGGATTTTTTTCGTCTCCCCGCCAGTAGGCGCTTGCTATTTTAGTCAACTTAAAAGCGTCAGGATCTATTTCGGAGGTTTTTTTGACGTGTCCTCCTTTGCATAGGTCCGAAAAATCACCGGACTCATAAACGGTCAGTTGTTTTTTTGATTTTACGTATTCTTTTATAAGGTCCAGTTTGAATTCCTGGTCTTTTCCGCCCCAGCCAAAGGCTGGTCCGCATCCGGCGGAGAACATTTTTTTTGCCTCTCTTGGAGTTATTTTTTTGCCTTTAAACGGCAGGTTTTTTTTTATGGTGGCGCGCATTTCTTTTTCGAAGTCCCGAAGATCGTCCGGCGAGATGCTTTTGGGAAGTAAAAAATCATAATAAAATCCGTTTTCTATTATCGGCCCTATCCCGAGTTTTGCTTTGGGAAATTTTTTAAGTACGGCCATAGCCAAAAGATGGGAAAGGGAATGTCGGATATTATCTTCTTTTTTTTGTTTTTCTCGGGGTTTCGTCATGGTTTTATTTAATCACATATTTAGTAAATTTTAAACCCCAAACAATTTAGCTTCGTTTTAATAAAAAGAAATCAGAGGAATTCTCTGAATGGATTTTTAAGGTCTTTTTAGCATAGTTCCCCGGTGTAACCTGGATTTAGCCGGGCAAAAACTTAAGAGCATCCGCGATAATGCTTGGCTGATTGTTGCGGAAAGACATTTTTCCTTTAACAACAACGCCCGACTCTTCGGCTATGAACTCGGAATATACTTTAAGAGTTCTGGGGAAAATAACGACTTCTATTGAGTCTTCCAAATCTAAAAGGCGCATGAATGCCATCGGTTCTCCCTTTTTGGTTATGATTTTTTTAATATTCTCAACGATACCTCCGAGTATGACCGGGGTCTCATCACTTAATTTTTTGGCTTTTTTTATATTGATGGTTTTTGATAAAAGAAGCTTTTTATATTTATCTAAAGGATGTCCCGAAATATACAAGCCGAGCAATTCTTTTTCCCAACGCAGACGCTCTTCATTTTTCGCGGGTTGCGCTTCATTTAATTTAAGCGATGGGATATATGTTTTAACGGACCCCGATCCAAAAAGGGAGTTTTGGTTCTGCGATTTGATGCGACTTGCCTCTTTATGGAAAAGAAGAATATTTTCCATATTCTCAAGCATCTGGTTACGTTCTCCTAAAGCGTCCATGGCTCCTGATTTTATCAGAGCTTCAAGCGATTTTTTATTGATATCTTTGGTGGGCAGGCGCTCCAAAAGTTCAGCAAGGGTGCGGTATGGTCCGTTGGTTTTTCTTTCATTAATAATCATATCAACTACGTTCGCGCCGACATTTTTTATTGTTCTTAAACCAAAACGAATCACGCCCAAACTCCCTTCCGTTTGTGGTTGGGGAGAAAATCCGGCATCGGACATATTTATGTCGGGCGCGAGGACTTGCATTCCAAGGGCGTTGGCCTCTTTTACCAGAAAATTTATCCGGTCGACGTCTTTTTCGTCAGAATTTAAAAGTGATGTTAAAAATTCTACCGGGAAATGGGTTTTTAAATAAGCGGTTTGGTAAGCTACGAGCGCGTATCCCGCGGAGTGGGCCTTGTTGAAGCCGTAGCGGGCAAAAGGTTCCACGAATTTCCATAGTTTGTTTCCGAGGGTTTTTGAGCCCATTGTTTTCTCCACGCCTTGAATAAATTTTTCGGACTGTTCGTCAAGAAGTTTTTTTATCTTTTTGCCGACCGCTTTTCTGATGAGGTCCGCCTCGCCCAAAGAAAATCCGGCCATTTCTTGCGCGATCTGCATAAGCTGTTCCTGGTAGGTGATGACTCCGTAAGTCGGTTCTAAAATATTTTTTAATTTAGGGTGGAGATACGATATCGGTTCGCGTCCGTGTTTTCTTTCGATATAGCGCGGGATAAGTTCCATCGGTCCCGGACGGAAAAGGGCGACCATGGCTATTATATCTTCAAATCTCGTCGGTCCCAACTCAACCAAATATCTCGTCATCCCTCCTCCCTCTAATTGAAAAACGCCTACTGTTTTTCCTTCCGAGAGAAGAGCAAAAACAGATTCATCGTCAAGGGGGATTGTGTCTATATTTATATCAAGGCCGGTCCGTTTTTTTATAAGATTAAGCGTGCTCTCGATTGTGCTTAGGTTTTTAAGGCCCAAAAAATCCATTTTTAAAAGACCGAGGTCTTCAATGGCATGCATTTCGTATTGAGTGACTATGGTTTTTTCTCCTTCGACCGAAGGGTCTCTGGAGACGGCATATTGAAGCGGTATCGTTTCGTTTAGCGGGTCTTTAGAGATCACGACACCGCACGCGTGTACTGAGGCGTGTCGCGCGACTCCTTCGAGTTTGCGGGCCGAATCGATCAATTTTTTTGTGTCGGCGTTAGAGTCGTATGAAGTTTTCAGGTCAGGGTTTGATTCCAAAGCCTCCTCAAGATTATTACCGAACGGGATCATCTTTGCTATTTCGTCGCAAAATGAATAGGGAAATCCGGTTGCTCTTCCGGCATCGCGCACCGCGGCGCGCGCCGCCATCGTTCCGAAGGTTATTATTTGCGCGACGTGGTCTCGGCCATATTTTTGTGAGGCGTATTCAATAACCTCGTCTCTTCTGGTGTCGGCGAAATCTATATCTATGTCGGGTGGGCTTACTCTTTCCGGGTTCATAAATCTTTCGAAAAGAAGATTGTGTCGGACCGGATCTATGTTGGTTATGTTCAGCGAATAAGAAAGAAGCGATCCCGCGGCCGAACCCCGGCCCGGTCCTACAACTATACCGTTCGATTTTGCCCAATTAACAAAATCCTGGACTATCAGGAGGTAGGAGGAGAATCCGGTTTTTTTGATAACATCTATTTCATACTCCAGTCTTTTTTTTACTTCTTCCGAAGGATCGTCTCCGAATCTTTTTTTTAATCCTTCCCAAGCGAGTTTTTCGATGTAGGTGTCGGCATTAAACCCTTCGGGTACTTCAAAAAACGGAAGTTTTATTTTTCCAAGTTCCAGTTTGACGTCAACTCGGTCTGCGATTGCGACCGTATTTTTTATCGCATCCGGAGTATCGGAAAAAATACTTTTCATCTCTTCAGTGGACAACAAAGAGAAATCATCATTTTTCATCGTCATGCGGTCACTATCGCCAACCTTAGTATTGGTTTGTATAGCGAGAAGAATGTCTTGGGCCGAGGAGTCTTCTTTTTTGAGATAGTGTATATCTTGCGTCGCGACTAATGGGACGCCCATTTCTTCGGCGAGGGCTTTAAGCCTTTTTTGGGTCTCATTGTGGTTTGGGACATTGGGGTGATGGGAAATTTCAATAAAAAAATTATTTTTTCCGAATATTTCCCGATATTCATTTACGAGGGCTTTTGCGCGGTCCGTCTTTTTGTCGCCGAGAGCTCTGGGTATTTCGCCCGACACGCACCCCGAAAGCGCGATAAGTCCTTTAGCGTGTTCTTTGAGTAATTTTTTATCGACGCGCGGTTTGTAATAAAAACCTTCAAGGTGGGAAGTTGTTACCAGTTTTAAGAGATTTTTGTATCCTTCGTTGGTTTCAGCAAGAAGCGTTAAATGGTAGCGTTTGTCGTCAATCCCCGCTGTTTTGTCGGCAATATCCCTTTGGGCTACATAAACTTCAACCCCGATTATCGGTTTTATGCCTTTTGAGACCGATTTTTTATAAAATTCTATAGCGCCGTAGAGATTTCCGTGATCGGTAAGAGCCAAAGCCGGCATCCCAAGGCGATGCGCCTCTTCTACCAATTCATTTATCTTTGCTAGTCCATCAAGAAGGCTGTAATGGCTGTGAGTATGTAGATGGACGAATGACATGAGTTAATTATAGAGAACGGCAGGTTTAAAGGCTAATGTATTTTTTTGGGCGGATTGACGTCTTTTTTAATAGACAAACCAAATCAATAATTAAATTCATATATTTTTTAATTTTATTGTTGATTTTTTAAAAGAGATAGGGGTATTTTAGTCTTCATTTTTTTTTATTTTGTGTCGTAGTTGGTATTTTATTGGGTGTGCATATATTAATCTGATAAAATTTAATTAGAGATATTCGCTGATTCTTTGAAATTTGAAATAGGAATAACACAACCCGAAGGGAGGAAGCAGATTTGTCTAAAAAAAACAAAAATAAGCGCAAAACCGTGTTGTGGGATAAATTGGGCGGCAAAAGCTTTCTTGAGCCGATAAAAGACGAGCCATTCGATAAGATCAGGGATCTTGTAAAAGAAAAGAGCGGGGTTTCTCCGTCCGATATGGCGATATGCCGGGCTTTAAAGAAATATAATCTTAAGCGTAACGGGTCCGAAAATAAAGCCGTGGTGGATTCTCCTAAGTTTAAGCTGGGGAAAACTATACAAAGAAAAATTTTTGAACACCTGCTTTCAGGCCCCATTCCCGTTCATCAGCTTTCGGATACTTTCGGTATTTCGAGAGAAGATGTCTACAGAGTATTTGAGATGATCCAGCAAGAAACCAAGTGCCGTTTCCAGTTCTCCGGGAATAATTCCGACAATCCTATAGTCAGATTGGTTCATGAGTATGATTCTGAATATCAGAATACTCCTGAAGTTGATCTGTACCGGTCGTGGGTTAATGTCGGGTTCCTTTACGGGACGCTGATTGGTAGCAAGTGGCAGCAAATGGATGTGCTATATACTATTTATTATACGCTTGGGCAGGAAGAGCATGCTCATCACGGAAGAAAAAGTGGTCTTAATTTTATGGTGCATTTGGGGGGCGCGGTTTTTGGAAAAATAACCCCGGCAAAACGAGAAGAAACTTTTCTTGATTTTGCAAGCGTGCGCGAGAGAAAGCAGATAGAATCAAAACTCGATAAATATGAGCGTCTTTCACAAATAAAAAATCTTTATGGGGATGATGATCTTACAAAAAAAGATATTGAGTTTTTGAATGATGAGAAAAACCTTATATCTTCCGCTCTTCCTACTCTTCCGTGGGAGGCCGAGCGGGATTATTTCGTGAAATGCTGGCCGGATTTTAAGAATCCTCCTTCACCGCTTGATCCGAAGAAACTTCGGCGATTTAAGACCCATTTTATTGCCGGAGGCGAGGAGCGTACTTTTGTGAAGGATGGCATTAACATCATCAAGTCCATTTGCGATAAACGGGACCATGATCTCAAGATTTCCGGGAATAAGTTCGCTTTTTTCCCGGTCAAAAACATTACTCTTATGGTCACCAATTCTTTAAAGGGCACTTATCGCGGTTCGTACACAAAGGGTGCCAGAGCCCAGAATACCGCTGACGCCATAATGGCCGATGCCGAGCTTCTGGTCCGCCAATATGGGCTGAAAAGCGTTCCTGAGCTGATTGTGGTCGCCGGAGACGGGAGCGCTGTTGATTTCGGTCAATATGCTGGTATCCGTCTTATATCTTTGCCGGTATTGAACACTTATTATAAGGACAATACCGCCGAAGGCGCGCCTAACTTCGGTTTTGTGTGGCTCCATATTCCTTTTGATCCGGATACCGACAAGGTTATTCTTGAAGACGTCGAGTATCACTTTGAGGATCTGACCGAATATATCAGGATTCCGGGTTATTAAAGGAGAAATTATGGTCAAGAAAAACACATCCTCCGATGATATGAAAAATCAACTTCTTGAACTTTTAAGGTTCTCTTCGCGCTCCGAAGGATTTATCGGGCGTCAACTTAAGACCGATCATAAGACCGTAAAAAAAATCATTACCGGGCTTTGCAAAGAAGGTCATCAGATAGAAGAAAGAAAAGGGTATTATTTTCTTGTGTTAAACCCTCGTTCGGAGTTCCATGTAATTTCGACGAGCGATCACGAATCACGTTCTGTCGCTACATCGAAGTTCCTTTTGACGGGAGATTTTCAGCTTGGCGCGAGAGACTCCCAGGTCCATCTTATCAAAACAATAGGCGCGGTCGCCAAAAAAGAGGGAGTTGACTCCGTGATCGTTGCCGGAGATATTTTGAACGGCATGCGTGTTTTTAGGGGTCAAGATCGTGGTGAGAACAGAATAAACAATATAGACGGCCAGGAAGCTCTTGCCGTAAGTATTCTTGAAAACATCGAAGTTCCTACGGCTTTTCGCGACGGTAATCATGAGGCGCCGACATGGATAGCTGTGGGGCACAATCCCATGTGGTCCGTGTACAAGGCTCTTGTTTACGAGAAGCAGAAGAAAAACTTTACTTTTGTTTTACCCGCGCACCCTTATTATGAAGTCAACGGAATAATCGTAGAACTTGCCCATCCTTATAAAGGACAGACTCAGAAGAAGACATACGGTCCGATAAACGCCCTTACCAAGCGTTTGGGAAGTTTTACTATGGTGACCAGAAATAAACTGGACTTGATAAAGAGCAATATGCAAAATGGTGGCTCCGCTCTCGGGGGGTCTGCCGGAGGTTTGGGGCAAAATATAAAACCTCACATAAGAGCTATCGGCAACATGCACACCTGTGTATCAGCCATTCATGCCGGTGTAGCGTTCTATTTGGTTCCGTGTCTGCAGAAATCAACCGGATTTGAAAGAGCAAAGGAATTGTGGCATCAGGTCGGTATCTGGATAGTAAGTGTAAGTATAAATTCTTTGGGTCGCGTATGCGGAGTGACGAATAAATATATTCCGTGGGATCATTTGACTCGTGAGCATAACGAAGAAGAAATAGCGCTTCATTCCAGAATAGACGAGGAATGTGTCTTGAGACGACCGGATTAATAAAATAAATAAAAAGACGGCGAATAACCGTCTTTTTTTAGTGGGAAATATTTAGACCTTAAACTCTAAACACTAAACAAGTTTTAATAATTAAAATTCAAAAATTAAAACCCGGTTTCGGATTTAAAAATTTGGGCTTTAATATTATTTATATATTAGGATTTAGAATTTTGAGTTGTTTTTAATGGTTAAAACCCAATAATTTTGATATATTTAGAAAATGAAAGATTTGGTGAAAAGTCTTACGGATGCCGGGGTGTTAAAAACCCCATCTCTTATTAATGCTTTTTTGGCGATTGACCGAAAAGATTTTGTCCCGCAGATATTGCGAGGGGCGGCGTATAATGACGAAGCACTGCCTATCGGGGAAGGGCAAACAATTTCTCAGCCCTATACCGTAGCTTTTATGCTTGAGCTCTTAGACCCCCAAAAAGGCGACATTATCATGGATGTGGGCTCCGGTTCCGGGTGGCAGAGCTCTATTTTGGCCTGCGTCGTAAGCGAGGGCGGGGCTAAAGGCGTGGTTTATGCCGTTGAGCTCCAACCGGCGATTTCCCGCTTTGGGCAGGAAAATGTCTCAAAATACGATCTTTTGAAAAAAGGAACCGTTAGGTGGTTTACCCAAAGCGCCTCCGATAAATTACCGGAAAGTGTCGTGTTCGATAAGATTATTGCCGCGGCTTTTATAAATTGTAAAGACAAAGATATTATTAATTGTATTCCGGAGTCATGGTCTAAAAAACTCAAAGATGGAGGGATAATCGTCGCTCCTATAGATTCCTCTGTTTGGAAATTCACAAAAAAAGGGGATAAGTTCGACCGAGAAGAGTACCCAGGGTTTGTTTTTGTGCCGTATTTGTAAATATGATAAATTTTTCCGGAAAATTAAGATTAGCATCTTTTGTGGCGGGACTCTTTTTTTTTATTATTTTTCTTGTCCTTTATTCTTTATATGTCCCACCAACAAAATTCCCTTCAGGGGAGGTTTTTGAAATAAAAAAAGGAGAACCTCTAAAGGAAATATCAGGGGATCTCTATAGGGATGGGATCATACGTTCTCCTTCTCTTTTTAATGTAGTAGTGGCTTTTTTTTACGGAGAAAAGAGTGTTAAGGCTGGCGTTTATTACTTTAAAGAGCCATTTTCTTTAATGGAGATGGCCGGGCGCCTTACCGATACGTCATCGAGCGCCGATCTTTTGCCGGTTACTATTCGTGAGGGCGAAACACTTAACAAAATTGGAGCTATTTTTGAAAAGTGGCGTATATTTTCGGCCGTCGATTTTTTGCGTCTTACCGGATTTTCCGCGGTAGGGGATTGGCAAAATAAACCTACCATTACCAAAAACCTAGAGCAACAGTTTATATTGCTTTCCGATAAGCCGGAACACGCGACCCTTGAAGGATATCTTTTCCCGGATACTTATTTTTTCCCGCCGTCTATTTCTCCCATTGACGCGATAAAAGTAATGTTGCACAATTTTGACCAAAAAATTTCTCTCGAGACGAGAGAGGAGATGGTGAGAAGAGGCAAGGGGGTTTTTGAGGTGATTATTTTGGCCTCAATTTTAGAAAAAGAAGCATTCGATGGAGAAGACGGCAGGATAATTTCCGGTATTCTGTGGAAAAGACTTGAAATCGGCATGCCACTTCAAGCAGACGCTACTATTGTGTATGTATTGGATAAAAATACGCCCCTTACTCTTGATGATCTGGAATTCGATTCTCCTTATAATACTTATAAGTACGCTGGCCTTCCTTCGGGACCCATCTCAAATCCGGGTCTTGATGCCATAAATTCGGCTGTATATCCTCAAGATTCGTCTTATTGGTATTATTTGCACGACAAACAGGGTAAAGCTCATTATGCCGAAACTTTTGAGGAGCATAAATTAAATAAAGCCAAGTATTTGTATTAAAATTCTCGGGTATTTTTTTTATGGTCCGGATCGAAGAGGCCCAGTTTTTAAAGAAATACCATCTACCCCAACATTCTCCGAAGTGCGCCTCGTTTAGTGGACATGGATAAAAAAACTGCCATATGTGCTTGCACATTACCTTCTACTCTTTTAAAAAAGTAGGATTTGTGTTAAAATAATTTTCTATGGGAAAGAAACCTAAGGTTTTTATAGCAATGTCGGGAGGAGTTGATTCAAGCGTGGCCGCTGCTCTTTTGGTTAATAGCGGAAATTTCGACGTGGTTGGCGCGCACATGAAATGCTGGTCGGAGGGGAGTTATTGTACGAGCGAGAGGGACGCGGAAGACGCGCGACTTGTTGCGGCAAAACTCGGTATTCCATTCTATGTTTTTGATTTTGAAGAAGAATATCGGGGAAAGGTTTTTGGCTATATGGTAGATAGATATTTATCGGGAGAAACTCCCAATCCTGACGTGATGTGCAATAAAGAGATTAAATTTGGAATTTTTTTGAAAAAAGCATTGGAGTTGGGGGCGGAATTTATTGCTACCGGACATTATGTTAGATCTTTACGGACACCAGATGGAAAGGTGACCTTGCATCGCGCGATAGACTCGGGTAAAGATCAATCATATTTCCTTTGGACATTAACACAAGACCAGCTTAAAAGTTGTTTTTTTCCGATAGGTGACTATATAAAAAAAGATGTCCGTAAGATAGCCGAAGGACTCGGGTTGGCCACTTCCAAAAAAAAAGATTCCCAGGGGCTTTGTTTTGTGGGTGATGTTGATTTTTCTGATTTTTTGCGGAATGTTTTACCCCAGAGAAAAGGAGAGATAATTACCGTTTCCGGTAAAAAGATAGGGGAGCATGATGGGGTCGAATTTTATACTATCGGACAGCGTAAGGGTATAGGTATAGGAGGGGGTATTCCCTATTATGTTGCCGACAAAAATATTAAAGAAAATAAACTAATCGTGGCCGAGGGCCCGTATGATGGCAGTTTATTTAAAAATGAGACTACGCTAACGGACGTGAATTGGATATTGGGCGCTCCTCCTAAACTTCCTTTGGATATAAATGTTATGATCAGATACAGGCAAACTCCTCATAAGGCCAGGATAACCAAAAAAGGTTCAAATATCTTGGTTAAATTCAAAGATCCCCAGCGCGCGGTGACGACGGGTCAGTCGGCTGTATTTTATAAGGACGGTGAAATGCTTGGCGGGGGCGTGATAGTTCGTTAATTCCTTTAAATTAGGCTCAATTTCTGTTTTAATTAATATTATTATGACCTCAAAAGAACTTCGTAAAATTTTCCTTGATTTTTTTAAAAAACGCGGGCATGCCGTTGTTCCTTCATCTTCTCTTTTGCCGGATGATCCTTCGGTTCTTCTGACAACGGCCGGTGTTCAGCAATTTAAGCCGTACTATACAGGTGAGGCTGACCCGGTTAAAGATTTTAAGTCAAAAAGAACGGCATCAATCCAAAAATCTTTCAGAACGTCGGATATTGACGAGGTTGGTGATGAATCCCATCTTACTTTTTTTGAGATGCTCGGGAATTTTAGTTTTGGCTATAAGCCGGGTGAGCCGGTCTCGCCCAATGGGGGTTATTTTAAAAAAGAAGCAATAAAATATGCCTATGATTTTATTACAAAAGAATTAAACCTTCCTATCTCGTACGTTACTATTTTTTCAGCCAAAGAAAGATCATTTATTATCCCGACGGACGAAGAGTCTAGAGAAATATGGAAGGCGCTTGGAGTATCTGATGTGCGCGAGGAGGGGATGGATGATGTATTTTGGGGTCCTACGGGAAATGGGGGTCCTTGCGGGCCAACAACGGAAATTTATTGCCGAAATGCCTCCGGAAAGGATGTTGAGATCTGGAATATCGTTTTTAACGAATATTTTTTTCCTGGTTCGCGTGAAGAATTGCTTTCGGGTGTTTCCGGCAAAAAATTAGAGCCTCTAAAAACTCCGGGAGTTGATACCGGAATGGGTTTTGAGCGCTTGGCAATGATCGTACAGAACGTGCCGACTATTTTTGACACCGATCTTTTTGCTTTAACAATTAAGGCGCTCCCAGCCGAATTAACTGATCGTGTAAAAAGGATACTGGCCGATCATTTGCGTGGAAGCATTTTTTTGCTTGCCGAAGGCGTTCTTCCCTCAAATAAAGAGGCGGGTTATATTTTGCGACGGCTTGTCCGTAGATCACTGGTCTATGAAAATATGCATAAAATAGATCCGTATATTTTTAATTTCGTAATAAATTTAATTATTGATGAATATAGCGAAGTTTATCCGGAACTTATCCGTTCGAAAGACGCGATTGAGGCGGAATTTACAAAAGAACGGGATAAATTTTCAAAAACTCTTAAAAAGGGGGTCAGCGAATTGAATAAATTAAAAGAAAAAGGGAATATCACCGCTTCCGATGCTTTTTACCTTTACGAAACTTTTGGTCTTCCTTATGAAATTATTAAAGAAATCGCGCAAGAAAAGGCGATAAGTCTTGAATATGGGGATTTTGAAAAGGAATTTAAGCGCCATCAGGAGGTCTCCCGGAAAGGCCAGGAAAAGAAATTCGGCGGCCACGGCCTTATTTTGGATACCGGAGAATTGAAGGCGGCAACAGAGGATGAGGTTAAAAAGGTAACCCGCCTGCATACCGCGACTCATCTTCTTCAGTCCGCGCTTCGCTCGGTATTGGGGGGCGAGGTAAAACAAATGGGTTCCGACATAACACCGGAACGAATGAGGTTTGACTTCAGTTTTTCCAGGAAAATGACCCCAGAGGAGCTCGAAAAAGTTGAGCGGGAGATAAATAACGTGATTAGTCAAGACTTTTCTGTTATAATGGAAGAGATGGTATATGAAGATGCCATCAAAAAAGGCGCTTTTGCCTTTTTTAAAGAAAAGTATCCTTCGCGTGTATTTGTTTATTCTATAAAAGATAATAAGGGCGGTTTTTACTCTCAGGAGTTATGTGGAGGTCCGCATGTTAAAAAAACTTCCGAGATCGGAAAATTTAAAATAATAAAAGAAGAATCCGTCGGAGCGGGCACGCGTAGGATAAGAGCGGTAATTGAACTATAAAAAATGTTTTGGGGTAAAACCAAAAAAAGAGATACGCGTTTAGCTATTAATATCGGAACGGGCAGCGTTACCGGTTTGCTTTATCATCCTCTTTTAATGGGAGAATCCGACGGAGACCAAAAAAACGTGGCGGAACATCCGGAGGTCATAAAAGTTTTAACTCTCCCCAAAAGTTTTTCTTCTCCTCCTGATCTTAGTAATATTTCCAGATCGATAAAAAATGGCATAAAAGAATTGCGCGGCCTTGTTGATGATAATTTGCATATAAGCGGGATTACTGTGATATTGTCTTCTCCGTGGTTTTTTTCACAGACAAGAACGATAAACATGGAAAGACCGGATGCGTTTGAGGTAAATCGTGAGCTTGTTAAAAATATATTGGACGAAGAAAAAGATCTTTTCGTGCATGGCGCGCGCGGACGTTCAGTTGTCTCGCCCGTTGATGATCCCGAAATAATCGAGATTTCAATAATGAGGACTCTTTTGAATGGATATGAGGTGGAAAAGTTTTTCGGTAAAAAAACGATTAGCGCCGTGTTCAGTGTTTATTTAAGTCTTTCTCTCAAGGATATGATCCTGAGGACGCAAGACCAGCTTCATGATGCTTTTCATACGGATAATATAATCTTCCATTCATTTCCTTATATATTTTTTAGAGCCGCCAAACATATTTTTGATACGAGCAGGGGATTTACGATAGTTGATGTGGGAGGCGAGATAACCGACGTAACGATAATAAGAGATGGTGTAATAGAGGAAACCTTTTCTTTCGGTAAGGGGATTAATTTCATTATACGTCGTCTTTCGAGCGCTTTTAATATTTCGCCCGAAGAGGCTTTATCAATCTTGAATCTGGCTCATAGGGGGGAGTTCGCCGATTCCGCGAAAGATATGAAAATGAAGGTAATTAATTCCGCTATTGATGAATGGTCAAATTATTTCAGCGAGATCGTAAAACAGGCAACAAGTCATAAATTCCTCCCCTCAAAATTAATTTTTATAGGCGAGGGAGCGCGATTTTCTTTTTTTAATCAAATATTCAAAAATGAAGATTTTAAAGAAAAAATTTATAAGGCGCAAAATTTTCAGCCGCAAACCATTTCTCCCAAGGTATTACGTAATTATATCCGCGGAGAGGGTAAGTTGTTTGCGGGAGACGCGGATACCACCGGACTTTTCCTGTCGACACTGCATTATGATGTGGGTATCCATGATTGATCGTTGGTTTATTTATTTATTAAAAATATTATGAATATAAAGAAAATTTGGGTTATATGAACACTAAAAAACGAATAATGTCAGATGTTGTGATAAGAAAGAAGCCGACTGTCGCTAAAGAAGCGTCTATTAAATCTGCGCCGGAAATTAAAAAAGAAAAGACTCCTCCCGCCAAAAGCTCTTTTGGGAAGACCGCCTCTTCAAAGAATTTTATCGCAAGATCTCCCCGAAGTCCGTTTGTTGAGAAACCCTTTAAAATATCTCAATTTCGTTTTAAAAAATATTTTATAATTGCCGGGGCTTTGGTTTTTATCGGGGCGGGGGTATTTGTCCTCGGTTATTTATCAAGCGTGAGCGTAGAGGTGATCCCTCGGCAGGAATTTTTTCTGGTTGATGCTTCTTTGCGGTCTGCTTTTTCGGATCCTTCCGTTATTCCTCTCGAAACGATATATCTTGAGGAAAAAAATAATATGTCCAGAGTAACATCCGGCCTGGAGGAGATTAGTGAGAAAGCTTCGGGGCAAATAGTTATTTTTAATACCTACAACAGCCAGCCACAAGTGTTGGTTCGTCGCACTCGTTTTGAAACTCCCGACGGAAAAATTTATAGAATAGCGAAAAGTATTCGGGTGCCGGGCGCTAAAGTTGAAGGAGGAGAGATTAAACCCTCCTCAATAGAGGTAACGGTTTTTGCGGATGACGCCGGAGAAGATTACAATATCGGACTTTCCGATTTTACTATTCCGGGTTTTAAGGGGAGTGATAAATATGACAAAATTTACGCCAGGTCAAAAACTCCCATGTCCGGAGGATTTAGGGGGACCGCTCAAGTTGTTAGCGCTGATGACATTAAAACATTGGAAAGTGATCTTAAATCCAACCTTTCCGAGAATTTACTTGGCAGGGTCAAAACTCAGTTACCCGAAGGGTTTATTATTCCCGTAGATGCTTTTAGGGTAGTGGTTAAAGAAAGTAATTTTTCGGCCAAAACGGGTGAGCGCGCGGATACTTTGAATGCGGGCATGACCATAAGTTTTGAAGGGTTTGCCATACGTTATTCCGAAATAGAAAAGTCATTAAATGAACGCTATCTCACCTCCGAGCCCGAAGGCGCGGTCCAAATAGTAAATTTAAAAGACCTCAATTATATTCTTGAAGATATAAATTTTGATAATAAAAGCATGGTTTTGAATGTTAAAGGACAGGTTCATGCCGCATGGGTGGTTGATAAAGATTCCCTTATTTCCGATCTCTTGGTAGCTAAGCGCGGTCAAAGAATGGAAGTTTTTTCAAGATATTCTGCTATAAAGGATGCTAAAATTGTTTATTCTCCTTCATGGTGGCCATTTTTTCCCGACCAAAAAGAAAAGGTTAATATAAATATGACATTTATTCAATTTTTTCAATAGCCCTATTAGGAGAAATTGACATATTTTTAACTATCGTTTAGACTATTCTCATCATTAATAATATAAGTATTTTGGATGAATAATACCAAACCAGAACAGGGGAAAGAAGTCAAGACCGGTGTTGTAATAAATGCTTTGCCTAATACGACTTTTAAGGTTTTACTCGACAATGACGAGGGCGAAGTATTTACTCACTTATCGGGTAAAATGAGGTTGCATCATATAAAAGTTTTGGTCGGGGACAGGGTTAAGCTTGAAATTGATAATTATGACCGCTCAAAAGGGCGGATCGTGCAGAGATTTTGATCTCCGATTTATTTTTAATGCTTGCCTGATATTCAAATTTTTTAATTCTAAAAGGCATGTAAATACATGAAGGTACGTTCGTCTGTAAAAAAAATATGCGCAGATTGCAAAATAATAAGACGCAAGGGTCGTGTCCGCGTTATTTGCAAAAACCCAAAGCATAAACAGCGCCAGGGTTAGGCGTTATTTTAGTTTAAATTTTATGAGAATTGCCGGTGTAGAAATACCAGAAAATAAAATAGTGGAATTTTCTCTTCTATATATATATGGCATTGGAAAGACGCGAGCTCGAGAAATAGTGCGTGAAGCCGGCATCTCTCCTTTAAAGCGTATTTCGGATCTGACGAGCCAGGAATTAGCCGGTCTTAGGAAAGCCATTGAGGGACGTTATGTGGTTGAGGGCGATCTTAGACGTGAAGTTTCGGCCAACATCAAAAGATTGAAAGACGTTCAAAGCTATCGCGGGTCAAGACACGCCAAAAGTTTGCCGGTAAAAGGCCAAAGAACAAAAACCAACTCCAGGACCCGCAGAGGTAACGTCCGTAAAACAATGGGGTCGGGTAGAAGAAAGCTTGATAAGAAATAGTTATAAGAAAAATATATTATTATGGGGAAAAAACGTATAGCCAAGGGCGCGAGCGCGGGACTCGATAACGAGCTTAAGTCTAGAGCGCTTGCTAAAATTTCAAAAAAGAAATTAGAGAAAGGAAGAATTTACATAAATTCTTCCTACAACAATACCGTGATAAGTCTTTCGGATAATAAGGGCGATATTTACGCGTGGTCTTCGTCCGGGGCTCTTGGTTTTAAGGGAGCAAGGAAAGGAACACCTTACGCCGCGACCAAAGTTGCCGAATTGATATCCGAAAAAGCCAGATTAATAGGGGTAAAAAGTCTTGAGGTTTTCGTGAAAGGCATCGGCACAGGACGAGAAGCCGCCATCCGTTCTTTTATCGGGGGCGGAATATTGGTTGACGCGATCAAAGACGTGACTCCAATCCCACATAATGGCACGAGACCAAGAAAGGTTCGTAGAGTTTAATGTTTTTTATACTATGGTATTAACTTGCAAAACTTGTAGACGACTGGGGGTATCTGTATGCGGTAAGACTAAATGCGCTCTTCAGCGTAAGCCCTATCCGCCGGGAGCATCAGGAAAAAGAACTTCAAAATTTCGAGGCGGTTCACGCGGTCTTTCCGACTACGGAAAACAGCTTCGTGAAAAACAGATATTAAAATTTTTATATGGTTTAAGGGAAAAACAATTTAGAAATTATGTGTTAAAGGCCATCGCTACGAAGGAAAAAAACAGTATTGACGAACTTTTAGCGTTACTTGAGAGTAGGCTCGATAATGTCGTTTATCGTTTAGGTTTTGCCGGTTCCCGCTCAAGCGCAAGGCAGATTGTTCTTCACGGCCATATTCAGGTAAATGACCGGAGAGTCAATATTCCATCCTATCATGTGAGGACTGGAGATAAGATACGTATCAGGCCACAAAGCACGGATAAGGGTGTTTTTAAAGATTTGGATTTATATTTAAAAAAATACAACACACCTAAATGGCTTTCGCTCGACAAAACAGAGAAGATCGGCGAGGTTAAGGGCGTTGTATATGCCGGTGATGTTGATGTCCCGGCTAGCGTAAATACGATTATAGAATATTATTCAAGATAATTATTTTATTTATTAATTAATATTTAATATATGGATTATTCAATCATATTGCCATCTAAACCGAGGATTGTTGAAGAGGGCGGAGATAAGGGTGTTTATGAAATAGACGGGTTATATCCCGGTTATGGTTATACATTTGGCAATAGTATCAGAAGAACCTTGCTTTCTTCGCTTCCCGGAGCGGCTGTTACCCGCGTAAAGATAGAAGGGGCAAAACATGAATTTTCAACCATTCCAGGCATTAAAGAGGACGTTATTTCAATAATTCTCAATTTGAAACAGTTGAGGGTTAAGATTTTTTCGGATGAACCCCAAACGTTGCGTCTCAAGATCAAAGGCGAAAAAGAAGTTAAGGCGGGAGATTTTCAAAAAGTGACTCAAGTTGAAGTGGTAAATCCGGATTTGAATATCGCGACCATTACCGATAAAAATACTACTCTTGAAATAGAAATTGTTGTGGAAAGAGGCTTGGGTTATGTTCCTAAAGATGTTTTACAAAAGGAAAAAGTAGAAACCGGCTCTATTCTTCTTGACGCGGTTTTCGCGCCCATAAAAAGAGTGAATTATGAAGTTGAAAATATGCGTATCGGCGATCGGACGGATTACAACCGGCTTCGTTTGACGATACAAACCGACGGCACAATCTCTCCTCGCGAGGCGCTTGAAAATGCGATCGGGATAATGATCGGTCAGTTAAAAGCGGTCGTCGGATTTAAAGAAGACCCCGAAGAAAAGGCGCCTGAGAAATTAAATGAAGAGGATGTTGTGGCTAAGGAGACCAAAGAAGTTGATGACGATATATTGAAAGTTCGAATAGAGGAGTTGAATCTTTCCGGAAGAACTCTAAATTCATTGACCGAGGTCGGCATTCGTACGGTCGGAGGATTGGTCAGGAAAAATCCCGAGGACCTCTTAGCTTTAGAGGGCGTTGGTAATAAAACAATCGAAGACATACAAAAAGCCCTTGAACGGCTTGGTTTGAGCTTGAAAGAACAATAAGTCGATTTTTTTTATAAATAAAATGCGTCATAATAATAAAAATAAAATTTTAAAAAGAAAAAGAAATCCGCGCAGATCATTATTGCGCGGTCTTATGAATTCCATTATTATTTATGGCGAGATCGAAACAACGTTGGCTAAGGCTCGATTTTTAAAACCGGGAATAGAACGACTAATTTCTGTTTCGCGCGTCAGTAGTTTGGAAAATCGGAGGAAAACCGCCAGGGTCGTATCCAAGCCGGCAGTAAAAAAATTATTTGATATCTTGGGTCCGCGTTATAAAGATCGTAAGGGCGGGTACACCAGAATTATTAAGTTATCGCCCAGAAAAAGTGATAATTCCGAAACGGCATTAATAAAATTTGTATGACCACAAAAAAAGAACAAAAAGTACGAATAATAGACGCGAATGGTAAATCTCTTGGACGGGTGGCGTCAAATGCCGCCAGGGAACTTATAGGCAAAAAAAGTGTTAAATACGATCCAGCAAAGTTTATGCCTACCGATATTAAGATAATCAATATAGGTTTGATTAAATTTACCGGTAGAAACAAGATGAAAAACAAGCAATATAAGCGATTTTCTGGTTATCCCTCAGGGTTAAAGATAAAAAGTCTTGAGCAGGAGTTAAAAAAATCTCCTTCAAGGGTTGTGACGAAGGCAATTTGGGGTATGTTGCCAAAAAACAAACTAAGAAAAAGGTTCATAAAGCACGTTAGTTTTTCAGTTTAAAGTATAAAGAATTAGATATTAATCAATTTTTATAATGATCGTAGAAAAAAACACAAAAAAAATAGCTAAAAATAAAAAGCCATCAAAAGATAGTGTTTAT
This sequence comes from Candidatus Niyogibacteria bacterium CG10_big_fil_rev_8_21_14_0_10_42_19, assembly GCA_002774705.1. Taxonomy (GTDB): domain Bacteria; phylum Patescibacteriota; class Minisyncoccia; order 1-14-0-10-42-19; family 1-14-0-10-42-19; genus 1-14-0-10-42-19. Next base: position 29,483 of record PFCN01000023.1, read on the forward strand.
ACATCAGCGATAGGCAGAAGAAAAACGGCAATAGCGCGTGTAAGATTATACAAGTCTATGCCCGATCATTTACCCGGAAATATCCATAATATAAAGCCAAAGGCGGGGGAGATGATAATTAATGGTTTGGAATCCGGCAAATATTTCCCGACAGCGGACTTAAGGAAAATAATTTTATCTGCCTTTATCCAAGAGAAGGCGTCTGGAGAATATTTTATATCGGTAAAGGTAAGCGGGGGAGGTATTCATGCTCAAGCCGAAGCGTTGAGGCACGGCCTTTCAAGAGCACTGGTAAAAGAGAATGAAGAAAATCGTAAGTCGCTAAAAAAATTAGGATTTTTAAGTAGGGACTCAAGAATGAAAGAGCGTCGTAAATTCGGATTGAAAAAAGCAAGAAAGGCGCCTCAGTGGAGCAAACGTTAAAATTTAAATTTAAAATACCCCGCACATACCGCGGGGTATTTTTTTATAAAATTAAATTTTTTAAATACTCGCGTGGATTTAAGAGTGCTTGCCTTATCAAAGAAGGTCGGTCATCCTTAACCATAAATTAAAGTGTTTCACTGGGATATATAACCTTTTTGAAAACTCATTTCGTAAAAAATCCCCACTTGGAAGCGAGGCTTCCAAGTGGTATGTGTGGGCAAAATTTAAAGCCTAAAGTTAAAAGTTTTAGTCAAAGGTTAATACTTGGAAGCCTCGCTTCCAAGTGGGGGAAAGCTTCAGTTAAAAGAAGAATATATAATAAAGGAGTTGATGCCCTCGAAAAAACAAGCGAGCGCGAGATAGAGGATATTCAGGAAAAAATACATTAAACTTTATGGTCCACTCCTATTTGGAAGCCTCGCTTCCAAGTATCAAGGTCCCTTAAACGGGATCTTATTTTTAAGTTATATTTTTATTTGTGCGGTAAATTTATTTTTATCTGTCTTTGGAAAAGATTATAGCCCAAATTATTATGAGTGTTCGGCATTTGTAGTTAAAGTTGCTATTTTTATTTCAAGTTTTATTAAATAATTCAGATATGACTAACCTCACATACATATTGCACTCATTAATAAAATGGGCGCAACATGAAAATACATTGCAAATACACAGGGATTAAAGGTT
>PFCN01000003.1 GCA_002774705.1 Candidatus Niyogibacteria bacterium CG10_big_fil_rev_8_21_14_0_10_42_19
TTACCGCCGATAATTTATGTGATGCCTGTTTTCTTGGAGGGTCCCGCCACATTCCGGTGGACACCGATTAGTTTTTTTTGTTTATCATCCGCAAAAATACCGCACCCTTCAGGGCGCTGGTTAATGCGGTAGTTTATCTAAAAAGTCCCGTATGCCACGGGACTTTTTTATTTTTATTTTGATGCTTCGATTATCTTTACGAATGTTTCAGGGTTTTTTGCCGCGATCTCTGAGAGCATTTTTCGGTTTATTTTTATTTCGGCTTTTTTAAGATTATTTATGAGCTTGGAATAGGTGACTCCCTCTTTTCTTGATGCGGCGTTTATTCTCACTTGCCAGAGCCGCCTGAAACTGCCTTTCTTTTTTCTGCGATCCTGAAAAGAATTTACACCGGCATGAAGCAAACGAACCTTGGCTTCTTTTTCTTTTGATTTTCCGCCCCAGCGAAAACCCTTGGCCTGTTTGAGGACATTTCGCCTTCTTTTTATTGAAATTTTTCCACGTTTTACGCGTACCATAAATCTAAAAATTAATTATTTGAAAGGCATGAACTTTTTAATATCTTTGGCGGAAATATTAAATTTTTCCCATTTTTTCAAGTTAAGTTGTTTGCTTCTTTTATCTTTCGCCCGGAAATGATTTTGTCCGGGTTTACGGCTTAAAATCTTTCCAGTTTTGGTTATTTTCAGCCTTTTTGCAAAAGACTTGTTTGTTTTATTTAATGACATTGTATTTGTTTTAGGGTGTTTTGGTCGTCTTTTTTTCTATAAGACAAAAATATCCGCGGGGCCCCTTTTTGGGTCCTTCGACTATTTTATAGTCGGCAGTTATAAAATTAAGCACCCGATTTAGTCTTTCATAAATAAAATTCTTGTCAAGATATTTAGCCCTACCTTTGAGCATTATCTCTACCCTTACCCGGTCGCCATCTTCTAAGAATTCAGAGGATTTTTTGGCCTTCATTTCGAGGTCGTGCTCGGATGTTCCGAGTCCTACTCGTATACCGCGTACTTCAGATTGGTGCGTTTTTTTGGCTTCGCGGGATTTTTTCTCCTCGATATACCGGTATTTGCCATAATCCATGATTTTGGCAACCGGCGGGTTTGCTCCAGGGGATATCTCTATGAGATCCAAGTTGGCTTCTTTGGATTTCGTAAGAGCTTCGGTAGTTGTCATCACACCGATATTTTTACCATCGGCGTCAATCACCCGAACCTCCGGGGACCTTATCTGGCTGTTTATTTTAACTCTTTTATCCAATGGAAGTATTATATCAAAGAATATCGCAATAATCAAACGATTGAATAACCCCACCCAATTTTGCACTCTGCCGGTAATTTCTTCACATAATACTCGGACTTGGCCAGAACCTCAGGGTTTTTAGGGTGATAGATAATTGTTTAAATTCAGCCTTTTTTGTGGGATGTCGGGTTTAGATTTTAAATTCAATCACGTCTCCGTCCTGTACTATATACTCTTTTCCCTCGGTGCGGATAAGCCCTCTTTCGCGGGCGTTTTTCCAAGAGCCGGCCAGGAGGAGTTTTTCCCAGTGGATGATCTCTGCCCGTATGAATTTTTCTTCAAAGTCGGAATGGATCGCGCGACCCGCTCTTTTTGCGGTGGAGTTTTTTGGAATGGTCCAGGCGCGGCTTTCGTCCTCTCCGGTCGTGAAATAAGTTATGAGGCCAAGAAGTTCGTATGCTTTTCGTATAAGCTCTTGTAGACTTGAGGAAATATTCAGCTCTTTTTTTTCTTCCTCAGACATCGCCGATATGTCATTTTCCTGGCCGATATCAAGGGCGAGAGAATTTTCTAATTTAGGAGACTCCAAATTGTCTCGGCTAGAAATGTTAAACACGTAAAGGACCGGCTTGAATGAAATAAGTTCGCGGGTCTCAATGGGCATCTCTTTCGGATCAAGCGTTATCGGGGTTGATGAGGCCTGCTCGAGCATTTGCTCGATTTTTTCATAATTTTTATGAGTTTCAACCGCTTCTTTGTTTCCGGTTCTCGCTTCTTTTGAAGTCTTTTCTTTTGCTTTGGTTACGGTTTCCAGGTCTTTTAAGGCAAGCTCGGTTTTGATGGTTAAAATATCCGAAATAGGATCGGGGATGCCGGAAACATGATGAATATTTTCGTTTTTAAACGCCCGAACAATATGGCAGATGGCGTCCACTTCGCGGATGTGCGTTAAAAATTTATTACCGAGGCCTTCGCCCGATGCGGCGCCCTTGATTAGTCCTGCGATATCGATGAATTCAATGTAGGTTTCAACCGTTTTTTTTGAATTTGAAAATTTGGATAATTTTTGCAGACGTTCATCTGGAACATTAACGACGCCGACATTTGGATCAATGGTTGCGAAAGGATAATTGGATGTATCAACTTGTTTTTTTGTCAGCGCTTGAAACAGGGTTGATTTGCCCACATTCGGGAGGCCGATAATACCTATCTTTAGCATTTAGTTATATTAGCAAAAAGAGCCAAAAAACCAAGAAATTTTTTATGGCCTTTGTATTCGTGTATTATTATCGATTTATGGTAAATTAAAATAATGCCGATCAAGCCGGAAATTTTTAAGGAATATGATGTCCGCGGGATATACCCTTCGGAGATCGATGCCGGGATATCTTATAAAATAAGCTCTGCTTTCGCGGAGTTTCTTGATTTAAAAAATATTTCGGGTCCCATTGTCGTGGGGCGCGACGTGAGGCTGTCATCGGAAGAGCTGGCGGAAGCCGTTGCTAATGGTCTTTGCGATCGCGGAAGGGACGTTATTGATATAGGCCTCGCGACTACTCCGCTTTTTTATTTTAGCGTAGGCAGATCGGAGGCCGCCGGAGGCATAATGGTAACGGCTTCGCATAACCCTGGCAATTACAACGGTCTTAAGTTCATAAAAGAAGGCGTGGTTCCAGTTACTTTTGAAGACGGTATTAAAACGATTCACAACATCTCGCAAAAAGATCTCCCTCGTAAATTATCGCGCGGGATAAGGCGCCCGGATAATTTTTCGGAAAGTTATATAGATTTTTTGGTTGGGATCTCCGACATCCGTCGCAAACTTAAAATTGTGGTGGATGCTTCAAACGGATCGGCCGGGCCTTTTTTAACCAAATTGTTCCAAAAAATAGACGTTTATCTCGAGCCGTTATTTTTTGAGATGGACGGCAATTTTCCCAATCATCCGCCCGATCCCCTAAAGCCGGAATCTCTTAAGGAATGCAAAAAATGGATATTAAAATCAAAAGCGGATTTGGGGGCTGTGCTTGATGCCGACGGCGACCGGGTAATCTTTATTGATGAAAAAGGGGAGGGGATAGCTTCTTTTAATATCGGTTCGTGGTTGGTAGACGACTTTGTTTTGCCGGGAGACAAAGTCATTATCGATAAGCGCGCCTCGAAATTTTTAAAAGAAAAAATTTTGGAAAAAGAAGGGGTCCCTGTCTATTCGAGAGCAGGGCATACCAATATAAGGGGAGCGATGGCCGAGAATAATGCCGTTTTTTCGGCGGAATTGTCCGGTCATTATTTTTATAAAGATTTTTACAATTCAGACTCGTCCCTTTTTACTTTAGTGAGAGTTCTTTCTCTTCTTTCAAAAAAAGAAAAAAAACTGTCGGAAATAATATCCGGGTATCAAAAATATTTTCATTCGGGAGAAATAAATTTTAAATGCGCTGATTTCGAAAAAATGCTCGGATATCTTAAGGGTGAGTATGCGTCAGGTGAGCAGGATTTTTTGGACGGTCTTACTATTTCGTATCCGGATTGGTGGTTCAACATCCGTCCGTCAAAAACAGAGCCCTTAATACGCCTTATTATAGAGGCGGATACCGGGGAGAAGATGGAGGGCAAGGTGGCCGAGTTGATGGGGAAGATAGAAAGATTTAAGTAGTATATAAAAAAACTCGTAATTTACCCTTTTTGGATTTGATTTTAAGTTTGTATTTTTAACTTCGGATTTATTTATATAACGTATCCCATTTTTTCTTTTACTTGGGACAGGGTTGTTTGAGAAATTATTCTGGATTTTCTTGACCCTCCATAAAGAATCTCGAGGACTTGTTTTTTGTTTTTCGTGAGTTCTTTGTATTTTTCTTGGATAGGCGCGAGTTTTTTTATTAAAAGTTCCGCCAGGTCGTTTTTAAATTCATAATAGTTTTTATCTTTATAGATCTTTTCTATTTCAGAGTGAGGAGATTCGGCGAAAGCCGAATATATTTCTATAAGATTTGAAATAGCCGGCTTTTTTATCTTGTTGTATTGGACTTCTTTCCCTGAATCGGTTGCGGCGGCCGCGATCTTTTGGCGGATCTCGTTAGGCGAGTCGAGAAGGCCTATGTAGTTATTCGAGCTTGGCGCCGATTTGGACATTTTTTTTGAAGCATCATCGAGTCCCATTATGCGCGCGGTATCTCTTTGCACGTATGCCTCAGGGACAGAGAAAGTACGCCCGTAACGGCTGTTGAATTTTTCGGCGAGCATTCTTGTGAATTCGATATGCTGGACCTGGTCTTCTCCGACCGGGACAATGTCGGTCTGGTAAAGAAGGATATCCGCGGCCATGAGGGTGGGGTAATTAAGGATTCCCGCGAGCACCCCTTCTTTTTTGGTCCGGCCTTCCGTTTTTTCTTTAAATTGGGTCATCCGCTCGAGTTCTCCCAAGGGGGTCATTGTATTTAATATCCAGGCCAATTCGGTGTGTTCGGTCGAATGGGATTGTATGAACACGATTGATTCTTTAGGGTCTATTCCGCAGGCGATATACAGCATAGCGACTTTTAGGGTATTTTCATGGAATTCTTCCGGAACCTGCGGGACCGTGATGGCGTGATGATCAACCACGCAAAAAACGGACTCGTTCGTATATTGGAGGTCAACAAACTGTCTTATCGCTCCGAGATAATTTCCTATATGAAGTACGCCTGTTGGTTGAACTCCCGAAAAAACTGTTTGTTTCTTTTTCATACTTTATAATTATACCTCAATTACCACCGGTAACACCATCGGCCTTCTTTCGGTTTTAGTGAAAAGAAATTGGCCTACTTTGTCGCGGAGACTGGTCTTCACCCAATCCCAGTTCACCGGGTGCATATTGTTGGTAGAATCCTCTATGATCCTTTTTATAATCTGTCTTGTTTGGAAAAGAAGTTCTTTGGATTCCCGTAGATATACGAATCCTCTGGATATAATATCGGGCGATCCGCGTACTTTTCCCGACTGTGAGTCAACTACCGCGATAATCACAAAGATACCGTCTTCAGCCAAAGCCTGTCTGTCTCTCAATACCACTTCCTGGACATCTCCGACTCCGAGTCCGTCAACCATTATATAGTTCGCGGGGACGTATTCTTTGGTCATTTCAACTTTTCCTTTCGATACTTCAACCACTCTTCCGTTATCAGAAATGATTATTTTGTCTTTAGTCATTCCGGCGGCCTGGGCAATTTTTGAATGAATGCGAAGGAATGAGTGGTTTCCTTCGATAGGCATAAGGAATTTCGGTTTTACCGTTCTTATCAAATTTTTAAGATCTTCCTGTTTTGCGTGGCCTCCAGCATGGATATCGAGCATTTTATAGTTAATAACCTCCGCTCCGTCGCGATAAAGTTTGTCGGTTAGGTATTGTACCGATCTTTCGTTCCCGGGAATCACGGATGATGAGAAGACAACAGTATCACCCGGCTCTATGTGGAGTATTTTATGGCGCCTGGTCACTATTCTCATTAAAACGGCATTTTCTTCTCCTTGTGCTCCGGTGGCGAGGATAATTATTTTTTGGGAAGGATATTTTTTAATTTCACTTATATCGATCATCAACGCCTGATTGATCCTCATATATCCTAGGCGTCGGGCGATCTCTATGTTCGATTTCATGCTGCGTCCGTCAACGACGACTCTTTTATCGTATTTTTCGGCCAATTGGAATATCTCATTTAATCTTCCGAGAAGAGACGCGAACGTTCCAATAATCAGACGACCGGGCGCATTTTTAATTATGGTATCCATTTCCATTTGGATTTCAACTTCGCTATATTGGTGTCCGGGTTCGCGGGCATTAGTGCTGTCGGACATTAAAAGCAAAACGCCTTTTTCGCCGAACGCTTTGAGCTTATCCATTTCGGTTGTACCCGATATTTTTGATTTTTGGTCGATTTTAAAATCTCCGGTATGAAGTATTGTGCCCACCGGGGAATGTACGACCACACCGACCGCTCCCGGGATGTTGTGTGACACTCCGAAAAATTCAAGATGAAAAGCTCCAAGGTCGAGCTTGGTATCATTATTTATTTCGTTGAAGTTAAGATGTATGCGCGGTGACTGATATTCTTCCTGGCGTTTTGCGATAAGGGCAAGCGTCAGGTCCGTTCCGAACATCGGAATAGTCGGTTTTAGTTCCGGCATAAGATAGGGTATCGCGCCCATATGATCATAGTGGGCATGCGTGATGATAACGCCCTTGATCTTATGTTTTTTGTTGATAAGGGATTTGATGTTGGGAATGATCAGGTCAATGCCCGGCATATTTTCTTCCGGGAATTGAAGGCCCATATCGATAATGATTATATCGCCGTTAAACGGAGAGCCGGGATCGGAATATTCAAGATACATCATGTTTCTTCCGACCTCTTCAAGACCTCCAAGCGGGATCACGCGGACCTTGGCGTTGGGTGATCCTTTAGGCGGGGCGATTTTTTGTATTGATACGGCTTTTTTTATTCCAAAAAGCTCCATCTCCGGGGCTTCAAGCCTTCCCGATGTTTTGGTAAATTTGCCTTCCGGTTTCTTTCGTTGCGGTTGGCTGGTTCTTCTGATATTTTTTTCTGTCATATAAAACTTAATTGTTAAAATTGTTAATTATAATGATAATTTTAGTTGATAATATTTGGAACGCTTTGCGTTCCGACTTTTTTTGTGTTTTTAAGAGAACTTTGCGTAAGAGGCGGACGGGGGGTCTCTTGCGTTTGTCCTGTTTATCGCTTGGTGCCCTAAGAGGGATTTGTCCCGCTTTTAACGAAATCCTTCTCCCAAGGGAACTTACGTGGCCTTGTGGCCATCCCGCTATGCTTATTTATAATGCCTAGTGTGGGACTTCTGCTCGCTCCGACTTCCCGGTGCGACCGGGATAAACTCCGCCGGGGCGCTATACACAATGCGAGCTGCGCTAGGCTCGCTCGCGCCCTTTAATTTAATTAAGCCCCACCCTATATA
>PFCN01000016.1 GCA_002774705.1 Candidatus Niyogibacteria bacterium CG10_big_fil_rev_8_21_14_0_10_42_19
CATAATAACACGGTAAAACGATCATCGGAGAAGGAATACCGATATTAAGCTCGCGGGCGCCTGAGGCAATACATATGTTGCCGACATTCCTTATAGTGGAGGAAGCAAACATCGTGTCGTCGATAATAACTATCCTTTTGTCGCGTAAAACTTCACGGACCGGATCGTATTTAAAAACATACTTATCCTCTCTCTCCTCTACAGCATAATAAAATATTCGTCCTGACTGGTGGTAGCGCAAAAGACCCATTTTAATGGGTATGCCTGCTCCTTCGGCAAAACCGCGGGCGGCATCCAAACCGGAATCCGGAACCCCGACAACGACATCGGCGTCAAAAGAATTCTTTTTCGCGAGAGTATAGCCGAGCTTTGCGCGGACATTCATCACGGTACGTCCGTAAACGACGGTGGTCGGGTACATTGAATACATCAACTCTATAAAACAAAGCTTTACTTGCTTTGGAATATCGGGAGGACCTATAATAGTCATTGATTCTATCGAAAGATCATCCCCACGGATGATCAACATCTCTCCCGCCTCAACTTCCCGGGTGTTTTCAAGAGGTATGTTTAATATATTAAAGGCCGAACTTTCGGAAACCACGCAAACCGCGCCTTCCCGCCTTCCAACAAAAAGAGGTCTATTGCCGGTCACATCTCTCACAACATATAAAGAATTGTCATAAAGAAATATGAGAGAATAAGTCCCTTTTATTATGTTAAATGCATTAAAGAGAGCACTCGTAAAATCTCCACCCCAGTAAGACTCGATCAACGCAAGAATGAATTTTGTATCGGCGGTCACATCGGGCTGATAATTTTTAAATTGCTCGGATAAATTTTTTCTGAAACTTATCTCTCCGTTGTGAACGACGAAAACCGGCTTACCGTTAAAAACTCCGCTCAAAGGATGGGCATTTTCAAGTTTTAGATCCCCTTTTGTCGCCCAACGCAAATGAGCTATAGCTATTTTACCTTTCAAGCGTCCTAATTTTTCTTTGGTAAAGATCTCGGTGAAACGACCAATCCCCTTTTCCGTATGATAAAGACTTCTGGATGAGTCATAACTGACCATACCCGCGCACCTATGAGCTCTATGCTGGTGTTTATAGGCGGCGGCATGAAGATCGGAAATTACTTCATTATCACCTACAATGCCCACAACTCCGCACATACGACCTCCAATTTAATTAACTCAAAACCCAAGATAAATATAGCGATTTTATGTCGCTAAAGCAAGAGATGGGCTTGGGTTTTAAAAATATTCTTCTAAGGGTGGCTTGTTCCGATAAAAAGTTAAAAAACGGAGTTTCAGCCGAAAGCTGGTCTGTTTTTGGGATGGTGGAAAATCCTAAATAATACCGGGGTTCTAATTTTTTTAAATTCAAAACCGGTGTTTTTGATGTTGGGTTTTAGTCATTATAGTTTATCCGGGATTTAATATTTAAAATCTAAGATTTTAAGTCCGCGACGAACTTATCCGCCGACCGCAGAACCTTTTTCATCTCGGAATTGGTCAAACGGACTAAAGCTTCATTATAAGAAAACCACTCATATTTATCATGCTCCCACGAAAGAACCACTTTATCGTCTTCAACCTCCATAAGAAACATGGCAACAAATTTAAGCTCCATTTTTCCTTTATAAGGAATAAAATATTTGATGGTCTCTTTAAATCCCGGAAATAACTTGAAATTAACTATTCCCGATTCTTCGCGCGTTTCTCTTAACGCGGCGTCAATTCCTTTTTCGTTTTTTTTAAGAAGCCCCTTAGGAACATCCCAATATTCGGGTTTCGAGCTGTCCTTTCTGGAAGAACGTATGACCAGAAACTTACGCCCCTTAGAGGTATTTCTAAAAACAATCACTCCCGCCGAACGATGCGCCATAAAATCAAAATTATTATTTTAAAAAGTTAAGCATTTTTTCAAGCGGCCAGGCATTAATAATATCATTTTTGGTCGCCCACCCTCTTCTTGCCTGCGCTATGCCAAATTTAAGGAATTTAAAATGATCCGCCGAATGGGCATCCGTATCAATACACATTTTCACCCGAGCGTCCACGCACTTTCTTACATATCCATCATGCAGGTCCAGGCGATCGGGATACGCGTCTATTTCCAAAATTGTTTTTGTGCGGCGCGCGGCGCTTATTATTTTATCCATATCAATATCCATCGCTTCACGTCTGTTTATCACCCGTCCGGTCGGGTGAAAAATAATATCAACATTAGGATTTTCCATGGCGCGGATAATTCTTTTGGTTTGTTCGTCTCGCGGAAGATCAAAATAACTGTGCGCGGCCGCTCCCACAACGTCAAGCTTTTTAAGCGTCTCATCATTTATATCCAAAGTTCCGTCCTTCATAATATTCACCTCCGCTCCTTTTAAAATTTTTATCTTATGTCCCTTCTTTTTAAATTTTTTATTTATTTTATCTATCGCCTCCATCTGACGCGTGAGTTTTTTTTCGTCAGACCCTCCTGTCATGGCAAGACTTTTCGTGTGATCGGTAATAACGATATACTCAAGACCGGCATCTCGGGCGGCAAACGCCATTTCCTCAATTGAATTTTTTCCGTCGGTCCAATCGGTTTGAATTTGCAAATCGCCTTTGAGATCTCCATACCCAACAAGCTTGGGTAATTTTTTATTTTTTGCCGCTTCTATCTCGCCCGTCTTCTCTCTTAATTCCGGTTCTATATAAACAAGACCAAGCGCCCGGTAAATATCTTCTTCCGAGGAGCCCGCGATCATCTTCCATTTTTGCGATCTATCTTTTTTAAACAAGCCGTACTCATTCAATTTGTAACCTTTTTTGATCGCAATCTCACGCAAAGCGATGTTGTGGTCTTTTGATCCAGTGAAATAATTTAAAGCCGCTCCGAAAGACCCCCCGGGAACCACCCGCAGGTCAGCATCCATTCCGTTCGTAAGTTTAACGTTCATTTTTGTCGGCCCCCCCCCGAATACTTCTGAGACCTGCGGGATCTTCGCGAATTTTTCCATGACCCTGACGGGCTCATTCGAAATAACAAGCAGATCAAGGTCACCCACGGTTTCTTTCATACGCCTGACGGAACCGGCTATTTCAAATTTCAAAACTTCAGGAATATTTTTAATCGCTTTTTCTATTTCTAATATCTCATGGTAAACATGGCCGAGTATGCGCCTGCCTCCGGATTTTTTTAAAAATTCAATTCCTCTTAGAATATTTTTTTCGGATCTTGCGCCGAAATGTTTCAACTTTGATATTTTTCCGGCTTCGGCCGCCTTTTTTAAACCGGCCAGATCTTTTATCTTTAACTCTTCCCACAAGACCCCGACCATTTTAGAGCCGATGCCCCCGACCGACATAAGTTCCAAAACATCAACCGGGATCTTTTTCTTCAGCCGTTCGTATTCTTTAAAATGTCCGGTTTTGATAACCTCCTCAATATGTGAAGCTATGCCCTTTCCGATGCCCTCAATTTTGGTAAGCGCGCCGATTCCTCCTTTTTTATAAATTTCTTCAACGTCCTCGGAGGAAGACTCCAGGGCAAATGAGGCCCGCTTGTAGGCGCGCGGTTTGAATGGCACATCTTTTATTTCATAAAATACCGCCATTTCGTATAAAATTTTTGCGATTTTCCTATTCAACATATGAATAAGTCCAATATATCAAAAATATCCCCCTACTTAAATCCCGTCAGGGACCTTAAAATAATTAAATAAAATAAAGGCCACCATAGGTGGCCTTTATAGAGGGAGAGTTGTAAATGTGCGATAGGCGGGGCTGAGGATGAGGAAGTAAGAGGGAGAACCCAAGTTGTTATTTGATGTCTTTAGACAGACCGATTTTGGTCTCCATTTTTTTCCTTATCCTCAGCTTTCGAATGCCAAATCTGTTTATATTATGACACCTCATAACACCGGTGACAATGCTATGATTGTGGATAACTAAAAATCAATATTTTGTATCTAAAATTAAACATTAAAGTAATTTATACTAAATACTTACTCTCCCGTACTCTCCGTCATATCCCGGTTCTATTTTTACTCTACCCTCCCTTATTTTTAAGATTGCGTCAGCCAAAATACGATCACCCGACGCTCCAACGATCTGTTCTCGAGAAGATTCGAGCAGGATTATGAATTCATTGCCTATTTTTTTTATCAGAGCATCGTAGATTAACCTTACTTTTTTTGACGAAACGCCTACATTATTAACATACGAAATTATTTCTTCAAGCGGAATCAACTTCTTAAATGGAATGGATTTTGCGGGCTTCCATCCTTCGGGTCTTTTTTTATCGGCAAGATCGGATATTCTACTCATAACGCCGACGGTAACGGGTCGTCCGCATTTAAGGCACCGGCCTCCGGACTTTTTGGTTTCCTCCGGCGTTTGTGAGTGCTTTTTGTCACGATGCCCATCATAATGATACTTTCCTTCTTCCGGAAAAAATTCTACGGTAAAGAGAAATTTTTTAGGATCACGGCTTTTTATCGCGCCGAAAATATTAATATATGAAACAGCCCCTACGTTGACTACCGTTGCCTCGCGCCCGATCTTCCGAAGAGAGTGGGCGTCAGAGCCGGAGATCAAGGATATTTTATCAAGAAACGAAATGCGCCGGTTCATAGAAGGATCCGATGAAAGCCCTGTTTCTACCGCAAATATCTCCGGAGTAAGTTCATCAAAACACTCCTCAAGAGAATTAAATCCGGATTTGGAGCCAAACATCCCGAACCATGGGGTCCAGACGTGAGCCGGTATCAAATACGCCTCCGGAGAAGAATTTTTTAAAATTTTCAAAAGTTCTTTCACATCGAGACCGAGTATCGGACGCCCGTCGGATCTGATATTCCCGACCAGCGAAAGACTCTTGTTTATTTTATCGGCCGCCTCAAAAGACGGCGCGAAGATAAGATTATGCGCGCGTCGGACCTTCCCGTTCTTGGAGTAAATACAAGACACCTCTCCCTGAAGAAGAAAACGCGCGCCGGAAGAACCCGCGTTGAATTTATTTTTTAGTTTAAAAATTCCGGACTCGGCCGGCTCCAGTTTTTCTTTAAGGCCTTTAATCCAGGCCGGATGCGTAAAATCTCCGGTACCTGCGACATCAATGCCTTTCTTTAAAGACCACAAGGCGATATTTTCCGGGGTCATATCTTTTGAAACCGCGCGGGAATATTTAGAATGAATCTCCGGATCAAAAAATATCTTCATGATAGATTTTTTTTAAAAACTATTTAATCAAAACAAAAACCTCGATCACGTATCCGATCAAAATAAAAATTATTCCGGCAATACTCACCACCTATTCGCGTCTCATCTCTTTAAAAACGACTTGATCTATTTGATGTTCTTTCCATACTCTAAAATGAACAAGAATGGCGGTGTACGCGACCATTATTTTTCCGCCGACGTCAAAAGTTAAAGCTATTATTTCCATATTTTTTTTAAAGTAAACCGCTAATGCGCGCGAGCTCCAAAATCGCGCCAGCTAAAAATAATGTGACCACGGCAAACGCAATGAAATTTTTTGTAGACAAAAGAAAATGGACGTGATCCGAGTGAGACCTGTGAAGATTCCTAGCCATAAAATAAATAAGAATTACGGAGGCGCCCGCGGCAACCGCCCCTACAAATCCAATGATGCTCAAAAATTGCGACACACCAAGAATAAAAAGCATCACTGGAGGCGCCGTCGTTAAAAGCCATGACCACGTCTTTGGTATCTTATAATCGAATTTAAAAATATTTTTCATATCAACCGCAAAGGCAAGATAAGAGGTAAAAACGGCAAGAAACCCGACCAAAGCTCCGGGAATCACCGCGCGCGAACCCACAAGAGAAATAAGCCCCCCTATCGCGTCATCGGTAGTATTAATGCCGTTAGCGCCAACTACGGCAAAAATAAAAACAAAATAAAGCGCCGCGGATATCAAAAGACTAAGCACTATGACCCTTCTTAGGTCGCCCAAAGTAAGTCTCTTCATTATATCGCTCGTTTCGGGCACTGCGGCAAACCCACCGAAAGAAAAAATAAATATCCCGTACGGCAAGAACCAAAACGCCGGAGAGCCGGCTGAAAAATTTGAAAGGTCTAAATGAGGAATAGATATTCCCGATAAATACAGAACAAATCCTACAAGCGGAATGGTCAAATAAAAATTAATAAGGCCGATCTTTTCGAAAGAAAAATAGGAAAAGACCCCCGAAACAACAAAAAAAACAACAGACCATTGAAAAGCCGATAAATAAGGAAAAAGAACGGCGAGAAACACTCCACCCAAAACCCCGTAAGCAAGAAGAGCTCCGTAATAACCCACTATAACGGAGAGAACGGCCGCGTACTCTCCCCTTCGACCTATCCAGCGCCTTGCAAATCCGGTGAATCTTTCCTTTCTATCCGAAAGAAATGCGACCTCAGCATACCAAAGATGGGCTATAGTCATGAGTAATAATGCCAAAATAAAATGAAAAATCCCCCAACCGATCCCGGATAGAGCAACGGCGGCAGGGAGCGCAAAAATACCCGCCCCAAAAATAAGGCCCAGCATCATCCCAATGCCTTTCTTATACAGATTAAATTTAGTATTACTCGCCATTTGATTTTTCAATATGGCTTTCAAAACGCTTAAGAACAGATAAAATCACGATAGCCAGAAAAGCCGTGACCGCGGCCACGATATAAAATTTAAGCCCCACCGCGACTCCAATAGCAGATGCAACCCAAACGCTTGTGGCAGTTGTCAGGCCGCGAACCCCTCCTCCATGGACGAAGATAACTCCCGCCCCGATAAACCCGACACCCACCACGATCTGTGCGGCGATACGTGACGGGTCATAAGCAAGACCCGCGCCAGGAAACCCTTCAACGGAAAGTATCGTAAAAAGAACCGAACCCAGAGAAACCAAAGAGTGAGTTCTGAGTCCTGCCGGCTTTTTTTTATATTGCCTCTCAAGACCGACGATTACACCCAAAAAAGTCGCGAATAATAATTGAAAAATAATTCTTAAAGTAAGAGGATCCATTATTATACTTTGATTAATTTATCTTTTTTGATAAGTTCTATAACTTTTTCTATAAGGATTTTGGGATTGGTATCAAAGACGACCTTCCCCGGACCTCTGTTGGCTTTTTTTATTATTTCTTTTATAAGATTATTAGATCCTCCGGAATCCTCCAGAATCCCGATGGGCTTATCATCCTCAAAAGCAATCGTAAATTCGTTCAGCGTACCCATACGTCCGCATCCGATTATTACGGCGTCAGCCGATCTGGTTAAGAGGAGATTCCTTCCGGAATAATTAAATCCGGTATAAATTATCATATCCATATAATCTACCGGCAAATTGTAAATTTCTATATGCTCCTTCTCGGAAACCGCCGGCGAAACTCCGATCGAAAAACCGCCCTCTTCTTTAACTCCTATAGCCGACCAATACGGAAAGCCGGTGGTTGCTCCGGTAATCAAAATGGCGCCATGCCGGACAATTTCACGTCCAATTTCTTTGGCTTTATCCAAAGCGTCTTTAGCGCAATGTCCGGTTTCTGCCGCGCCCGAAACGCATATTTTATACTTCAAATGATAATGCGGAGATGGCTTCATAATATAAATGTACCATATCAGAAAAATCAGGTATAGGGGAATAAAAAAAATAAACACCTCAACGGAAATACCGATGAGGCGTTCAAAAATAAGGATATATTTATTTCACTATATTTTTCAGCGGGTACTTTTTACCTCGTATTATAACGTTAGTTTCGATTGCTTGAGATTTAAAATATTTCTTTGTAAATGAAATGGCTTTTTCGTAGTCAAAATCCTTGCAAGAATAAAGGTCTATGGAAACGAATTTTCTTTTTGGAAAAGTATGAACGCTAATGTGAGACTCCTGTATTATCACAAATCCCGTATAACCGCCGGGGTCCTTAAAGTTATTGGCTTTCGCATGCACGACTTTTGGTTCTACTAATTTATGCATCTCGAGTTTTTTAACCGCCTCATTTAAAAATTTTTCGGTCGCTTTGTGGCTATTTAATATCCTCTCATCGCAATGATACGCGTCGAAAGTTAAATGCAATCCGAAATGCGGCTGCTTTAATTCTTTTTTTGTAATTTTGACCATCTGGATAAAATATTAATTATTTTAATCAATGCGGATTATTGTATATTATCTCCCAAAAAACACAATAGCTTTAAAGAGATTATTTTGTTTGATGAAGATAATTTTAAACTCTGCCCGCAGAAAAGCAATAGATAGGATAAAGTGTGGATAACCCAAAATATTCCAAAAGACCTGCCGAGGTGGTCGTGCCGGAAAAATTATAACAAAAAAGCCCCGATATTCGAGGCCCTCTTAAAAATTATTATTAAAACTTGGTTCGCGGCTAAGGAATGAGGCCGTTTAAAGCCAGACAATAGTCCAAAAAAGTGTAATTAAAAAACATAAACCCTGTCCCCGGGAACGCCACGACATTTTCGGCGCGGTCATCCACGAAAAAAGAGTTTTTGGGACTGGCCCCTGTTATTTTAAAAACAGCTTTATAGAAATTTTTATCTGGCTTGCGAAGTATGTGCTCGCAAGAATAAAACCTAAATTCGGGAGGAATGTGCGTTAACAACCGTTCAAATTTATCTTCAAACGCGCGCGTGTGCATGTAATTTATATTGGAAATAATACCCTGCTTGACCCCGTGCTCAAAAAGCTGACCGGATATGCGGGAAAACCTTAGCTCATCCACGGGTCCGGAGCACATTGAATTAAAGGCAATTTCAAACAAATCAAACGGCGGATAAATTTTGAAGTGATGAGATATTTTTTCGTATATTCTCAGAGAAACCCAACCCTTTTCCATTTCATGCCAGATCGGAGGATTTTCTCCTTCAAAAAAATAGATTATCTTGCGATTGTCTGTCTTGAATAAACGAGAAAGATCGGCGCAAAATTCAGTATAACCAACCTTCATAATCACGCCACCAATATCCCAAAAAAGCCATTTATCCCGTTTCACCCAAAAACCTCCTTTTCAAAAATCTAAAAGAATAATACCGAAAATAAAGAATGTTGTCTATCATGCTTGAATTTTTACAGAGCATTATGAATACTTTTTTTAAAACTGAGATATTTACATTAGACCTCGAACGACTCCCCCAGTTGGGGTGAGTAGCTTTCAACCCCAAGGTAATCGCGTATTCGCTGGGTTAAAAAAAGAGAAGAAGAGGGCTCCCCCTGAACAACAAAAACTTTTTCAAGAGTATCCACGGAATTTTTAACAAATTCCATCAACATATCGTAGTCCGGATGCCCGGAATAACCCTCAAGAAACATTACCTTGGCATTTACCGGAATATGCTCTCCAAAAATATTTACGCTCCGCGCTCCATCAGCAAGTTGTCGCCCCAAAGACCCGGGCGCCTGGTAACCGACTATAAGTAAGGTGGAATTAGGGTCCGGAAGATAACGCATCTCGTGATGCAGTATCCTCCCCCCAGTCGACATTCCTGAACCAGCCATAATAACTTTGGGCGGCGGAACCGAATTGATCTTCTTTGATTCTTCGGTTGAAGCGGTAAATCTGAGAAGGGGAAATTTAAAGATCTGGTCCCCTGTCTCGATCACGTCTTTTGCTTCATTATTGTAGTAATTTTCGTATTTTTTATATATTTCTATGGCTTTGATAGCCAAAGGAGAATCAAGAAAAACAGGAACACTGGGAACCCGGCCATTTTCTACAAGGTCGTTAATCTCAAATATTAACTCTTGAGTGCGCTCAAGAGAGAACGCGGGAATCATTAATACGCCCCCACTTTTGACGGCGTCCTCCACCGCCCGTTCCAGTTGAATTTTACGATCGCTCTTGGCTCCATGGAGTTTATCTCCGTACGTTGACTCAACCAATAAAATATTCGCATCCGTGATCTTTTCGGTCGCGCGCAAAAGAGGCGTTGGGGGATTACCCAGATCTCCAGAGAAGACGATCTTTTTATCGGCATTTGATTCCGCCTCGCGGATCACGACCTCCACCATTGCCGAACCCAAAATATGCCCCGCGTCAAGAAATCTTATTTTAAAATCTCCTATATTAAACTGCTGATGATATTCTACTCCCTCCCAATTATCCAAAGCGTTTTTTAAATCTTCGGCTCCAAAAAGATGCCCGTCTTTATTATCCCGATGGTTATGCCCCATTAAACTAAAACTATCCTCGAGCATTATCGCCGAAAGATCTTTTGTCGCGGGAGTTGAATATACCTTACCCTTGTAGCCCTCTTTGAATAGTTTGGGCACGCGACCGCTATGATCAATGTGGGCATGCGTCACAATCACCGCATCGATGTCTGATGCATCAAAAACAAAAGGGTCGTTATTATGAGATTCATAAGTTTTAGAACCCTGGTAAAGACCGCAATCAACGAGAATTTTAGTTTTCTTTTGGGTCTGGCTCCCCTCAAAACCCGACTCAATAAGATAAGACGCTCCGGTCACCTGTTGTGCTCCTCCGTAAAAAGAAATCTTTGCCATATTATTATTATATCAGATGCCTTTAAAATTATAAAAAACTAATTTATTTCCGCCTTGCTTAGAGCTTCCTCCGCCATTCTCGCCAATTCATCAAATCGGTCTTTTTCGATATTTTTTATATCTTCTATCCTTGTTTTTGTCGCGGGAGATCCTTCGACAAAAAGAGAACAACAATCGTCAAATGGTTTTTGAGAAGTTTGATAAAGACCGTATTGTTTGGATAAGCCGATTATTTCATCCTTATCATAACCGACAAGCGGGCGTAAAACAGGGAGCGATACTATCTCGGATATCGTATCTATATTCTCTATCGTCTGGGAAGAGACCTGACCGACCGAATCCCCCGTTACAAGAGCGCGCGCGCTATTGTTGGTCGCTATACGCTCCGCCATCCAAAGCATCCATCGGCGATAAGCAATGATCCTGAATTTTGACGAAAAAATTTCCGTAATCTTCCTTTGGATGTCCGCGAATGGAATTAAAATAAGCCTTAAAGCTATGGGGGAATAAGTAGAAATAATTTCTGCTAATTTTTTTACTTTTTCAATCGAATCGCGCGTTGTATAAGGATAACTATGAAAATGAACCAAAACGGGCAAACATCCTCTTTTCATCATCCGAATAGTTGCCACCGGAGAATCAAAACCTCCAGAAAGAAGGGACACAACCTTTCCCGAACATCCTACGGGAAGACCACCCGCCCCCTCTATTCTATTCACAGTAAAATACGCTCTACCTTCAACCACCTCCACCGAAAGCTCCGATTCGGGATGACTAAGCGAAACCGGAATATGCAAACCCTCATGAATAACCCCCCCCAATTCCTTTTCTATGTCCATCGAATCAAAAGGATAATTTTTCTCCGATCTTGAAGCGGATACTTTAAAAGACGAGGGATGCGGCTCTTTAAATATTTTTAAAACCTCTTTTTTCATATTTTCCATTTCGGCCTCTGTTTCAAAACCGAACTCAAAATGATGGATACCGAATATTTTTTTAAGCGAACCCGCAAGCTCCTCTTCAACTCCAGGTTCAAACTCCGCGATTAGACGTCCAGAAATGCGGCGGATTTTATTATAAAATCCTTTGCTTTGTTTTTGTATATTAAAAAGAAGCGTCTTTTCAAAAAAAGCGCGGTTGTTGCCTTTAAGAGCTATCTCACTATAGTGAATTATCGCACGATCATTCATGTTTTTTATATCCTGTTTTATATGTTGATACAAATTTTACCCCTTATGTTGGGTGATTCCAAGCTATTGAGATATTACAAAAATTGACAAAATTAATATAAATGATATTATTTTTAAGAATTTAAATCAAAAGGAGGGGGAGTGTACGATGGTAAATCGCAGAAAGTTGCGCATGTCTCTCGGAAGCAGGGTGAAGAGGCGTATCGGAGCAAAAAACAAGAAAGCTTTCGATAAGCTATCGCCGAGGCCGCGCGTCCTCTTGGCAGAGCTCATCCGCGAGGCCGAAAGAACGGCATAAGAAACAGCCCTCAACCCCTCAACTACACCCGTTCCGCTTTCAGCGGAGCGGGTATTTTTTATCTCTCAATAAGATCGGGGGGGTAAAATATCACTTTCCGTAATATTTACTCTTCTTTGTCTGTTACTTTTTTAAATTTTATTCTAACCTCCGGAAGAATTAGAAAATTTTTTCAAATATTTTGAAAGGAGCCAAGAGCTGGATTGAACCTTCCCTCCATCACCGATATTAAAAACCATCTTACACCTCAATTTATCGCAGACAGCAATCTCCGGAATATTTTTTTTATTCCGGTCGCCTCCATTAACGAATATATGAGGATTTATATTTAAAAGCTCGTTATTTACGCTCATATCGTCGCTTTCGGAAGAATGCGACATTACGACCACGCGATCCACGCATGAAAGTGATTCTATAACTTCTTTACGCTCAAGCTCGGGCATAAACGAATAGCCCTTTTTGCGGAAAAGCCAGTCATCGTTATTCAAAATAACGACCAACTCATCCCCCAGTTTTTTGCCTCCTTAAAAAGACGAACGTGCCCGATATGCAGGGGGTCGAACCAACCCGACACCGCAACAATTATTTTTTTCTTCATAAAATTAAAATTTACTTTTTCCTCTCAAAAAATACAAAGCGGCGAGCAGACCCCCCATTAAATCAAAAAACAGGTCGGACAAAGTATCGGCAAGCCCTGGTTGCGCAAGACTCATTTTAGTTACATGAAAAAAATAGAAAAACTGATCTGAGGCATACTCAAAAAATTCCCATAAAATTCCGAATATAGCCGAAACCCCCACGATAAACAACAAAGAAACAATATAAGGTTGAGACACCCATCCGGGTTTCATTTTATATAAAAAATAAAAGGCGCTAGCACCAAGCCAAAATCCGCCAATAAAATGGAGCACAACATCAAGCGGACCGATCAGATTATAAAGATTATAAAAAACGGCAAGAGCGTGCGTGAACAAAATAAAAAAAAGAAGGCTCTTGAGAAAAAATTTCAAAGACATCCCCGCCGGAGCCAACAACAATGCGTCTGAACCATTTTTAAGTTTTGGTTTTGCTATAGAGTCATTCATAAATAAATAATTAAAACATTATGTCCTCCTCGGCTCTTTTGTACGCAAAAATTTCTTCAGGGCTGAACCAAAAAGACAATTCATGGAAGGCTTCTTCCTGGGTTTCCGAAGCATGAATCAAATTATGGACCGCCCGCTTGCCTTTATTAGCCAACGCCGCCGAGTCCACCGAAAAATCTCCTCTTATCGTACCCATCTCGGCTAAGGCCGGGATAGATTTGCCTACCAATTTTCTCACCATATCCACAGAATGAATTCCTTCAACAACTATTTTTACAATGGGACCCGATGTCATATACTCCAATATCCATTTGCGTACTTCTGTCCCAATCTTCATAGGGTCGTTTGTCCCCATCTCCGCTTTTGGGTCCCATCCGTAACGTTCGTATGTTTCAATCGATTTTTGGCCGAGACGTTTTATCCAAACCTCATCTTTAGGATAATGCTCGTCAATCTGTTCTTTTGTGGGATGAACCATCCCAAGGGATATAACTTTTAATCCCCTTTTTTCAATCCTGCTTATTATCTCGCCAATAAGACCTCGCTTTACTCCGTCGGGTTTTATCAAGACTATTGTTTTTTCTTCTTTTGGGTCCATTATTAATAAAATAATAACCTGTTTAGATTTTTTTTACAATATTGTGGTAGTGCGGACGTTATTTTAGAATAATTACAGTGTTTCTTTAAAAAAAAGGAGGGAAAATGAAGACCTGCCCCGAAAATAAGAACGAAACTGCTATTTGGGAGGTTGAGCTTTTAAGCAATTCCGAAGATTTTAAGTATCGGGAATGCTTTAATATCCTTTTTAAAGGAAGCCTTGGCCGGGTTTTTGAGGCAACGGAATTAATCGGCGGAGACCAACTTAAATCGATCCTGACGATAGGGTCTCTAATGATAAAAACAACGCGGGTTACCAACGATCTTACCGTAATCGGTAGAAAGATGATAGACCTGACCCTTAAAAATAACGCCATCACAAAAATGTGCGAATGTCGGTCCAAAAAATATTCCCTCGAAGACCTTAAAAAAACAAATTACTGCTCGCGTTGCGGACAGGATATAAAAAAACTTTTCGGATATTTTTCCGGATTCAACCTAAGAAAACGTGAAAAGATATTCATATGTTCCAAGATAGGCGCCTCCTTTAAACAAGGTCTTAAAAAAAACATCGATAAGACAAAATTATACGCCCGCTGGGCGCTACTAAATGGATTTGACCCCGAAAGCACCGGCTTTTATTATTGCGAATTTCTTGATGATTTTTCCCCGGAAGAGCGCAAACAGGGACAAATGATGGGACAAGCAAGAATGACGGATTGCCGGGCAATATTGGTCGTAATCGAAAAAAATGACGCAAAAGCAAGCCCCGGAATGGCAAGCGACATAAAAAAAGCCGCGAAATTAGGATTAAAATTCGTTTTTAAAACACACGAAGAGATCACCGACTGGATCAAACTTTACGATCCTTGCGCTGTACCCCTGCAAAAAAAATTTCCCGATTTTTTTTAAAACAAAAACAAAAAAAGGCCCTTATGAGGGTCTTTTAATTTGTCGGATAAAAATTTATACAAACAAATAAAGTTTAAAAACAATATTATTTATTTCATTTCTTTTCTTAAAATTAAGCCGAGGATATATAATTTTTAGCGGGATACCTCCCATAAATTTATTCCATCGGAATGAAAAATAACCGACCCGTCAATATCGGTCCGCAAAACGCTCGCCCCCGCCGCTTGAAGTTTTTTCAAAACAACATCATGAGGGTGGCCATAACGATTTTTCTCGCCCACCTGAATTATGGCGATATCCGGGGATACGGCCTCAAGAAAAATATCGGATGTTGAAGTTTTAGAACCATGGTGCCCCACTTTTAAAATATCGGCATCAAGCGCCTCTTTGTCTAGAGTATAAAGATATTGCTCCGTTCTTCTTTCGGCATCTCCCATAAATAAAAAAGAGGAATCGCCGTAAACCAGTTTTGTGACGATGGAGCTATCATTTTTATTCCCGAAAATATTTTCGTCTGGAAACATAAAAATTAAATAAATATTCTCACCTAAGGTCAAACGCATCCCCCTTCTCGCCTTCAAACGCTCAAGGCCTTTTTCGTCGATTAATTTCTCAAATTCTTTATAAATAGTGGTTTCCGATATTGTCCCGGGATCAATAACAATGCCCACCTTATATCTTTTAAAAATATCGGGAAGTCCTCCAATGTGATCGGCATCCGGATGAGTCGCTATCACAACGTCAATAAAACGGTCGTAAAAAGGCATCAATTTGGAGATCTCGGATAATATTTTTTTATTAGGGCCAGCGTCTATTAAAATCTGATTACCGTTGGGTGCCTCTATAAAAATAGCGTCTCCCTGCCCGATATCCAGAAAAGCTACGGTCAGATAATCCCGCTCAACATAAAAAACAACACCCCAGACAAAGACTGCAATCGACAGCAAAACCAACAATGAATAAATGCCGATATTTTTCTTGAGATCGCGCATATGAGTACTATAAAATTTTCATAAAAAAAAGAAAGCCCTGTTACACTGGGGCTTTCTTTAATTTTTCTCTTGAATACGAGAGGCTATTTCTTAAACTCCCACCATCTGTGATGTGAATTTAAAAAGTACTTTTATCTACGATCGTACAATAAAGTCTTAAAATGAAACTACGGACGGACGAGCCCTTCCTACGCTAAAGCTTCGAAGGGCGAGCTCCTTCAATAAACTTAGAATAACCAAAATCCCGCTTTTAGCGGGATTTTGGGTTTAACTATCTATATTTTTACTAATCCGAGGTATTAAACGAAGACTCGCTTGAGGTCGCGGTGTTGCCGGAGGCATCAGCAGACTCCAAAATAAAATAATAAGTGCTTGATGCCGTGAGATCCGTCAAATCAACCGAATGACTTGTTACGAGCGCGATTGTTGATCTAACTAAAGGTAAGCTCAAGGGTGTCGTAGTTAAGTAGTAAACCTTGCTTGTTGCCGGCTCATCCGTTGTCCAATTGATCGTAGCGGAAGTTGTCGTCGCGTTCGTTACCGTTATAGATAAGATTGCCGGAGCAATATTATCCGCATCATTATTTTCATCCTCATCTTGTTCGTCATCTCCGTCCTCATCATCATTATCCCCATCATCATCATTATCATGATCTATCAAAGCTTGAATCTTTTTTTGTATCCCGGGAGCGCGCGTAAGCCCCGGAGGGACTTTACCCGACTTCCCGGCTCCATTTTCAAGCAGTTCTACAACCCTTAAGAGGCCGCGGTTTGTCTTTTTTTCGCTCCCATCTCCATCTTCGTCTTCATCATCATCTTGGTCATCCGAAGAAAGCGTGCTAGTCGAGGAGGTCGAAGTTAGGTCCGAAAAATTAAAAGTCAATACGAATTTTCCCGTTTCTCTGACCACTTCAACCGAAACATCATCAAATGAATCAAGCGCCTCTACGATACCAGGCAAACGAGAGGCGAATTTTTGTGACATGCTATTCCGGCGTTCCAGTAATTTTTCGAGGTTATTTAAAGCTTTGTTTAATTTTTTGAAGTCCTTTGACTTACCTTTTCCTTGATTGTTCGCCTTAACCAAAAAATTCTCGGCATCAATAAGATTATTTTCCGCTCTTTTTATTACACCCGATATTATAACTTCGTCGTGGTTTGATTCTCCTATCTGCTCGGCCTCATCCAACCTGCGCTCAGCCAAAGTTAACGCGTAATTTATTTTATTTTCATCTCCAATTATAACAAAACTGCCGAGGCGTTCGGATAAAAGTTTTATCGAATACAAAATATCCTCGGGCAACGCGGCTTGAGCCGAATTCAAAACCAACCCCCCGGTAATCACAAAAATCACAAGAACCGCCGTAACCACGCCCGCAAAATTATTTCTGAAAAGAGAAGTTCTATTATACGAATTTTTTTCGTCCACATTCGCGAGTTTCACAAAATAAAGACGTCTATTTCCAAGCCATAATTTATCCGGCTCTATTTTCCTTAACTTTTTTATTCTTTTTATCGTCTTAATAAAATCCAACATAAAATTGATAAATAAATATTAAATATATAAAATTTTCTTTAAATTCTGCACCGACCTATAAATAGAGACGTAAACGGCATTGGGATTCTTACCGGAAAGACCGGAAATCTCTTTTATCGATAGACCGTCAACAAATCTCCAATGGAGGATATCGCGATGATGTTCGGGCATCTTTTCCAGCGCCATTTTAACTTGCGAGAACTCCGCATCTTGCTCTATTTTTTTATGAGAATTAATGATATCCGCGATATTTCCAACCATCTCGTCATCTATCGGCAAAGTTCTGCTGCCTGGTGACCTCCAATGATCGGCAATCAAATTGCGCATAACTTTGTACATAAAAACCGGGTAAGAGCGTATTTCCTGGCCACTCCTTAAATATTCCCAGGCACGCATAAAAGACTGGGAAACCAAATCTTCCGACAATTCCTTTGAGCTTGTGCGTAAAACACAAAATCTATATAATTTGGGGGCTAATTCATCAAAAGCCCCCAAAAAATCTTTTTCTGAACTACTATCCATAGACACGGACAAGTCCTTCTTCAGGGTTTTTCGAATAATGCCGTCCATATTGCGATAAAATTAAATTTTGACATCCTATTTAAATAAGACGTTCCTTGAACCTAAAATATTACAGGTTATTTGATATTATCCAACAAATCAAATAAAAATCAATCAAGCCGGAGAGGGGGAGAATAATGATATCCCTTCACTCATTCTTGTACCACTAACGTGGGACTCCCAAAGTTTAGGTTTTTTTATTCCCAATTACATCGGAGGATAACACCAAAAAGGCTTAAAAATCCGTTCAAGGACCCATCAATTTCCACCAGGCCACTTATTTTTTTGTTTAAAAAATACAAACCACCCTAAAAACGCGTAAACAACAACAACCGCGATAAACGGAAAATAACTTATATTTAATTCCGAAAAAGGGAGGTTGGAAAATACCTCGACAACCTTAAGATCATAGGAAAGAATAACGTAAGCCAGCCAGGCGAAAGGAAAAGCCATAATTTGGGAAACGAGTCCCAAAACTCCGGAAAGAAACCCGAAAAGCATCGCGAATGGTACGGTTATAAGTATTAAGGCGTTCACCGGAAGAGCCGAAAGAGAAAAAGTCCCCATGCTGTGTAAGATGATAGGGGTCACGGCGATCTGGGCCGAAAGAGTAGCGAGCAAAACCTCGCGGACATTTTTGAATTTAACGGGAATAAAATTTAATAACCCTTCAAGCTTGGGAGCAAGATATATAAGACCTAAAGTTGCCACGAAAGAAAGTTGGAAAGACGCGTCAAAACGGAGCAACTTAGGATTATGAAGGAGCATAAAAAAACCGGCGGTAAATAAGGCTATACTGACACGATAGATCTGTCCGGTAGCTTGCGCGAAATAAATAAGTAACGCCATAATAGACGCCCTAACAACGGTTGCCGATGCCCCGGCAATAATGGCGAACGCGATAATACCCGACATTCCTAAAAATATGCTCGCGCCCCACGGAAGAAAAGACCTAAAAACCGAGGCCACAGCTTTGGCAATAATGGTAACGTTATAACCCGAAAGCACAACAATATGGATCACGCCCACTTTTCTAAAATCATCCAAGAGCTCGGCGGGCATCGATCTTTTCGCGCCGAGCGTAAGCCCGCTTAAAAAAGAGGCGTGTGGCTCAGGCAAGACACCCGAAACGCTTTCTAAATATTTGTTTTTCAAATAAAAAAGCGATCTTTTTACGGATGACCCGCCTTCACCCTCTTTTTCAAGATCGGGATAAAATATCTCAAGAAAAATCCCGTCTTTCGCTAAATATGCCGGATAATCAAAGACCCGCCCCTCCTGCCCCGGGTTTGTCGAAGGAAATGCTTCGGGCTCTTTTAATCTGCCCTCAATCTTTAATTTGTCTCCGTATTTATATTCCGGATAGCGTGGAGCATTGACCAAGATCAGGTCGCCGGGTACCGAGATCCATTTTTTTTCACTCCAGTTAAAAACCTCCTCCGCTTTTAAAAGAAGTTTGGTTGAATTTTGTCTTTCGTCCGGCTCATCGACAACAATCCCGCGGACAACAACCTCGCTATCCGCGTACGGTTTTAACTCGGAGGAAATGTTTTGCATATCCTTGAATTGATACCGTAAAATCCCGATGCTTAATGCCGAAAGAAATATAAAAAATGAAATAAAAATAATATTCTTCCGGACAAACCAAAAAACAAAAGAAAAGACCGCGAGAACCAAAATAAACAAAACGACGGGCAAACCGATATTAACAAAAGAGCGGATAGCTATACCCGCTCCGAACCCTGAAAATATAAGTATTAATATTCTTTCATTGTTCATTTTAGAACATTTTTTGATCTTTCGAATCCAGCACTTCGTTCAACAACGCGTCGGCTTCTTTATTCTTCTCGCGCGGAATATGGTGATAGCTTACGCCTCCGAATTCCATGCTTAAATTATGGATACCTATAAAATGACGGAAAAGTTTTTCTTCTTCTATTTTATAAATGCCGGAGAGCTGTCTTTGGACCAATTCCGAATCCATTCTTATTTCCACTTTTATTTTTTTGACCTTTTCTTTTCCGAAAAGCTGTTTTGCTTTTTTAAGAGCGAAGATCACGGCTTCATATTCAGCTTCGTTATTTGTTTTAATGCCTATTTGTTCGGCGTATTTTTTTAAGGTATTACCTTTTTCATCCTTGATAACAATGCCGATCGCGGCATGTCCCGGATTCCCGCGTGAACCGCCGTCGGTATATACAATAAATTTATCCATAATAATTTAATGACTTAACGCCCTATAAACTTAATACTATAAATAACCAATAGAACGCAACCAATAACTATTTTCCCACTCCCAAAGGGTTTTTGCGGCCAAAAATGCTTTAATATCATCGCGGAAATACGGGAACTCCTTTAATTCCGCATCTCCCTCAATCTCTCCCCAGTCGTGGGTATCATCCGGACACGGCGCCACGGCTCTTGATCTCCCGTTCCTTATCTTGCTTCGACCGCCTTTTTCGCGAAGACGCGCCCCGCAAGTCTTACAAATTTTATGTTGGTCAATTCTTAATATCCAACGCGTCTGGACATTCTGTGAAAGAGATAGGGCATTTTTTATTTCGGGCTCAAGAAGCGCCGACACATATGCGGCGGTCTGCAGATTATATTCGGGGTAAAATCCGGTCGAGGTTTTTATGTCCATAACTCCGAATTTTCCGTCAATAACAGCCATAGCGTCTATAGTACCCGCGAATTTATCGCGATATGACCATATCCTCCTCTCCATAAATTCGGGGTGGGCGAAAATATTCCTTTTTTCACAGAGATCTTCGAAACCCGCGATCGCGGGTTTTATATTAACGGGAATCTCGGGCCTCCCACCAAGTAGAATTTTTTGAGCCACCTCATGAATAAGTGTTCCTTCGATGGCCGATCTATTCTTAACCTCCTCGGCAGAAGCGTAACTATCCATTTCACGAAAAAAATTTTCGAGAGCCGGTTTAGCCTTAACCTGTAGGATCCTAGTAACGCGTGGATACCACGACCCATTTACTTGATACCCGCAAGTTTCTTTAAAAGTAGCCGCATCTTTATACCAAGACATTAAAATAGTATATCACCTGATAATTTTTTGTTCAAAAAAATTATCCGACCATTTCGTCAATCTATCGACGATCGTCGATAGATTGACGAATAAAATATCACAAGATACTATTCTCAATATGACAAGAAAATTGGGCGATATGGGGCCGTTCTCACAAAAAATACTGCTTCTTCTGCTGGGAGGGGCCGCGCTCGGTCTTACCCCATACCCGAATAAACAATTCAAAATTATAAAAGAAATAACAAAAGAATGGGGGAATATCAACCGCAATAATTTAAATAAATCAATTAAACGCCTATATGAATCAAAGCTGGTTAAAATGAGAAATAATAAAGACGGAACGTCTACTTTGGTGCTAACATTAAACGGCAAAAGAAAGGCTCTAACTTACAATGCCCAAAATATAAAAATAAGACCGATGGAAAAGTGGGATGGTAAATGGCGTATTGTTCTTTTTGATATACCAGAAAAATCCAGAAAAGCTCGGGATGCCATTCGGCATATTCTCAAAAAGTCCGGGTTTTTTGAATATCAAAAAAGTATTTTTGTGCATCCATTTAATTGTCAAGACGAAATAAGTTTCGTTGTAGAGTTTTTTAATATGCGTCAACATATTCGCTTTGTCGTGGCTGAATCTCTTGACAACGAATACCACCTTAAAGAATTTTTTGACTTAAAATAAATTTGTAAAAAGCGTATTTTTACCTACTGTCCAAAATGATAATGGTATTTTTATCTACGATCGTATATAAAAGTCATTAATCATTTTGTCATTTTATCTACGATCGTGGATAAAATGACAAAAAATAAGTTAAATAAAAATAGGGTTAAAATTAGGGTTAAAGTTGAGACTAAAGTTAGGATTAAAATTAGGGCTTCTGTAGGGCGTTGATCCCCGGCAATGTTCCGTACGCTAAAAATTCGAGCATAGCGCCACCTCCGGTGGAAATAAATGAAAATTTTCCCGATAGATTCTCTTTTCGTAAAAATCCAAGGGTGTCCCCGCCTCCGACGATCGTTTCCGCCTTTGATCTGGAAAGAGCCACGGCAAGTTGGAGTGTTGATCCGTCAAATCCCCCCTCTACGTATCCCAAGGGGCCATTCCAAAGAACAAACCTGCTTTTTTTAATCATAGCCTCCGCCTGTCTCATTGTATCGGGACCCAGGTCAAATATAGAATCATTCTTCTCGACATCTTTTAGGACTATCGTTTTTTTTCTTCCCTTGCGCGAAACTACAACGTCCGAAGGAAATAAAATTTTATTTGAATTCAAAATATTATCTTTAATCTTTGAGATAGATTCTTTTTCAATTATAGATTCCCCCACCTTCACCCCTTTTGCGTACAGAATGGTGTTTGCCATCGTGCCCCCGATAATTATATTATCCGCTCTTCCTAAAAAGCGCTCAAGCAAAAGAAGTTTGATCGGTTTTATACCGCCTAATACGAAAAGAAATGGGTGGGGCGGGCGGAAAGAGCGCGAAAGCCTCCTGACCTCTTCTTTAAATAACGGACCGGCAAATGACGGCAAGAGCTTGCTGACCCCGACGATTGAGGCGTGCTCGCGATGTGAGACGCTAAAGGCTTCGTTAATGTAATAGTCCGCCAGATTCGCAAGCTCGCTTGCGAATGTTGCGTTATTATTTTTTTCGCGAGGATCTTTTCTAAGATTTTCAAGAAGAATCACGTCGCCCGACCTCATTTTTGAGACCGCATTTTTTACCTTATCCCCGGTCACCTCATCTACGAAACGAAGTCTTTTCAAACCCCGCTCCTTAAGATAGGCCGCTACCGGTAAAAGTGTTGGGGTTTTATCTTTTTGTTCAAAATGACTTATCAAAATTATTTTATGCCCGCATTTAATAAGATCCTTAATAGCCGGGATCGTTTTTTGTATCCTAAAATCATCATCTACTTTACCGAGCCTGGACGGAACATTAAAATCAACCCGCATAAGGATGCGTTTTTCTTTTAATTTTTTCGGAAATAAAGATAATTTAAAGCCCATACTACCCCGTAAAATTAGTATTTTTTAAATACTACCCGCTATTTTAACAATAGCAATGAATTCTTTTGGACGAAGAGAAGTCCCCCCGACAAGAAACCCATCCACTCCGTCAACCCCGATAAAATTCGCGGCATTTTTTGCGTTTACCGACCCTCCGTAAAGAATAGGGATTGTCCGCGCCGCATTGTGGCCGAGCATATCAAGCACGGATCTTCTTATATAAATACCCATCTCATAAAGATCGGATGGCTTCACCGTTTTTCCGGTACCAATAGCCCATACCGGCTCGTACGCGATAATTATATTTTTTGAAAATCTTTTTGGAATGCCTTTTAAATTTTCACGGATCTGCTTCCTGACCGCTGTCTGAAAATTCTCCTCATTTCTTTCTCTCTCGCCCACGCACAGGATTGCCTTGAGGCCTACCGACAAGACCGCTTTCATCTTACGCCGGACCATATCATCATTTTCAAAAAAACCATACCTTCTTTCGGAGTGTCCCACGATTACCGTTTTTACTCCGAGAGATCTTAACATCAATGGAGAAATTTCTCCGGTATAGGCGCCCGTTTTTCCCGAATACGCATTTTGCGCGCCAAGTTTTGATCTTTTGAGAACGCGCGAAATATCACTCAAAAAACACGAGGGAGGGGCAATAATAACTTCGGTGTTTTTGATCTTGGAGGAGCCTTTATCTATTTCTTTAGACAGATAGATTGCCCGGGCAACGGCGGGGGGGTTCATTTTCCAATTAGCAACAATTATTTTTTTAGTCATTTTTTATTATATATAACGTTAAAAGATAAGATTTGAGGCTCATCCCGTATGCTTAATAATTAAACCCTTCCTCCTCCGACTTACGCCCACAATCTTCTACGAAAGCGTATAAAGCCATTATACAAGCGGAACGGTTCCGATCACAAATCAGGACCAGGCGGAAATCTTATTATAAGTATAACTTAATCACGACAAAGCCCGCCACCAACAAAATAAAAAACATCAAAGACAAAATACCGAAGTATTTCTTTATGAATTTTTCCATTTTTAAACCGAACACATACATCAACAACGACACTAAAAAAAATCTTAAGGAACGGCCCAAAAAAGAAGCGGCCATAAAAACCCAAAATGATGTTTTGAATAATCCGGCTGATATAGTAAAAACCTTATACGGTATGGGCGTAAAAGCCGCGCCAAAAACGGCAAAAAATAGATTATCGGAATAATATTTGCCCACAAAGGCCACCTGTTCGGTAAGACCGTATGATTCAATAATTAATTTGCCCGCCGTTTCATAAAAGACAAATCCTATAAAATACGCGAATGCTCCTCCGACAACCGATGCCGACGTCGTGATTATCGCGTATTTCCACCAGCGAGCGGGCCTTAACGCGACAAGAATCATTAACAAAGGATCGGGCGGTATCGGAAAAAAGGAGCTCTCGGCAAAAGAAAGAACGCCGAGAGCCCACGAAGAATGTCTCCTGTGGACCCAAGCCAGGGTCCATTGATAAATACGACTAAATAACATAAAAAAATTATATAACGGCCTCCATTCCGCTTAGAGCGAGACTTTAAGGAGACGAGCAGTCTTTACCTAAACACTCCGAAGCCTTTCGGCTGCCTCCTCCGGGGAAACCGCGACCACCTCTATCCCGGTACCCAATTCCACACCGGCCCAAATAGAAGAACGCGGTAATATTTCACAATGCCAATGGTAATGTTTATCGTTCCCATCACCGATCGGCGCGGTGTGTATAAAAAAGTTATAATCCGGATCATTCATCGCTATTTTCATCTTGCCAAGAACAAAACGCAGAGCCTCGGCAAAATCCTCCCGATCTTTGTTTGTTATATTTTCAAAATAAGGACTGTGGATTTTCGGATAAATACGCACCTCAAAGGAAACGCGCGGGGCAAAAGGCGCTAGAGCGACAAATGACCCGTTTTTATAGACAATACGCATTTTTTCTTTAATCTCAAAATCCAACACCGCGCAATAAACGCAACGGTTATTTTTTTCAAAATAATATCTTGACCCCTTTAGACTTCTCTTAACATCAGGAGGGCTTATTGGCAAGGCTATAAGCTGTGAATGGGGGTGGGAAATCGAAGCGCCGGCTTGCGGACCGTAATTATGAAAAATCAGAACATAACTGACGCAACCTTCATTTTTTATGGTCAAATAACGCTCCTGGTAGGAACGAACCACAAGTTCAACTTCCTGTTTATTCATATCGGCAATAGTGCGAATATGATCGCGGGTGACAATAACCTCCGAAAAACCCGTCCCTTCCATTTGCTTATATATCCCATTTTTTTCTTTTTTGGGACAAATATGAAACGGAGTTACAAAAGGATATTTATTCGGAATAACCTGCAAAAACCAATCATTAATGTCTTCGGATGCTCCAATCTCAGGTTTGGGATACCACAATATGGGAAATTTGTTTTCCTTTTGCGGATCTTCAAAAGGACATTTTTCTTTAGGTGAAACGATTCGCGCCTTCTTTTTTTCGTTAAAACTAACCGGTCTTGATTTTCTTCCGATCGCGACCAGTATCCAGTCTCCGGACACCGGATCTTTACGAAACTCCGAGACCGAATTGGTTTTTTTTATTTTCTTTTTTACGGTCATTAATTTTTATTATACACACCCCTCCAAAGAAACCAGCGAACCAAAACAGTCTCCCATAAAACCTTAAGATAAGAAGAAAACCTAACATGACTATCGGCGTCATTTACCCATTTGGCGGGCACGATCCCGACATTGTACCCGAACAAACGGGCCAAAGCCAAAACTTCTATATCAAAACCAAAACCCATAATGCGCGTCTGCGAAAATATCTTCTCGGACGCAAACCCGCGAAACGCCTTAAACCCACACTGCGTATCCCAAATTCCGCGAACAGCCACTATTTGGATGAATATATTCCCCATATTACCGAGCAGACGCTTATACCATGCCTGCGCTACCTCTTGTTTGGCGCCGGAGACATCTTTACTGTCTCGAGAACAGATAACCACCTCGTAACTCTTATCAAAAAGCGGTTTCATTTTTTCAAAATGCGAAATATCGGTAGAATTATCGGCATCAGTAAAAAGACAGATGCGCCCCGAGACATCCAGCATTCCGTTTTTCACAGCGTGTCCCTTACCGCGGTTTTCTTTCAAGTCCAAAAGACGAAGATGCTTTATCGCGGTCATTTTTGCTTTAACGACCTCGGAAGTTCTGTCGGTCGACCCTTCGGATACAACCAATATCTCATACGTATATGCCTGCCGGGAAAGATAATAAGATATTTCATCAAGGGTTTTACTTATGCGCTTTTCCTCGTTATACGCAGGTATTATCACGGACAAATAAATATCCCTCATCGGCGCGTCCGACTTAACAAAAGTTTGTGTTTGAGGTTTTAACGAAGACAAATATGACATTAAAATTCTCTAAATTTAATCTTCGGGGCCCCACCAAGCGGGATATTGTTTGCCGCGGAACAAAACCCTTGTGAGGTATCAACGCGCATAATCTCCGTATATGTTCCGGCATCCGAATACTTTATCTGCTCCGAGCTCCCCGTCGCCGGAGGAGTTAAATGCTCAAATCCACCCGAAGTATCAAATGTCCAACTACGAGATGTAGCCGAAAATCCGAAAAGGTTACTGGTATCATTAAGAGTTATTGTTATACCGCTTGAAGGATTTACGGGGGAGTAAGAAAACGAAGCCGACGGCCAATAAGGCGCGGTGTAGGCCACAACATTCGAAGTCACGGAACCGGCCGAATTATAAGCGACAACCGCGCAATCGTATGATGTCCCGCGAACGGCTCCGGACCATGAAGAATTGGTAGTATCCGGAGGAAGATCGCCAACCTGGGTTAAAGGTTGGTCAAGAATTCCGTTTCCGACGGAATTATTTTCA
>PFCN01000019.1 GCA_002774705.1 Candidatus Niyogibacteria bacterium CG10_big_fil_rev_8_21_14_0_10_42_19
CCCGACAGCACAAGAAAAGGGATTACCCCCGAAAGTGCTCCCATGATCTCCCGGAACAAATACATCCATAATCTTTCGCGAACTCACCACCGCCGAGATCGGAAACCCTCCTCCCAGCGCTTTCCCTAAAATATATACGTCCGGCTTAATACCTTCGTAATCGCAGGCAAACATATCGCCCGTTCTACCTAGGCCTGTTTGAACCTCATCAGCAATGAAAAGTACGTTTTTTTCGTTGCAAATCCCTCTCACTCTGGAAAGATATCCGTCGGGAGGAATATTGATACCACCCTCACCCTGTATCGGCTCGACGATAAAGGCCGCGGTATTCGGAGTTATCGCTCCCCAAAGAGCCTTGGCATCCCCAAATGGTATTTTTTTTATTCCGGGCACACATGGACCGAACAACTCCTTATATTGAGGAACGGTTGAGGCGCTAACAATCGCGATCGTCCGTCCATGAAAATTTCCTTCACAGAAAATAATTTCTGCCTCATCGCGCTTAACACCCTTCCGCACATAAGCCCATTTTCTAGCCAACTTCATCGCGGTCTCAACGGCCTCAGCCCCGGTATTCATAAACAAAACCTTGTCCATCCCGCAAAGCTCGGCCAGCTCCTTTAGGAACATGGCTGTTTCGTCATTTACAAAAACGCCGGAACAGGTAGTAAGGCCTTTTTTCATCTGGCGTTTTGCGGCGGCAAAAACTTTTTTATGAGCATGCCCGACCGATACCGCCGAATAACAGGAAAGAAGATCGAGATATTTTTTCCCTTCAGTATCATAGATCCAAGGACCGGAGGCTTTCTTCAATACGAATTGATCAAAAAAGTCGTAATTGCGGGCGCGATATTTTTTGTAATACGAAATGTACCGTTTTTTATCTTCCATCCGACACCTCCTTAAATGATAGGCCGACTAAAAATATTTTACTTGCGAATAAAAACGCCGTTGCAGACGAATCGCTTTGCCTCTTGCTCATTGACTTCGATTAATTTAACCGGAAAATTCTCGGCTATCTTGTATTTAATAACATCTCTTCCGACGCTATCAAAAGCTTTGGGGTAATATATGAAAACTCCGGAATCCGGATTATCACTTCGTTCCTTAGGAAAAAGGAAGGTGAGACAACGCGTGGACCCCCCGGATTTTCTGAATTCATCCGTATTAACCGTTACCACTTCAATCCCGTAATGACGCAATTTTCTTTTGAGCATAAAACCGGCACCGTCGGTGATAAAATAAGAACCTGACGGTATATACATGCAAGCCGTATCGAGATGATAAAACTTATCACATATCAATTTCATCGGTATCACTCTTTTTCCGGAAATGACGTGAATTTCGGATAACACGTCGGCTGCTTCGCGATCGCTCCGGCCTTGGCCGTAACCAACAAGGAGTATCGAATTCTTCCCGTGTCCCACGCTAACCACATCACCCTGTCCTTCGAACGCCACATCAGGTTCGGGCCAAGGCACCACATCTATATTGAATTTTTGCTTCCGGGCTTCAATCCATTTTTGGAACAAAGGAACCTCTCTCGCCCTAACCCGACCTATCTTCCCAACAAAATTAGCCAGAACTATTTTCCCATTGCGAAAATGAGCGATGTTGGCCGTAAAACATTGATCCTGAAAACCGGTATCACCTCCCATCACGTAAACCTTCATCCCGCATTGGACAAATTTACAAAAAATATTACGCCACTGGCTCATTGCCAGATCCGGATCAGGCTGTACCGAAGGATTCATCCAAGCGTTTATTACCTTATCGTGATCAATGCGAAATCCGTCAGGCGGGCAGATTATCCCTCGCGTTTCGTACATTAATTGCCCCCTTTTTTTATGAAAGTTGGAAAAAAATTGAAACTGAAAATATTAGATTTAAAAAGTACGAGACGATCAGAAATAAAATCTCACCATAAATCTAACACAATAAATGCCGAAAAATCAAGCATTGACTTTGGCCCCCAAGCTTGCTATTTTTTTAACAGAATTAAACCTTGACATATAAATAATTTCTATACCAAAAGGGAGGAAATATGGACAATAGGATGAAACTCACCAAAAGCGTATTGGAAAAACTTGGCATTGAAAGAATAAATTTTGGGGCATGTGACGGAATATGGATTACCCAAGTTCGCGATAACGGAAAATTACGAAGATGTAACGGGGATTTACTGCCTTCATGCGACCCGACAACGAATGAGATAATCGCCTATGTAATACAAGCGGAAGCTATAGAGTACGAAATGGTCGTAACAGAGGCCGCGCGCGCTTTCCTTTCGTGGCGCATGGTACCGGCTCCAAAACGCGGAGAAATTGTCCGACAGCTTGGCGAGGAGCTTCGCAAACACAAAAAAGAACTTGGGGCTTTGGTTTCCATTGAGATGGGCAAAATTTTGGCTGAAGGCGAAGGCGAAGTCCAAGAAATGATCGATATGTGCGATAAGGCCGCCGGCATGTCGCGCGATCTTTACGGAAAAACAATGCACTCGGAACGTCCGGAACATTTTATGATGAGTCAATGTCATCCTTACGGTATCGTTAGCATTATTACGGCATTTAACTTCCCCATCGCGGTTTGGGCATGGAACGCGGCGCTTGCCGCAATTTGCGGCAATACAATAATCTGGAAGCCGTCCTCCGAAACCCCCCTATGCGCGATAGCCGTTCAGCATATCTGCAATCAAGTAATGAAACAAAATGGTCTTTCGGGAATTTTTAATCTGCTGATCGGAAAAGGTTCGGATATCGGCGAAAAAATCATTAACGATGAGCGTATTCCCAAGATCAGTTTTACCGGTTCCACAAAAATGGGAACCCACGTTGAGGTGTCTTGCGCCAAAAGACTTGCGGCAAGGCGAATTCTTGAACTTGGAGGAAATAACGCGGTTATCGTTCTTGACAATGTCAGCGACAGTATTGTTTTTAAGCTGGCACAAAGGGCGATCTTATTCGGCTCGGTCGGAACAGCCGGCCAGCGCTGCACAACTACCCGCCGTCTCATTATGCAAAAAAAGGTTGCCCCCTCTCTCACGGAACAACTGATAAAAGCATATAAACAGGTAAAAATAGGCGATCCGCTTGTAGAAGATACTCTTATGGGACCTTTAGTGAACAGGCAAGAGGTAATAAATATGATGACCGCGCTGGAGGAGATTAAAAGACAAGGCGGAGAGGTGCTTTATGGCGGTAAACATATCGGAGATTGTTTTGTAGAGCCGGCACTCGTCCGCGCGCCCAAAAATATGCCGATAATGCGGGAGGAGACTTTCGCGCCAATTCTTTATCTGGTAGAAGCAGAAAATATAGAAGAAGCGATCGAGATTAATAACAGCGTCCCGCAGGGGTTATCATCGTCGCTCTTCACAAAAGACCTCGCCTCGGCCATGTTGTTCGTAAGCCATCGCGGAAGCGATTGCGGTATTGCCAATATCAACGTCGGAACCTCCGGCGCGGAGATTGGCGGAGCATTCGGTGGCGAGAAAAAAACCGGAGGCGGACGCGAAGCGGGTAGTGACGCCTGGAAAGAATATATGTGGGAGCAAACCACCACCATCAATTGGTCGAACGATCTGCCCCTCGCCCAAGGAATTAAATTCGGAAACGATTAATCTTTTTAAAAATAATTTTCATTAAAGTCCCGCGACGCGGGACTTTTAATTTAAAAAAAAGCTGATGAGTCCCTGAACGGATTTTGAGGCCTTTTTGACATGGTTCCCCGTTGTAACTGGGAACAAAAAAGCCGAAAGCCTCGGGGTACCGAGATCACGGGACACGAATAGATAAGGAGACTTTGTTGGCTTCTTTTTATTGTGGAATCAACTTAAACACTTCTTGCGCATTCTACAGTATTCGCATTTTTTATCGGAGCAATAGCGGTTCCAGAACGCCAAATCCATTATCTCTTTGGCGGAATTTTTTATTTCTTCTTCAAGTTTTTTTATATCTTCTACGCTCACAACGAATTTTTCTTTATGATATTCTCCTTTTTGATCCGGCTCAACAAAATCTATTTCTCCGGAAACCATCCTAAACTTCTTATTCTCGTAGTTATCCAAAAGCATGTTATAAAAAACAAGCTGTCTTTTATAGTTTCCGTTTGAGTTCTTTGTTTTCCCCTCGATCTCATTCCTGCTTTTGGGTTTACCGGTTTTATAATCAACCACATTCACCTCTCCGGCGCCATTCAGTATCTCTATCTTATCCAGATTGCCGGTAAGCCTAAGCGGACCTTCGCCCACCCCCGCGTCAAAAAATATTGATACCTTAAACTCATTGAAGACGTTTTTTTGGCATGAAGAAATATATTTATCATAATACCCCGAAAGGACTCTTTTTCCTTTTTGGGTCATTTCATCAAGGTCTTTGTCGGTTAGGGGTTCCTTCCTCAATTTATCCTCATAGAGTCGTATTAAGGTATTTTTTGAGCACTCTCCCTGAATCTTAAGCGCGTCAAAAAAGTGACTAAGGGCTCCATGCACCGCGCTCCCGAACATTATGAATTTATTCGGGACCTTGGGCACGCGCAAAAGATTGGAGTAAAAAAAATTCCAAGGGCATTCCAAAAAATTATTCAGCGCGGTAACGGATAGCCCCTGCTCAAAAAATATCATATTCAAAAATTTTTTGTCTTTGACCGGAGCGCGCACTTCCGCACGTGGCGCGAATATTTTGAACTTTTCGTTCTCAAATTTCTTTTCATATTCGGACACATCCCCTTCTTTTATAAACTCCTTCGAAATCTCCTCTATGAATTGGGAGGGCAGGCGCGACTTACCGTTCTCGTCTTCCTTTGAATAGCTGATGTTAACGCCGATCCTTGCGCGGGTAAGAGCTACATAAAAAAGTCGCCTCTCGTCATCTATTTTTTCGAAACTACCGTCAAGGGGAGAGGGGGCATAAATTTTAAAATGCTCAATTGATCGATTGTTTCCCCAGTGGGTGTCGTAGGCATTTATAATATAAATGTAGTCAAACTCAAGACCCTTTGAACGATGCGCGGTCATCAAATGCACACTACCGGGAACCGACCCGCGAACGTTTTTTCTTACCGAAACCCCATGCTCTTCAAGTAGATCCATATATTGTAAAAATTTTTCGAGGTCATAGGAGCGATGGTTCTCGATCAGCGTTTTAAGATCTTCAAAAAGTCCGGATAATTTTTCGATCTTTTCCAACGCAAGATCTCCGGACAAAAGATGGTCAAGCATCCCCGACTCCCTGACCACTATTTCAAAAAAATCGAGAAGCGGTTTGTTACGGCTGGTTTTTTTCCAGGCGGATATCTTTTTATAAAAGGAATAAAGCTTGTCTTCTCCCGAAAGAATAGCTTTAGCAAGGCGCCCTCTTGAGCTTAATATATCCGATATCGGCGTTCTTGATCTCCACGAAAAATTTGCCAGTTTATATATATCAAGCGGATCAATATCAAAAACATCGATGTACATGCATCTTAACAATAGTTCGTCGTTGCCGAAATTTTCTATTGTTTTAAAAATAGTTATCAGATTTTCGATATCCTTATCGGATAAAATATTCTGGTCGGATTCAACCACGAAAGGAATCAGCGTTTTCTCAAAAGAGCGTATCAACGGTTCCGAATCCCTATTATAGCGATAAAAAACCGCTATTTCTTCGGGGTTTACGCCTTGGCTAATCTTATCTTCGATGTCTCGGACCAAATAAGCATATTCAAATTCCGATTTTGAAAAAGAATAAAGTTCTATTTTTTCGCCCACCCCGTTAAAAGACCTTAAGCGCGGCCTAAGATCG
>PFCN01000024.1 GCA_002774705.1 Candidatus Niyogibacteria bacterium CG10_big_fil_rev_8_21_14_0_10_42_19
TTTTTAAACGAGCTGCTTTTATATAAGGAGAATCAGCCGGTACTCCGGGGCCTTTTATAATCATATCTGCATTTAAAAAATCATCTTTTAAATGACCGCCAAGATGATATTTAACACCCTTTATTTTTTTTAATTCATTTAATGATGTTTTTAGTTCTTTTTTTGTTTTTAGGTCGGTAATCGTTATATCCGCTTTCATGCTCCGAAGCCATTTAACGCTCTCTACTCCGCCCCCATGCAAGCCCAAACCTACGACCAAAACCTTTTTATTTTTAACCAAAAATTCACCTTGACCGCCGTGTCCCATAGTGGTAGTTTATATTAAAATTCAGACTTTAAAAACATTTATTAAAAAGGAGGGTGAGATGACGTTCTTTAAAATATCCAGACAGGTAATAAAACCCCTGAATATCCCAGTAACAAAATACATCCCGTATGGACCGGAGCGCCATACTGTCCTTTTTATCCACGGGGGCAGTAAGGTCTTTTCCCAAGGATTATTCAACAAAAATATTTTTAAAATACTCGCTCTATCCGGAATGTGCTCGGTAACGTTCGACTTCCGCGGAATGATCCTGGGGGGGCCAGATTTTTATGAAACCGGCCTCCACACAAGGATACAAGATGCGGATGCCGTAATAGACCATTTAAAATTGGATCAACCCTCTATTACAAATAAATTAACCGTTATTGGTTTAAGCATGGGAGCGTGCGTTGCCGCCCATATCGCGAATAAACACAAACCAAAAAACTTGATCCTTGTGGCCCCTGCCGTTTACGATAAAAAATTAGTTGAAGAACAAGTTCCTTTCGGAGAAAGATTCAGCGAGATTATCAGAAAAAAGGACAGCTGGAAAGCATCCGACTCTTTCAAATTCATGGAACAATACTTCGGTTCTTTTCTCGTAGTGCAATATCAAAAAGATGAAGTCGTCCCTCACGAGGTCCCGTTCATGCTTTTTCTGGCTAATCACCACTTCTTTGATAAAGAAGAACGAGACTCCTCTTTTACTGTGCTTAAAAACCTGACCCACATAAACCTTTTCAGCTCAAAAAATAAAAAAGAAAAAATGTTCTTAAGCCACCTCCTCCCGTGGATTGAAGAACGAATTTAAAAACTCCGGCATATCGGAGTTTTTTTATTTTTAGGACCCACTCGAAGTCGCGGGATATCCCATAGCATCTCTTATCCATTTGACTCGCAAGCTCGCTTGAGATAAATGTTACTAAAATAATTATTTTAAGCGCTATAGCAACATTTATATTTCTTTTCTGAATACGCCACCCAAGTGGCGTATTCACGCCCCAAGACCCTTGCCTATTCCGCCGAAGCCCCACTTAGCGGGGCGAAGGCCGGTCGCCCTTCGAGCTACAGAAAGGCGCACACTTTTTATCCTCCTCCGCCAGGGGCTACGGAAGGATTGCGAGATGTCGCCTTCCGTGACATCTCTTACATTTTATCGGGAGCGGATATACCCAGAGTATCGAGAATAATCTTAAAAACTACGCCTGACGCATAAACAAGCCCGAGACGTTCTTCATATATATCTTTGTCTTCAGTTATAACGCGATGGCGTTCATAAAAATTATGGAAATCGCGCGCAAGTTCATATGCGTATTTGGTAAGACGATTAACGTGATTATCCTCGGCTATTTCCTGAAAAACGCCGGGAAAAAATATTAATTTCTTGATAAGGACAATTTCTTCCTTTTCTCTTAAATATTTATAGCCTCCTTTGCGCGGAACAATCTTTTTTCGTCCCGCTTTTTTCAGGATGTTCGCGATACGAGCATGCGCATATTGGATATAATAAACCGGATTTTTGACCGATCTTTCGCGAGCAAGCTTCAGATCAAAGTCCATGTGAGTATCGGATGTTTTTTCAAGAAAGAAAAACCGCGCGGCATCCAACCCCACCTCTCCGACCAGATCTTCAAGTGTTATGAATTTACCTTTGCGCTTGGACATTTTTACTTCTTTCCCCTGCTCAACAAGGCGAACGAATTGGGTGATGATTATTTGTATATTTTCTTCTTCAAACCCAAGGGCTTTGAGTGAGGCCTTAAGACGCGGAGCATAGCCGTGATGATCCGCTCCCCAAATATTCACGATTCTATGGAATTTTCGCTTTTTTAATTTATTGAAATGATAGACAATATCCGTCAAAAAATATGTCGGCTCCCCCGTACTTCTTAAAAGAACCCGGTCTTCGGTATCGCCGAATTTTTCAGCCTTGAACCACAATGCCCCATCTTTTTCGTAAACCAGGTCTTTTTTTGCCAAAAATTTTTTCATTTTCTGCACTTCACCCGAAGCAAAAAGAGATTCTTCCGAAAAATAATTGTCATATTTTATGTTTAATTTTTTCTCTATGATTTTTTTATTTTTTTCCTGGATGAATCTAGCGAGAGTAAAGCCGGCGTTCGCGGGAGTCATTTTTTTAATTTTCTTTACAAGAGCGGGGTTGTCTTTTATATACATATCAAAAACATAGGGATAGGCGTCATATTTTCCCTGACCGGTCTTACCTAGATTTTTTATCTGCTCGGAGGCTTTGGCGTTGTTTATATAATATTCACTTTTTGCCCCGTACCCACGCCTTTTTAATATCTTGACCAACACGTCACCAAAAAAAGCCCCCCTGCCGTTTCCTATATGTATGGGGCCGGTCGGGTTGGCCGATAAAAATTCCACCAGAACTTTTTCTTTTTTAGTCATACTTTGCCCATATTTTTCTCTCCTCTTAAAAATGTTCAAGAATTCGGATTTTAACGCCTCTTCGGATAACCAAAAATTAATAAATCCGGGGGGTAGCACTTTTATATCGAATTTTGGCAAGTCTTTGACCAACGAATAAATAAGCTCCCCCGCGATATCGGTGGGGGATTTTTTTAATTGTTTCGCAAGCACAAAAGCGACGTTGGTCGAAAAGTCGCCATGCGCGGTATTGGCCGGCGTCTCAACTGAAAAATTAGGCACCTCAATCTTGCCGTAAGTTTTAACTACGGCCTTATGGATAGAATCCCTAATCTCGTTATATAGCATGACTATAATCTACCATAAGAAAATCCCCACGCCAAAACCAGAACAACCAATAAAACCCCGAATCAAAAGCCATTTTATGGTATAATTTTTACATGCCAATCCTGCTGAAGAATA
The DNA here is from genome assembly GCA_002774705.1 of Candidatus Niyogibacteria bacterium CG10_big_fil_rev_8_21_14_0_10_42_19. GTDB lineage: Bacteria > Patescibacteriota > Minisyncoccia > 1-14-0-10-42-19 > 1-14-0-10-42-19 > 1-14-0-10-42-19. The sequence continues at coordinate 3,161 of PFCN01000024.1, forward strand.
AAAAAGTATATTTTGACTACGAGGTACTTGAAGAATTCGAGGCCGGTTTGGAATTGAAAGGATATGAAGTTAAATCTCTCAGACAAAGTCGCGGTTCTATTTTGGGGGCGCGCGTAATAATACGAGGAGAGGAGGCATATATAATAGGAATGGAGATACCGCCATACCAACCGGCAAACACCCCTAAAGACTACGAACCGCAGAGAACACGAAAACTACTTTTAAAAAAACAAGAAATAAATTATCTATTCGGCAAAGGAGAAGAACGAGGGTTGACAATTGTTCCAATTAAGGTATATTATAAGGGTCCTAAAATAAAGATAAAAATCGCAGTTGTCCGCGGACAGAAAAAATATGATAAAAGGCAGAAAATCAGAAAAAGGGAAGAAAAAAGGAAGATAGAAAGGGAGTTGAAAATATAATATTGGGGATGACAGGCTTCGAAGAAGATCGAAGGCATATTGCTCAAGTTGAGGACGGAAAGTTCACCTCATAAATCATCTTTCCAACCCACTAAGTGCAAATAAACCTGCGCTTGCCTACGCTTAATATTGCGTAAGCCATCTTGCTTTCTGACGTCTCATAGGAAAAACAAGGTGTCACATTATGAGGCTCGGCAATTTTACGCCTCGGAAAATTGCAACACTAAGAGGCAAACTGCCGTTTTATTCGTCCGGCTTTACAACGGCAGAAACCAGCCGGAATAAACTTGTAAACCAATTTGCTCTAAATTTTCTGACCCGGGTTCAAATCCCGGCATCTCCACTGCCAAAACAAATCCCGCTTAATGCGGGATTTTCTTTTTTTTGTGCTGTGGAAATGCAGCAGGCAAACTGCTTTGCCTGCGTCGGGAGTTGAAAGCCGCAGCGATGCGCGAGTTTTCCCGAGCCTGTCGAGGGAAAGGCAGAGTCCCGGTTACACCGGGACGAGGCGTGGTGACGGAAATTTTCCGTCAGGAAAATTATCCATGACCAAATCTCGGCATCTCCACCAAAACAAAAAACCCCTCGCGCCTTTTAATTATCTGTAAGACAAACGGAGTCTACATCTAAAAACGACTCATACTCCCTGGTGTCAAAATTATAAATAAACGAACTTATCCAAGTAAAGCACCCGATAGGCTCGGCAAAACCAGTATCGTCGGATGAGGTCTTTAAAGGAATATCCTTCATTTTATAAACGCAGGTTTTAAATTCCATTGACATATTCTTGACCCGTCCGACTTCTTTAACGAACGCAATCCCGGGATGCTTCACGACATACAACTCCGGGAAGGTCGGTTTTTTTATACCGTATATAAATTCCTTACCACTGTCACCCGCCCAACGATAATGATAAATTCTTACCGGAGGCTCCTGCCCGTTATAAAGAGGATCTTTGTCGTCGGAATCAATCACCCACTTCGGGAAAATATTTGGGACATAGTTTTCAAAAAACTGCCTGAGAAAAGACCTGTCAATTTCGTTAACTACCGCGCCATTATCATTTTTTACAGATTCAAAACTACAACCGCGCATAAACTGCACAATCCCGTAGTTTTCAAGCGCGCTTATCTGATCAACAATATAACCGGCCATCATTACCGTTCCGAAATTATCACCCTCAACCCATACATTGTATTTTTTAATATTCACCCAAAAGGTTTTTAAGTCGCAGCTGTCGGTAGAAACGCAATTTTCATTATTAAAAACAAACGTCTCTTCGTCCCAAAAAATAGTCCCCGTCTCCGCTCGCGCGCCCGAAATAAATATGAGCCCCGTCAATAGAAAAACAAAGATGGAAACTTTAACTTTCATTTACAGCCCTCGCTTGCGCATCCGTCTTTTTTTTGGCAGGAGTTTCCTGAATCCTTACAATAAGCAACTCCTTTTTTGCGAGAATCCTCAACGGACCGATAACATTTTTTCGTATGTATCTTAGAATTTTCCGTTTTTACTCTTTCCTCGCGACAGTCCTCAGGAATCACAATTTTCTTCATAATCTTTCCCCTTTTTATCTTTTTCAAATCTCATATAAAGATACTAGGATCATCCATGATAGTCAACCTATCCGACTTCGTAGAAGACTATGGACATAAACCAGCGGATGCCTCATATACTATCGTAAAATACCTGACTAACCTCACATACATATTGCACTCATTAATAAAATGGGCGCAACATGAAAATACATTGCAAATACACAGGGATTA
>PFCN01000038.1 GCA_002774705.1 Candidatus Niyogibacteria bacterium CG10_big_fil_rev_8_21_14_0_10_42_19
ATACTCTCCAAAAGATCTAAATAATATGGGTCAATGTTTGGATAGGACAATTGAATATAATAACCAAAAGCGGGGTGAGGATCATTCCTTGTATGGTCGGGAACAGCCGCGTCCTCAATAAGGTGTAAAACATGGCCTAAAGAATAAAGGGCGCGATCTTTATCGCCCCACGCGTATTCATATATTGCGCGTTCCCAAGTATGATCGGTATCCGCGCTAAAATATTCTCTCAAATTCCCGAGCGTATAAAAATTAACCATAGCCAAACTTAAACTCCACCGGGCCTGCGCCAAAACATCCCGAGACCAATCTTTTGAACTTTCAAACTCCGTTCCATATAAAAGCCCCTGATCGTTGACCGGATCGTAATAATGGTTCATCCATCGCGCGTCCTCGTCTTCGGCTCGGCTTCCGTCAATAATCAATTCGGTGTCTTTACCATCAATTTTTATCTCTGAATAATTATTAAAAAATTTTATAATTTCCTGCGTAAGTGCCCTGTGAGTAGTTTTGTCGCTGTAAGCATAAGAAAAAACTGGTGTTAGGACCAGTCCAAAGGACAAAAGAAAACAATAAAATATTTTTATAAATCTTCTATCTTCCATAAACCATTTTGTATTCTTATTATATTCATAACAGTAATAATCTCATTTTTATAATTAACTATTGAAAAAATTGAACTATTATCATTAATATTTTCCCCTCTTTTTGCTGTTTTAATATCTTTAATCATTGATTTTAATTCATCATTTTGTTTAATGATATTTAATTTTTCGAACCATTCTCTCTGATCATCCACCACAAAATATTTACTCGCCAACTCTACATTCCCTTCTTCAAGAGCGGTTATAAAAAGCTCTAAGGTTTCTTCGGGGGTCTCTCCCCCGTATGTATCATCCATATACTGCCGGCTCGCGTCTTCCAGCTCGCGCGCGACTTCCGACTCAAATTTTTTATTGGGATTTAAATAATAATCGGTAGCATAAAGCCCCGCCAATGTAAGCGAAATAATTGCTATAAAACCAAAAACAAATTTCCACGCCGATCGATAAAACATAGCCATATAATTAATGATAACATATCATATTTCTTCATTAAATTGTCCAATTTATTTATCCACAACTTATCCACAACCCATTTCCCTGCAACACTCGGTGTTGCGAGGAAAATGAACAACAAAATAAAAAAAGCCCGAAGGATGAACCCTCCGGGCCAAAGCAATTGATGCTTTAATCAAAGAACTATTACTATTACGATCTGGGCTCCTTGTCTTTGTCGGGAGGATAAGCGTCCAGACTCCGTTCATGCTCCTCCGAGGTTACGCATTGGCATTCTCTCCGCTTGCATTCCTCATAGCGCGCGGCTCTGATGCGGTTTATGAGATTTTGAACCTTCTCGATAGATACAAAATTTATATCCATCATTTGATATTTACAAAGAACTGATTGTTAACGACTTTTTTCAAGCTTTCGAACTTGTCCATCCGCTCTCCCATGCGGACGTTATCCATACCGATAAGCACCGCGTCAACAATCTCCACGAGCGGGAGCACTGTCGGCGCAACCTCCGCGGTCAAAGAGCCGTTCATAAGAATGCCTGACGCGGGCTGGAAGTGCCATGTTTTTTCCTTGTCGGGACCGCCCTCCGAAAGAAGAACAGGCCAGCGAGGAACGTTCATGCCCCTTGCCTTGCATTCTTTGGCGCGAATCATCGCCGTGATACCCGGCATGAGAAAGGAAAGCGGAATATATTTTTTCTCCCGAAAATAGGTTCCAGGAAAGATCATAACCCGTCCGCTCGAATCCTTTTTCACCACCGCCGCCGCGTGATACCCGAACTCCGCGGAAAGCAGATATTTGTGAACATGCGGGTCGTCGGATTCGATGACGGCAACCGTTCTTGCTTCGGTTCTTTCCGATCCATTTTCGCGGATCAAAATCTCCACGTCATGGAAACGGGATTTGGTCGCTTCGATCGAAGATTTTTGATGGAAATGTTCCTGCTCCTCAAGCTCTAAGCGCACCACCTCGCCCAACCATTGGGCAAAGTCGTGTTTGGCGGTCATCAGAATGGCAACGCAATCAACAAGATTATACGGCTGCCATTGGGCCTCACCCGTCAAATATTTTGACAGCCATTCGGTAATTCTCTTGCGAGAAATACAACTGAAACCACCGAGCTCAGCTTCGGCGCAAACAGAACTCGCGATAGCAGTAGCCGCATTCATCATCGCGCCAGCCCTCATCTCTTTGAGAATGGGCCCAATATCAAGCACTACATCGAAAAAATCGAAGGCCCACTGCATCGCCACCGCCGGCATTTGCGGATGGGCATTGTGCGAAATTTTGATCAGAGTCCCAAGCCCGAATGACTGCGACCCTCCGAGATCGTCACGAAGCACCGCGGCAAACAGAGTGGTGAGTTTTTCTTCTTCGGAATAAAAAAACTTCCTTTGTCCATCGTGCGAAACGGAAAATACATGCTTGTCGTGCGGGTCGATTTTTTCGTTGTAAGGTATGTCACGAAGAATGCCTAAGTCTTTAGCGACCAAAGTCGCCTCGCAATCAATCATGCCTTTGGCATGCTCGTCGTACTTGCCTCCGCCCATACCAATAAAAACAACGTTCTCGTTTCCCATCGTTTCCATGACAACGCCCTTGTCGTGAAATTTAGACCTATCTTTGATGAAAGCAACCTTAAAACCCCTTTCGTCATGCGGACCAAACCGCGACAAAAGGTAAAGCGCGAACAGGTCGGACAAATGAGGCCCGAAGTGAGTCGCAAATATTCTGGGCTTCTTTCCGGTCATCACATCCTCCTTTGGAATGTATTAGTCCATCGACAAGCTCGGAATTTAAAAAATATTGTCAAAATACTTCTTCAATAAAATAGATTACACAATTTATTGAAACTAATTAAGCTGTCGAGATTATATCATATAAATCTAAAAAAGCAACCCCTTTTAATATATAATAATCCCCAATATTGAGTGTTGGGGATTAACTCGGACATATTAAATGATAAATAAAAAAGGGCTTAGCAAAAATCGCTAAGCCCTTTGTGAGCAACCATTAGAGGTTGAGAGGGCCCAGCGAACGATTCGCTAGACCCTTTGGTGCTATTTTAGGTAGGTTGAGTTGACTTACTCCTCCGTCTCCACTGAAGGATAGGACGCCCTCATGTCCTTCGCGCCCACGACCCAGGCGAAGATACGCTTGGGGACTTCGCCAGGAGAGAGTTCCTCCGGGACTCCCTTCTTCTCGAAGATGTAGTTCCGAACCCGGGGGCTCGACTTGAGCACCCGAATCTTCCTGCCAGTGTTCTCGAGCAGGGCGTCCACATACTTAAGCTCGACGCCCTCGCGAATCTTCCAGTCGTCGCGGCAGATCGCGGCCTTGCCCGACTTCTTCAGAATGTCGACGGGAGCTATGGTCGCCTCCCTATTGATCTCCGCGCGGAATTTCTCGCGGAGAATATCGCGGATCTCTTCCTGGCGCACGCGCACCATTTCGAGATCCTCCGGAGTCGGGACTTCCTTTTCAAACGCGCTCTGGAGCATCCGCTCGAGCCGGTTGTCCACCGCCCTGAACACGACCTTGGAGAACTTTCCATTCTCCTGCTTGAAGTCGTATTCGACGGTTACGGAGGTGCATTTTACGTCCCCCGACCTGTTAGTCTTTGCGAAAACCTTCTTCGCGAAGACTTCGTTGGAAATCTGGACGATCTCCAACCTGTGGCCGATCTCGGAACGCACGACTTTAACGCCGAACTTTACGTCTCCGTCACGGGTCTTGAAGGTGTCCGTCATGACCACCTCCCCCGCCTCACCCTCGATGAGGCGGCGTATCGATCCGGCTTCCTTCACTTCCTCTTCGGGAAGCATGAAGGGTCGGATCTTCTCCCCACGCAGATCCCTTTCGCGAGAGAGAGCTGCCAGAAGGTTCCGGTAGAACTGCTGGGACTCCCGATTGTACTCGGGATCTCCTTTCTCCGGAGGCCATGGTACAAAACAGTGGATGTGATCGAACCGAACGCGCGGGTAGTTCTTCTCCTTCGCACGCTCCCAGAACTCGCACCTGCCGACCTGGAGCTTGACTCCCTCGGCGGCTGCGAGCTCGGCTGAGATTGTCCCGGCTTCGAGCTGGTCGACCAACTCCTTCTTCTTGGCCTCCTTGTAGTTCTGGAGGGCCACGACCAACTTTTCCGTGTCGCCGTCGCTGGGAACCAGGGTTGCCATGATTTGCTTTGCTCCCCTGGTCTCGTAATAGGTTAAACGCTTGGACGAATCTACCTTCTCGCCGACGACGTACCGAAGAGCCTTGATCTCGACGCCCTTGGCAATCGCGGAGACGTAGTGGATGTCGCCCACCTCGATCTTGCCGATCAACTCTGCGACCGCGATCTTCCTCTGGGTGAAGGGATTCTTCTTCCCCTCCTCCATGAGAAGATCGTACTCCCTGACCTTCTTTTCCGCGTCCTCGAATCCGACCGAGGCCGCATGTCGCAGCTTCGCGATCAGATCCGGACGCTTGGCAAGCTCCAGGGCCTCGAGCTGGCGCGAAGAGGATTCCTGGGTCTTCGCGACCTGCCCGACGACCGCCTCGATCTCGGAGAGGAGACTCTTCTCCTCGGCTCCCGAGACTACTTCGACGACGGCCGGCTTCTTGGGGGTTGGCGCTTTGACAGAAGACTTGGGTATGGCTTCCGTTTTGGGAGCTGGGAACTTTCCATCCGGCACGTCGCTTTTCGGCGCGACCGGAGGGGGCCCTGACCTACGATACACTTCCTGCAGATCTTCCAGATTAACGGTCTTTCTTCCTGCGGACATAGTTTTTCTCCTTTTTCGGCGGATAAGAAAGTTTAACTACCGATGAATCAAACAAAAATCCGGAAAAATTATCGTTTTACCCGATAAACACCTCCTTTCTTTTTTTTTGTGGTTTCAATGTACGGGTATAAACCGAAAAATCATCTTTTACCTACCAAACTGCCTTAATAAAACTTTAATGAAATTATACAGATTTTAAGGCCTTTGTCAACATTTTTTAAGAAGTCATCTGGTACATGTGGTATATTTGGTATATTAATTAAATTACCAAACCGTCAATTTATGTACGATCGTATATAAATTGACGATTTTTTACTAAAATTTCACCAACCAGCAGACGCCCTATCTTAACGCAAATCCCGCTACAAATTAAAACCAAAAACAGGCCCCAGGGGCCTGTTTTTGATAATTGTTGCGGGGAGTCCCGGTATAACCGGGACTGTCTGGAGGTTATGAGTTCCGGCCGCGCCGGAATACTACTCCATAAAACTTG
>PFCN01000035.1:0-7088 GCA_002774705.1 Candidatus Niyogibacteria bacterium CG10_big_fil_rev_8_21_14_0_10_42_19
TTCGCGTGGAGAAAATTGGCGCCTTCGGTTCGAGTCCTACCGACGAATTTAATAAACTTAAATTAGTGGGTGCGGTAGGACTCGAACCTACGTAGTCAATTAAGACGTTGGGTTTACAGCCCAATGCAATTGCCGCTATGCGACGCACCCGTATTTAAAAGAATAATAAATTAACGCCTTGAAGTAAACCCCGCGCGCGCCCAGGAATAAGAAAGTTATCTTGTGGCCACTTTTTCTTTCGGTTTGACTTTAGCGCGCTTTATTTTAAAAGCCACCCCATCGGAATTTTTATCCACCACCACCTCGTCACCGGCACCCACCTCACCTGCAATAATTTTTTCGGCAAGAGGGTCCAATATCTTGCTCTGTAAAAATCTCCTCAAAGGACGCGCCCCGTAATGCGGGTCGTATCCTTCTTTTGAAAAATATTCTTTGGCGCCCGAAGTAAGCGATATCTCTATCTCTTTTAAAGCCAAACGCTTCTTAACTTCTCCTAGTTGAATTCCGAGGATCTGCTCCAGATCTTTCGGTGTAAGAGGGTTAAAAATTATAACCTCATCCAGACGGTTAAGGAATTCCGGACGGAATCTTTTTTCCAAAGCTTTGCGAATCTTCGATTTAAGTTCTTGGGAACGATCGGAGTCTTTTTCTTCAGTCGTCCCAAATCCGAGCTTCTCCATTTCCTGCACAAATTCCGACCCGACGTTTGAAGTCATTACAATGACCGTATTCTTGAAATTGACCTTGCGTCCCTTGGCGTCGGTAAGACGCCCGTTATCAAGTATCTGCAATAAAATATTAAAGACTTCGGGATGCGCTTTTTCAATCTCGTCAAAAAGTACCACCGAATAAGGCCGATGCCTTATAATTTCCGCGACCTGTCCTCCTTCTTCATACCCCACATAGCCCGGAGGAGAACCGATGAATTTGGATACCGAGTGCTGTTCCATATATTCAGACATATCCACCCGTACAAGCGCGTTTTCGTCGGTAAACATAAATTTGGCCAGAGTCTTCGCGAGTTCGGTCTTTCCTACTCCGGTTGGACCCAAAAACATAAATGAACCGATAGGACGTTCGGGATCCGCGATCCCCGCGCGTGAACGCCTCACGGCGTTCGATATTTTAGATATGGCCTCGGCCTGTCCGATAACCTGTTTTTGAAGTTCTTTTTCCATGCGCATAAGTTTTTTTGCCTCCTCCTCAAGCATTCTCGATACGGGAATGGTGGTCCACCTTGATACGATCAAAGCTATGTCTTCGGAAGTAACCTCTTCTCTTAATATTTTGCGAGAAGCCTGCAATTTTTTTAAACGCTCTTCTTCCGATCTTAATTGTCGTTCGTTCTCGGGTATGCGCGCGTAACGGATCTCCGCGACTTTGGTTAAGTCGGTTGCCCGCTCCGCCTGATCCGCCTCCAATTTGAGGCGGTCTATATCTTTCCTTAAACCATGGATGTGTGAAATAGTTTCTTTTTCGTTGGTCCATCTTAATTCGAGGCCGGAGGTCTTCTCCCGCACATCATTAATCCTTTTTTGGATCTTTTTTATTTTACTTACCGATTTATTGTCGCTTTCTTTCTTTAACGATTCCTTTTCGATCTCAAGACGCATAATCTCTCTCCTCGTAGACTCAAGCTCCTCGGGCATGCTGTCCAAATTAAGCCGAAGGGCGGAAGCCGCCTCATCCATAAGGTCAACCGCCTTATCCGGAAGAAATCTATCGGTGATATACCGGGCCGACAAATTTACCGCGGAAACAATAGAGGCATCCGTTATTCGCACGCCGTGATGAATTTCATACCGATCTTTAATTCCGCGTAAAATAGCGATGGCATCTTCGGTCGAAGGCTCATCCACCAGCACCGGCTGAAACCTTCTGGCAAGAGCCACATCTTTTTCTATATATTTCTGATATTCATTCAAAGTGGTTGCTCCAATCGCCCTGAGTTCTCCTCGGGCAAGCGCCGGCTTTACCATATTTGAAGCATCAATAGCCCCCTCAGCCCCTCCTGCTCCGACTATCGTATGAAGCTCATCAATAAACAAAATTATCTTTCCTTGGGCTCGTTCAATCTCGCGGATAACCGCTTTAAAACGGTCCTCAAATTCTCCTCTGTATTTGGTACCGGCAACAAGCGCTCCGATATCAAGAGATATTAATTCTTTATTCTTAAGGGATTCCGGCACGTCTTTATCGACAATGCGCTTCGCGAGACCTTCGGCAATCGCGGTTTTTCCCACTCCGGCCTCACCTATCAAAACCGGATTATTTTTTGTACGACGCGAAAGAATCTGCATTATCCTCCTAATTTCTTCATCTCGTCCGATAACCGGATCAAGCTTATCTTCGCGGGCAAGCTTGGTAAGATTTCTGGCATAGCGTTCAAGGACATGCATTTTGGATTCCGGCTCAAGATCGGTCACATGTTCGGACCCCCGTAATTCGCTGATAGTACGCGATACCATATCACGGCTTATATTAAAACGGCTCAATATCTCAAAGGCCTTACCCGGGACGTCAAAAATACCCATGAACAAATGTTCCGTTGATATATATTCGTCTTTCATGGTGCGCGCAAGACGTAAAGACGATTCAATAATCTTCCCAAATTCCGGAGTAAGGATCATCTGGATCGAAGACATCGTGGGAGTTGAGCCTCCTCCCTTTGTTTCAAGGGAATCCAAAACCGCGTCTATCATCATCCCATAATCAATGTTGAGTTTGTCCAGAATCGAAACCACCATCCCCTCTTCTTGTAAAAGCAAAGCCGCCAAGAGATGAACCGAATCAACCTGGTTTTGGGCGCGCTCAATGGCAAGCTCATGGGCTTTTCTTATGGCTTCTTGCGCTTTTATTGTGAATTGTCCGAATGGGAACATATTTTTATTTTATTATTTTTTTATTTATTAGTTATAAATTTTCCGGACGCTCGGCGAGCTTTACTTTTAATATAATTTCCTCGCCGTCGCGTAATATTTTTAATTCTATCTCGTCGCCTATTCTCCTCTGACTGATAATGCTGGCGAGCGTTTTATCGGGAGAAATAACCTCTCCGGATATCTCAAGGATAACATCTCCCTCTTTGACTCCGGCTTCAAACGCGGGGGAGTTGGGCATAACCGCCGGATAATTACCCGCTGGCATTACGAGCGCCCCGCGGTCTACGGAAAGGTTCTTTTCTTTCGCTATCTCCGCATTTATCATAGCGTACCTCACCCCAAGATAGGCATAGCGTATCTCGCCGAAATTATTTACATCAGATATGGCTTTAGAAATAAAATTTATCGGAAGAGCAAATCCTATGTTCTCGGCTCCCCGCGCTACCGCGGTGCTTATCCCTATCGCTTTGCCCGTCAGATCGAGAACCGGACCTCCTGAATTTCCGAGATTAATCGCGGCATCCGTTTGGATTACTTCGCGAAGTTCCGTGCCTGACGAGACTATTATAGTCCGCCTTAATCCCGAAACAATACCCACGGAAACCGTATTTTGAAATTCACCGAGAGCGTTGCCTATCACCACAACCGTTTCGCCAATATTTATATTATCGGAATTGCCGAGACTTATAAACGGGAAATTGTCGCCCTCTACTTTTAATACCGCGATATCCTGAGCAGGGTCCCTCGCGAGTACTTTCGCCGAAAGTTTTTTGCCATTATTCATTACGATAGTATAGTCGGCCTCAATGTCCCCAACCACATGTCTGTTGGTAATAAGCATTCCGTCTTTTGAGACAAAAAACCCCGAACCCGAAGAAACCTGAACCCTCTTTGTCTCGCCTTCTTGCGGAACCTGATATTGCAGAAAGAACTCTTCGGGAATAAAATCCTTTAACAACGGGTCGTCAAAAAAAGGATTTATAAAATATCTATCTATGACCGGCACGTCTTTTGAGGCAACAACGCTAACTACTGCGGGCGAAACCTCGCGGACAATTTTTACAACCTGACTATCTTGAAAAATGACAGTAATTTCTTGATCCTTGGAACCTTCGGAATTATTCATATTTTCGCTTGGAGTTTCTCTGACAAATTCAACAACTTTCTGAAATGTTTCGGTCACTCTGGCCGGAGCCTGATCTATCAAAGCAACGGTGACTATCCCAGTAACAAAAGATGTTACGAAGCTCACCAGTAACACTAAAAGAACCATCTGTGTCTTTGTTAGATTTTCCATTTCCATAATTACTTTACCTTATTATAGATGAATTTTTTGATTAAGTCAACAAAAATGGCCTTAAATTGGTTAATTTCTTGAGATGTTGTATTTCTGCCAAGGGTAATCCTGATACTCGCCCGCGCCTCTTTTTCGCTTCTTCCGATAGCCCGGAGAACATGCGAAGGTTTTTGGGCGCGTCCGGCGCAGGCCGCGCCCGACGAGACGCAAACTCCTTTCTCCGATAACATAATAAGCAAAGATTCTCCATCAACGAGCGCGCCGAGACATAGGTTAATATTGTTCGCGAGTCGATTCTCCTTCGGACCGTTAAGAAAAGCCCGGGGGAAGATCTCTTCAAGCTCCCCAGAAAGCGCGGACCTCATTTCGTTTATCCGGGTCGCGCTCTCCTTATGGTCTTTTTCTCCCAAGAGCCGTACGGCTTCGGCAAACCCCGCTATAAGCGGGACATTTTCGGTAGATGAACGAAGTCCGTACTCCTGCCCGCCCCCGAAAAGAATTGGCTCAAGTTTTATCCCTTCTTTAATATATAAAGCGCCCACTCCTTTTGGCCCATAAATCTTCTGGGCCGATAGCGTCATAAGATCTACTTTCAAATTTTCCACATTCATATCAAGAAATTGAGCGGCTTGCGCGGCATCGGTATGAAAATAAAGGTCATCTCGCCCCAAATCACGAATCATGCTTCCTATCTTTGAGATGTGCTGAATAACTCCTATCTCATTATTCGCGTATCCCATCGAGACCAAAACCGTCTCCGGACGAATAGCGTTGAGAACCTGCCGGGGAGATATATACCCTTCGCCGTCCGCAACAAGATAATCCGCATCAATAACGCCTTCTTTTTCAAGCATCCTTACCGGCTCCAAAACAGATTTGTGTTCAATCGCTGAAGTAATAATATGCAATTTACCGGCGTTCGGATTTTTTTTCTTTAACCGGGATATCAATCCTCTTATTGCCAGATTGTTTGCCTCGGTCGCGGAACCGGTAAAAATTATTTCACGGGAATATTGGGCCCCCAAGAATTTCTTCAAAACATCGCGCGCGTTGTCCACCGCGATCAAGGCCTCATGCCCGCATGAATGAAGGGAACCGGGGTTCGCGAAAACACCCGACCAGTATTTCTCCATAACCGAAATAACCTCCGGGGACACCGGAGTTGAAGCCGCGTAGTCTAAATATATTTTTTTATTTCCAATCATTTTTTCTCCACATTTTCCAGGATCTCCTTAAGTCAAGTATGCTTGAAAAATAATTCAGCGCGATAAAACGCCTCATGAGCCACGCGACAAACCCTGAAATTTTTATATTTTTAATATCCGCAATAGCGTATTTACCCCCCAATGGTATTATAAAAGACGACTCATGAAAATGATATGAAAAAACATGCATTTTATGGATCGTTCTTTTCAAAAAGTACGCGACAAATCGCCCTTGTATGATCGCGTTCTGCGCGGTCATCGCGGAATTATTTTTTTTATAAAATGCCGAATCTCCTATAGCAAAGATATTATCATAAGGCGGGACTTTAAGATATTCATCCACCACAAGGCGTTTTTTATCGTCAAGCTCGGCTCCTTTGATTGTTTCGCAAATAGGACCGGCCTTTACTCCCGCGGTCCAGATCAAAACATCATAATCAAAAGAGTCGCCCTCTTTTGTTTTGATATCGGTCGGGGTGGCCTTAATTATATGGCTTTGCAAAGATATTTTTACGCCTTTGCGCGTAAGATGTTTTTGAGTTTTTTCTGATGCCCACCGGCTGGCCGGCGGGATTAATCTATCTTTTGACTCTACTATTAATATACTGAAATTTTCTTTAGGGTGGTCGTGGATCCCTGAAAGATCATGAACGTAATCAATAAGCTCGCCGGCGAGTTCACATCCGGTATAACCGCCCCCGCATATTACCAGTCTTATTGTTTCGTGCTTGCCTTTGGAAATAAAAAGCTCGTCAATACTATTTCTGATATTTAAGGCGTCGTTAGCCGTTTTCAGCTCTAAGGCATAGTCGCGTATTCCTTCAATCGAGTAAAAATCACTCACCGACCCTGCCGCTACGATAAGCCACGTATAATCTATACTTCCGTTGTTTGCGGTTTTAACGCATTTGTTTTCCGCGTCAATTCTCAAAACTTCATCAATCATGATCCGAATCTTATTTTCGTCAATAATGTCCTTCAAGGATATAATTGACGATCCGCGCAACGCGTGAAATTTTTGTTTTAAAGATAGGCCGTTTTCCGCGGTTTTGGACTGTTTTTCGGAAAGACGAAGAGACGCAATCTTATAATAATCCGAAGAAAATTCATGATAGCCGTCTTTATCGATAAGCAATATCTCGGCATCTTTATAAACATGTTTTTCAAGATCTTTGGCGGCCCTAATGCCGCCGAAGCCTCCTCCAATTATAATTATCCTTTTGCTCCTCATGCTTTAAGTTTAAAATAAATCAACGGCCAAATCAAAATGCTTTGGACGTCGGACATCCGAAATATTATTCTAATACCCAATCCTTTATAGAAGATATGTCTAAATCCTTTAACCAATTTTTAATACTCTTTTTATAATTTTCCGATCCGCTAAAAAATTCCAAAAGAAATCCGCGTTGTGTCACAGATGGAAAATTTTTCTTCCCGAGATAATCTAGGTGACTTGACCAACGATATTGTTCTAAAAACTCCACTGCTCTCTTATGATTTTTTATTTCACGCTCCCTCCAACTCGGCATAAACAAATCTAATGGATTAAAATGGATATAATAAGGTAGATGGATAAAGTGCGCCTCATCTTTTATTATAACTCTTTTGTACTTACCCTGGAATAAGGCTCCGCTTCTTTTGTATCTCGCATTAAAATATTTTGCATATCCTCCATTTAATTTCTTTATAAAAAGCGCTATTCCA
>PFCN01000035.1:7117-16525 GCA_002774705.1 Candidatus Niyogibacteria bacterium CG10_big_fil_rev_8_21_14_0_10_42_19
GAAAGTAGTAGATGATAATGATTAGGCATAAGACAAAAAGCTAAAATATCTACCAATAATTTTCTCGGTTTTCGTTGTTCCTGTTTCTCCGTTCCAATATTCAGACGTCCGACGTCCGAAGATTTTTGAAGATAATAATTCAAATTAATTTGAACCGGCTCTGTGTCGTTAAACTCAAACATATCATGGATAAAACGGATGTAATCTTTATCATCCATAAAGATTTTTCTTTTATCCACTCCTCTATTTATTACATGGACTAACTGCATATGATTTTGGACGTCGGACGTCCAAAATATTAAAAAAGATCCCGATGTTTTAATAAAAAATTTTACTTAAGCCAGCGGTCGGATTTGAACCGACGACCTGCTGTTTACAAAACAGCTGCTCTGCCGCTGAGCTACGCTGGCATACATTTTTAACGGGGCAAACAAAACCGTTGCTCATCCCTGGGAATTTTTTAACATAATAAGCAGAGTTATTGTAAAAAATTCCCGCCGAATCCCGGTTGCACCGAGACGCTTTCGGCCCACTGAGCTATGCCGAAAAAAATTTTTATTGAGAATAAATTTTATTCTACCAAAACATCTTCTTTTTTGACTTCGGAATCCGGCTTTAAATTTTCATTATTCAGATTATTTCTCCAATCATGCATTTCTTTCCAAAAAGGTGAAAAGCGGGTGTTGTCCATAGAAGCTTCACGGCGCTGGACATAGTGAATAACCCTATCGGACGTTCGTTCGATATGGACAAGTAGTTCTTTTATTTTTTTCATTATTTTTTCCATGGAGCGATAAAATATTATAGGTACCGCATAAAAAATCCTTTCGGTCATGGGAGCAAAAAATTTATCATCCACCTCTTTGAACGGAGACGGCTTTAAGCGTATGACTTCTACAAGCTCATCTTTAGACATTACCCACACCTGATGAAGATGCTTTAGGTACAATACGGAAAAAGTAAAAATAGAGACAAAAAATAATATAATAAAGAAGATTATCATAGAGCCAAACGTTCAATATGGGAAATTTCGATATTTTCTCCGAATTTTTGAATTGCTTGTTTTATGCTCTCCCCGATAGTCGTCTTAGGGTCCCTTATCGATTCCTGGACCAGAAGGTCTTCGATCGATTCGGGAGAAGTAGCCGCGATCTGCATCGCGATGTCGTGCGCTAATTTTTGGAATTCGGGGTTACGGGCCACAAAATCCGTCTCGGACCTCAACTCGACCAAGACGCCTATTTTTTTATTTGAGTGAACATAGGCATCTACCACTCCGGACTTGGTTTCTCTTTCGGATTTTTTAACGGCAACCGCCTCCGACGCTTTTTTTAAAATCTCAAGGGCGCGCGCATAATCGCCCTCCGCCTCTTCAAGAGATTTTTTACAAGCCATTATTGATACACCGGATTCATCCCTGAGCTTTTTTAACGTTTGAGTGTCGTATTTCATAAAATTTTAAGTTTCGGCGGACACGCCGAAACTATATTACCATTATATCAAATTATATTAGCCTTTCCTTTCTGCCAGGCCTCGGAAACGCGCTCAATAATAAAATTTATACTTGCGCGCGAAGAATCATTCCCGGGAATCAAATAAGTCACCTCATCAGGATTGTTATCGTTTGAAGCCAAGCCGATAATGGGTATCGATAAGCGACGAGCCTCGCGTACCGCTGTTATCTCTTCTTCGGGGTCCACAATAAACAAAGCATCGGGCAATTTTTTTAATGAAGCAACGCCTCCAAAAATCACCTCAAGTTTAATAATCTTTTCCGAAAGCCTTAAAACCTCTTTTTTGGTATATTTTTCCTCAAGAGCTCCTGATTTTTTATCTTCCTTGAGATTTTCAAAATAATCGATCCTTTTTCTTATCATATTGAAATTTGTCAAAGTTCCTCCGATCCATCTGTTCGAAACATAAGGGAGACCAAGATCCCGGGCCGCTTTTTCTATGGATCCGCGGGCAGCCACCTTTGTCCCGACCAGTATCATGTTCTTGCCCTGCCCGGACAATTCCGCGATAAAAGCAAGGGCGTCTTTTAAATTATCCCGCACTTTTTCCAGATCAAAAACTTCGACACCGTTCCTTTGTCCAAAAATATAGGGCTTCATTTTTGGATGACGTTTCGAACGCGAATAACCGAAATGGAGTCCGGCTTTTAACATTATTTCCAATTCCGGGTCGTTGACAACACTTGGTTGCGCGTCATCTTTTAATTCCAATTCAATTTCAGACATTGTTAATAGAATATATAGAAAAACGCCATAATGCAAGGCCTCCCGCCATTGTGGCCTTTTTTCAACAGCCCCGACCTTATTTAATAAAGGAGCTAGGTCATCCCGGTATAACCTGAATGACCGCCCGATCAATCCCGGCATAGCCGGGATTGATTTAAGGGTATTGAAAATATATAAATATATGCTAAATTGTTATATATATGAAAAAGGAAATTCATCCGCAATATTTCGCAGACGCAGTTATTAAATGCGCTTGCGGAGCCGTGTATAAAGCCGGAGCCACCAAACAAGAGATTTCGGTTGAGATTTGCTCCAAATGCCACCCGTTTTTCACCGGAAAAGAAAAGCTAATTGATGCTGCCGGACGCGTTGAAAAATTCAGGGCAAAACAAAGAAAAGCGGCCAAAAAGTAGATATCCAATACTCTACGCCAAAAAAACGCTTCTTTACGCGTTGAATTTAAATGTGGCTACCGACACATAAAAGCCGGAATGCGGACGTCGGGACGCGGAACAACGAAAATAAATATGCTGCCGGATGAACTAAAAAAAATAAAAGAGGAATACGAACAGCTCAAAAACGGACTGGAAATTTCGGGCTGGAAAGACGGTGAAAAAAATGCCCGCTTCGGTTTCCTGTCGAACATAATAAAAAAAATAATGGAATATGAATCTCTTGAACAAAAAAAGACTTCTTCAAAAGAGCTCGTATCCGACCCCGAAATGAAAGATCTCGCCGAAGAGGAGATGATGTCGTTTGAAAGCCGCCAGAAAGAAATACTGGCTAATATCGACAACTTTTTGAATAAGGAAAAAAAGATCGTCGAAAACCCGAAAAGCACGGTTTTGGAGATCCGCGCGGGCACAGGGGGAGAAGAAGCCTCTTTATTCGCCGGAGACCTGTTTAATATGTATTCAAAATACGCCGCTAAAAAAGGATGGCCGGTTTCCTCAATAAGCGAATCCGTATCGGACCTCAAGGGTTTTAAAGAGGTTGTCTTTGAAATAAAATCGCCCAAAGCATACGACAAATTGAAGCAAGAATCTGGCGTGCATCGTATCCAGAGAGTCCCGGAAACGGAAAAATCGGGTCGCATTCATACTTCGACCGCGTCTGTCGCCGTAATACCTATCTACCCCAAAGAATCTTTTGAAATAAAACCCGAGGATATAGAAGTCACCTTCCAAAAATCCGGCGGACCCGGGGGTCAAAACGTGAATAAACTGGAAACCGCGGTAAGACTCTTCCATAAGCCATCGGGCATTATGATACTTTCACAAAATGAGCGTTCGCAGGCCGCGAACAAAGAACTGGCCCTTGAACTTTTGCGCGCGAAATTAATAGAAGAAAAAAAGAGAAAAGACCGGGAAGAGGCGGCGCGCTTAAGAAAAGAACAAATAGGAACGGCTGACCGTTCAGAAAAAATAAGAACCTACAATTATTTACAGGACCGCATAACCGACCACCGCATAAAACAAAACTTCCATGATATCGAGAAGATAATGGATGGAAATATAGACCAAATAATATCAGCGTTCGAAGAAACAAAAAATGGCTAAATCCCGGCTCTGCCGGGATTGCTTTTGATTAATAAAAAAAATAGCCCCGTTCCGACTGATCGGAGTGGGGTTAAGAATTAAGATTGAAAAAAAATATTTTTCAATATTTTTTGGATAAAATAAGTAAGAAAAATGTCCCAAACTTTGGTAAGTTTGGCCACAAGGTCATTTAGTAAATATTTAAAAAACGCCTCTTTAACGTGAAATTATATCGATTTCACTCTGGTATTTGAATGCAATAGCCATTACATCATCCCCGTAAAACGCATGAGTGGGCTTTGACCAATTGGAACCGGCAAAATAACGCAACGCCGCCTTTCTTTCGGCCTCATATCCTCCTTCGGAGACCCCGAGGTCTCGTAAATAAATGGCCGAGGCCATAAAAGCGTCATAAGGATCCCATGGGTTGGGAGGATTGTGCCCTGTAAGAGAGGCAATTTTATTTTCCATACCCTTCCAGGTAGAAGCAATAAATTGCGCCGGACCCATCGCACCTCCGTATCCATATCCCGGCGGACAGGAAACTGGCATTTGGAACGGATCAAGACCAAGCGTTGAGGTAATTTGCATAAAAGGATCCACATCACGGGTGGATTTCATAACGCCCGAGAAAAACCGACCGGTGTTCTTACCTTTGCCATCCCCTTTGTTCGGGATGTTAGTGAGCAAACATTGGCCGATATTTTGCCCTAAATTGGTTTCTTGGGTGATGATTGCCAAAAGAAATGCCGGGCGCACGCCAGTGGCACTAAAAGCGGCGTTAGCGAACTCCACCGCTTTTTCAAACGGAATGTCGGGAGAGCCGGTAAGCAAGAAAAGCTGGCTCCTTATTTGGGCCGCGTCCTTTTGGCGAGCGGTTAATATCTTCTGATATTCGGCCTCCTTCCCTTTGGTTTGTTTAAGGATTGTTCTTTTCGCCTGTTCAAATTCTTCTATCTGTTTTTTTTCCAAAAGCTGGATGGCTCTTAACTCAAGCTGTTCCGATTTTTTGTCTTCTAACTCGGAGCGTTCCACCTCCGTCGTCTGATGCGTGTTTCTTATCTGTCCAAAAGATATTTGAAGCGACGCCTGGAGAGTATCAAAATTATCAAGATCGACAAAAAAATCCGAAAAATTATCATAGCTCAATAAAAGCTCGACAAGATTGGTTTCGTCTATCTCATAAACCTTCCTTATTAATTCGGCCAAAGAATATTTTTCTCTATCCAATTTCAAGGTCAATTCTTCCAAAAAACCGGACTTAACTTCGATTGATTCCGCCAAACGCCGGATAACGATGTCTCTGGCTTTTATTTCAAGAAACGCTTTTGAAATTTTTGCGTCAAGAATGGCTATATCTCTCTCAAGAGTAGTTGATTCCGTCTGTTTTTCCTGAATCAAAGACCTGTATCCGTTGATTTGGTTCTCCAAAGCTTGAAGCTCCGATTCCAATTCCGCCCTTTTTTGTATAATAAGAGAAGGGTCAACAACCTGACCCTTAATAATAAAAGGGATCATTGTAAAAAATGCCAAAAAAACAAACGCGAAAGCAAATACGGCTCGTTTTAACATTAATAGAATTATAGCAATTTTTTAGGAGTAGGGTCTATAAAAATTATTCCTCCTTTTTAGCGGGTTCTTCCCCCGTCTCCTCTTCGTTTTCTTTCTTGCCCGCAATCTCTATATCTTCAATTGACGGGGCTGTCGCCTGCTCCTCTTCTTTTTCCTGTTCTGTCACAAGAACTATAACGTCTTCGGGGTTGGTTTTTATTTCAACGTCTTTAGGAGGAATAATGTCTGCAACGGTAATACGGCTATCTATCTCCGAAAGGGACGAAATATCCACAATTATCTCCCCGGGCAAATTTATAGGCAAGGCTTCAACTTCAAGCTCATGCAAAACCTTCACCAAAACCCCGCCCAAATTCTTGACCGCAAGAGATTCGCCGGTAAATTCAACGGGAACATTCGTGGTGATCTTCTCATCCATCCGCACCGCAAGAAAATCGACATGTACGGGATTGTCTTTGACGGGGTCGGTCTGGACATCCGATATAAGAACATTTTTTTTCTTTCCCTGTATATCGAGTTCAAGAAGGGTAGATTCCCCCGCCTCCGCCCACACCTTAAGAAAATCCGATCCAGAAATACTCAAAGATTCGGTTTCGGTTTTATAACCGTAAATTACAGCCGGAATAACCCCTTTTTCTCGGAGGGATTTTACTTTTTTACCGGTTATTTTTCGGCTTTCCGCCTTAATTTCTAACATGATTATATACAGCTTACTATTTGTTTAAATATTTTTCAAGACCATTAACCCGCGACAAAAAAATTGTCTTTTCAAGAAAGATAGGAATAATAAATCATTATAAACAAAATACAATAAAATTACTTCGGCTTAACAAGGTTGGGCGCCTCTCCTCCTTCAAGCGCCGCTATCACGTTTTCCGCGGCTATCCTGCTCATAGCTTGGCGCGTCTCCTCGGTACCGGACGCAATATGCGGAGTAAGAATGACATTTTCAAGATCGGCGAGTCCCGGCTTTAATCTTGGCTCATCCTCAAAAACATCGAGGGCGGCGCCTTTTATTGTTTTATTTTTTAAGGCGTGAACCAACGCTTCTTCATCAATCACGGGGCCTCTTGAAGTATTCACAAGATAAGCGCTGTCTTTCATCACCTTAAAACTTTCGGCGTTTATCAGATGCCTCGTTGAATCAAGCAACGGTACGTGTATTGAGACATAATCAGCCTCACCTAAAAGGTCCTCCAGTTTTTCTTTGTAAACCGCTCCGAATTCCTTTTCGAAGTCTTCGTTCTTCTTTATATCGTGATAGATTATCTTCGCGCCAAATCCTTTTTGCGCGTGATGCGCAACCATTGAACCTATTCTGCCAAGGCCGACAATACCCAAAGTCTTTCCGGATATGTCATTGCCCAAAAGGAGCATCGGCGCCCAGCCTTTGTATTTTCCGGCGCGCGTAAATCTATCGGCCTCGGCAATTCTGTGTGATATCGCCATCATCAGGGCAAAAGTATGTTCGGCAACGGTTTCGGTTAAAACCCCTGGAGTGTTTGAAATTTTTATTCCATGACTTTCAGCCGCCTTAACGTCTATGTTGTCATAACCAACCGCATAATTGGCAAAAATTTTACAGTTCTTGCCGGCCGCGTTAAAAACTTCTCCGTCTATTTTGTCGGTTAAAAGACATAAAACCGCGTCATATTCTTTGCCTTTTAGTTCGGATATCAGCTCTTCTTTTTTTAAAACGCCGTCAAACGAACTAACCACGACCTCATATCCTTTTTCCTTAAGCATATTTATCCCCTCATCCGGGATCTGTCTTGTTACGAATACTTTCATAAGTTTATTTTATAAAAATGATAATTTAGATCCTATTGACTGAGCCGAATAATTTTATTTTTTCCTCTATTTTTTTCTCCATCGCCTCAATTACCGGTGGGAGTATCTTGTAAGGAGTGGTCTCTTCTGGATTTTCCGTAACGAATTTTCTAAGAGCATCCGCGTAGACCACACGAATTTCGGTATTAACGTGAATATTATTAATTCCGGCTTTAACGGCCTCCCGTATCTGCTCGTCCGGAATACCCGACCCCCCGTGAAGAACGAGTGAGACGAAATCCGGCAAAGATACTCGGATGTTTGCAACGCGCGCGATATCCAAATTAGGTTCGTTCGCCGCGATACCGTGAAGATTGCCGACAACCGGGGCCAGCCGGTCAATTTTGGTCTCTTTTACGAATTTAACGGCCTGCTCGGGGTCGGTCATGTCTTCGGGGTTGATCTGTATCACCTCTTTTTGAACCTTAGAAGATCCTCGGAGATAACCCAATTCTCCCTCAACCGAAATTTCTTTATTTTTTGATTTGGCATATTCGACGACCTCTTTCGTTCCTTTGATATTCAATTCGAATGGTTCGCGCGAGAGATCTATATGTATAGAATCATAACCCGCGTCCACCGCTCTTTTGGCCTCCTCTACGTTGCCGAAGTGATCGGAGTTTAGAAAAATAGGCAATCCCGTATCCTCTCTGAAAGAGCGGATAAGGGCCACGCACTGGCGCATTCCGAGATATTTCGCCTCACCGCTTGATGTGCCTATATGAAGAGGGCTACTCAGACGAAGGGCGACATTAACCATCGCTTTTAACTGTTCAAGCGAAGAAATATTCAAATGAGGAACCGCCCAACCCTCTCTCAATGCTTTTTTAAACCAATCGTTTAAGGTCATATAAAAATGATACAATAATTCTTAAAATCACTTAACCCTCATCCTCAATATCCCGCATTGGGGATGTGAAAGAAGAGCGGTTTCGCCTCCTTCTTCAATTATAATACCGGAAAGACCGGAACCCAAGCCGCAAACCGAAGAAACGACGGTTTGTTTTGCTCCGGTGTTGAGATTAACTCTTAGAACGCCCCCAATAGGTAAAGCGATTAATACATTGTTTCTATCCGGCTCAAGAACAAAGCTGGCCGAATCTCCCCCTCCGCTCGCTACCTGCCCAATGCCCGACGTTATAAATTCAACCTGTCCGGTTTCCAAATTCAGCCTTGAAAGCGTTCCGTTATCCTTATTTTCTATGACTAAGGCCGATGCTTCTTCTTCAATTATCACCGCCCTCGGTTGGGTAAGCTGGGCGAATATGGGGGTAAGGGTTCCTTCGGAAAAATCAGCGCGGTAGAGTTTGTTCAGAGAGGCATATTCAGCAATCACTAAAGCGCTTGTTTCGTTGTCTTCAAAAGCAAAGCTCTTTATTGAATAAGAAGGAGCAAGAGTTATGGCTTCTTTTTCTCCGGTGGAAACATTTATCTTTTCCATTAAGGCGGACGTATATGACCGTGTCGGGACAAAAAGATTGGTTTTGTCTTTGGAAAGAATAATGCCGTCCAAGGGGGAATAAATTGAAGATATTTTTTGTACTGTGCCGTCTTCAAGGTCAACTCCGGATATTTTTCCGGAAATAAGGGGGAAGTAGGAATTTACATAGACAGTTGATTTGTCGCCGGAAAGAGCAAGACCTTTAGGTTTTACCGAACGGGCCAAGACGGTCTTGGAAAGGTTGTTGAGATCCAGGCGTATCAGCGATTCGCTTGATTCGCCTATAAAGAGAGCGGACTGGCCTCCCGGTTCCATTTTTATCTGCGGGAAAGAGCAAATAGGACAGGAGGTTAGATATGTGACAGAGCCAGTGTTCAGATTTACACGAAAGATGCGGCCGGAGTAGTCAACAAAACGCTGGTTTGTGGTCACAAGAGCGGTTTGGCCTGAAGGTTCTATGGCTACGCCCGCCGGACGATCAGAACAGGAAATGTACGCCGCGACCGTGGATGTTCCGGTAGAAAGGTCAACTCTGGCCAAATAGCAACTGGCATAAGTACCTGCGCCAAATATACCTGTAGCAACAAGAGCGGTTTGGCCTGAAGGTTCTATCGCGAGGCCCATGCCGCCTATATCGGATATGACGGTTATTGTTTTGGTGTCTAAATTGACCCTGTAAAAGCCTCCGGAGGAGCCGGTCACAAGCACCGAGCTTCCGTTTTGTTCCATGGCCATGGCGACTCCGCGATCAATACCCCCTTCAATGACCGTGCTTACTTCTCCTGTT
>PFCN01000035.1:16546-16971 GCA_002774705.1 Candidatus Niyogibacteria bacterium CG10_big_fil_rev_8_21_14_0_10_42_19
ACCGTAGCCACTTTTCCGGTGTTTAGATTTACTTTCGACAACTCTCCAGAACCCTCCGCCAAAAGAACCTCGTTTTCGGAAATGAAAGTTATTCCCGAAAGATTTACGTCATCATCTTCAATACCAATGCCGTAAATTCCTCCCGAGAGCATGGGAATGCTTACGGTGTCTCCAATGTTTGGACCGGGTTGGGGGCCTGGAGGAGGCGAAATTCGCGCTGAAACCTCATTGCTTTCTGAAGACAATCCTGCCTTATCAAAAACAAAAACTTTGTAATAGAAATTTTCACCATCCAAACTATTATCAACGAAAGAAGTTTGATCAATATCATTTATTGTACTTATTAATTCATCGTCGGTGCCAACGCCGGAGCTTGTCCTTCTATAAATTCTGTAAGACTCAAAATCTCTATCATTATTTTTTGA
>PFCN01000035.1:16983-21117 GCA_002774705.1 Candidatus Niyogibacteria bacterium CG10_big_fil_rev_8_21_14_0_10_42_19
GCACTTGATACAACGGGGGTTGGGCGCGTTAAGTCGAGACGCTCGAGACAATTTTGGGTGTTGGGGAACAAATCAAGCGCCGCATTCACAGTTGAATTTAAAAGCAAAGTGTTCGTATTAGAAAATATACCTTTAATTAGTGGTTCAACATAATAAGATACAAAATCTTCTTCTAATTGAGACGCATACCACCCCTCTCCTCCTCCGCATTCTGTTCGAAAATCAAAAACATGCACTAATTCATGAATGGCGGTTGCGGACGATTCTTTAATTCCTAATGGTGTAATAAAATTTTTTTCCTCTGCCGCAGTTATTATTTCATCCGCATCTCCCGGCTTAAGAATAATATGAGTGGTATCGCTTCCTATGCTTATAAATAGAGTGTCAGCTATATTGTTTCCATCTGTATCATAGATAGTCATTCCCGGTAAGAATGTAATCGCCTCATATAAAGAAGGAATTAATGGCCTTACATCATCATCTCTATGCCACACATGAGAAAAAAGAGAATTAACCACGTCAACTATTCTAATCCCATTTTCTGTTGTAGTGCTTAACAACATAGGGATACTTACTGCAAGCCGAGGATCTGATGGAATATTGTAATCAAATACAACGGAACTTAAACGAAATACCGACGGTAAATTGGTTCTGGTGCTCAAAAGTTTTTCTACATCAGGCGGTATTATTAAACGTATGGATTTGCTTCCTGTTGGGATTACGGGTGTCGTTGTGCTCAACTCTTGCATTAAAAAATCTAAAATCGCATCTTCTACTACTGAATTTTCCAAAATTTTTATATTTATTATTAGTGGAACTGCTATGATTTGGCCGTCATTTTTTATATGCAATGTCCCACCAATCGTCCCTCGTCTATCATTCGGGGCTTTAATCGATAAATCTAATACGTTTTTGCCTTTTGAAATATTTAAAGGCCTTGCTGAAATAATTTTAATAAATGACTCCAGGCCAGGCGTAATGAGAACTTCGGCCGCAACAATATCTTTAGAGCTGTTAAATTCTACCGTAACGGTTCGCGAACCTCCCGCAAAAACAGAAGATTCGAGCTTTTTGGTGGTCCACTCAATTTTTACCTGTTTACTAAAATAATTTAAGCTACCACCAGTAAATATAAGACCCAAAATAAACACTAAAAAAATGGTTCTTGTGAACATAAATTACAGTAATATTAAAGAAACCAATAACACGTTTAAAAATATTGTTATCAAATTTAAAAACAACGAATAATAAAAATGGCGGGATACAGTAATCTTGTAATATTTCTTATAAACAAAATCTATCAACAAAACAATCAAAAAAATAACAATTAATGAAAAAAGGGTGGTGAGGATCCAAATATCGCGGGCGACAAGTAATTGTGCTGACCTAAGTCCCGGTTCCCTAATTATATATTTTTGAATAAAGTAAATTGTGTATAAATAATAAATTATATTTATTATTATAGAAGCTGTAAATATTTTTTTATATTTCATATCATTCTTATCTTAAATAATAAATTATTAATCTCCTTAAATTTAACCTCAAAAAGGGGGTGGAATATATGCCTCATTCTATCATTAATCTAATTTTCTATCATTCATTTTAATTATTTAAAAAAAACCGAACTTGCGATCCCCCCCGCGTTGACAAAAGCGACCGTCGTCACTTTCCCGGTGTTTAGATTTACTTTCGACAATTCCCCCGAACCCTCCGCGAGAAGAACTTCGTCTTCTGAAATGAAAGTTATTCCCGCAAGATTTACGTCTTCGTCTTCAATACCAATGCCCGAAACACCCCCCGAAAGCATGGGGATGCTTACGGTGTCTCCAATATTTGGACCGGGTTGGGGACCGGGCGGGAGTGGTGGTTCCTCTTCGCAATCCAAACCTACCAACGGATGACAAACTGCTTTGTAGGCGTTGAGACGACAGCCGCGGGCGTTTGGTAAATTATCTGGATTGCAGTTAATTGGGCCTAAAACGGGGCCTAAGGTTTTCTGTAGTTCATCGGGATAGTCAGTGGTCAGCACGTCCGCGGATTCAATTAAAATTTGCTTGATTTGGGCGGGGGTTAATAATGGATTGATCACTTTCAAAAGTCCCGCGACTCCGGTAACCATTGGAGTTGCTGCGGATGTGTCAGTAAAATTAGGATCATAATCAGTAGGGTCTAGAGGCGGAACAAATGGCTTTGGGGCATAAACTTGTTCGCCGGGGGCAGAAATACTAATTGTGTCTCCAAAATTACTTTTACCATCAACAGTATCAAATCTATTATCTAAAAGGTCTACCGCTCCAACGATTACAACATTAGAGAGATAGCCAAGTCGGGCTGGTGTTTTAGAATTAGCATTAATACCATCATTGCCAGCAGCAATTACAAATAAAATGTTGTGATTATTTTGAAAAACGGGCTCAAAAAAATAATCAACCACATTCGGTAAAAATGAAGTAAGACTAACGTTAATAATTTGAACATTAGATTCAATCAAGTCATTCAATCTGTTTCTTGCATGAAACATAGTATATAATGGAATCCGACTTCTTTTTCTAATTTCTAAGCTATAATCTAAGTTATTGGCTCCACTCAAAATTCCATTCATATGAAGCGGTATATATGGAACTTGAAATGAAATATTGTTCGCTCCAATAATACCGGCCACCTGTGTTCCGTGCCCATCTTTGTCAAAATCCTTATTAGAACTTAATATAGTACTCCCCAAATTAACCCTACCCACCAAATTTCCATTAATATTCTCCCCCGCAAATTCCGGATGAAAAGCGTCAATACCAGTATCAAGTATGCCGACTTTAAGTGGACTTAAATTAGTAACTAATGTATTTATTTTATCCCACGCATCATCAATAGAAATTTTTAAATACGCGGTAGCAAAACCCCTGTTTGCTTCTTCTAAATTTAATAAATCTTGTCCTAAATAATCTGCGTAAACTGAACTTGTAATTAGAAAAATAACTATAAAAATAATCACCTTTTTAAAACGTGTTCTTAAATAAATTGATTTGAGTCTGCGCTTGAAAGGCATTATGTTAATTGCGCCATAAATATAAAAATAAAAAACAGGACATCAATAAATAAGCCTACACAAATTTGCCATTTTTTATTTTGGCCTAAACAGAATAAAAGGATTAATCCTATAAAAAACAATAAAACTATAAATAAAAAAAACGCTGCCAGCCAAATTATTACCAAAAACAATGGCGTTTTTTCATATAAAGCCGCCAAAAAGAAACCGCAATAAAATACAATATTAATTATTAAATTTAAAAATAAATATTTTTCCGATGAAATGCTCTTAATTTTTTGTAACATAGTTTTTATTGATTAATATAATTAGGCACGACCTCTATAATAGCTGGTTTTCCACTATTTTTTATCATTGATATAAAATTGTCTAATTCAAAAATAGTTTCAGCAAGAACTCTAATTTTATAAATTGAAGGATTGGGAACAAAACCCGCGACAACTCCATTCACCAATTGAGCAATTTCTTGAGCATCATTTAGTGTGGCTTCGTCCTTAAATAAAATAATAATCTCATTAACAACAAATTTAACCCCACCTTCACCCTCTACAACCTTCCCCGGATCGCTCTCCTTTTCAAAACTCTCCTCCCTGCTCAAAATCCCCTCCTTGCCGATGTTGATATGTTTTGCAATAAGTTGTCCGCGGTGAAGAGTTTTCGAGCCGAGAATAAGGGTAGCGTCTGGCGCGGTAATGATACCGGATGTTATTGAGCCATTTCCTATCCTTATTTCATTACCTTGAGAGTTAATTTTTATTGACTCCAGCGGTAACTCGTTTGACGGAGAAAACACAACTTTGTTCCCGATGTCCGCGGACTTTTTAATATTTATGGTTGTCGTCCCGAGGAATGTAATTACTGAATTGTTTCCAAAAATAAGGGATTCAGTGTTATATACTCCGGGATTTAAAGTGATCTTTGAGTTGGGGGCAATTTGTATTGATTTGAAATTTCCTTGAGAGAATACTGCTTCTTCCCCGGGGTTAGTTTTAAGAACATCATTGCCTGTAAAAAAATAGGCAACAATCGGAAAATCAACCAATGGAGATTGAAATGTTTTTTTTTCTTCACCTAATATTTCGGCTTTGTTC
>PFCN01000035.1:21199-40590 GCA_002774705.1 Candidatus Niyogibacteria bacterium CG10_big_fil_rev_8_21_14_0_10_42_19
CGGAAGAAACGGTAACGTCTGACGCGAGATTTATTTTTTCTTTGGCCAGAAGAACAAAGTTGGCATGATTATCAAAAACTGGCTGATTTGAACCGCTAAAATTGAACGCGGCAAACGCGATTCCGCCAACGACAAGAGCCGAAACGACATGATAATGGCGGACTTTTTTAGCCAGATTCTTCATTAAGTTAATTATAATAAGATTTACTTTGAGAAAATACCTACCTCTCAAGCGGAACGGGAAAATAATCTTTCGGGGCTTTTGCCAAATACGCCTCGATCTCGGGTCTGGTTAAAAGTCCTTTTTGCGCGCCGACACTCTGAACCACCGACATCGAATTGATAGGCGCCCAACGCAAAGCTTCGGTGAGCTCCAAACCATAAGCAAGAGCAACTACGAGCGTTGAGGTAAACGCGTCCCCCGCTCCCGTCCTCTCAAATGGCTGGGCAATATCCGGATATGCGCGCATAAACCAGGCCTGCTTACCGTCAAAAGCATACGCCCCTTTCGGACCATCCGTTATTACGACTGTCTTTGGCCCAAGCTCCGACATCGCCAAAAGAAGTTTCCCGATATCGGCTTCTTTCGTCTCAAGGATCCTTTGGGACTCCTCCTTGTTGCAAATAACAATATCTGTCCGTTTGTATAATCCGGCAAAAGCTTTTGCCCCCATCTTGATCTGAAAAGTTCCCGGCTGAAAGGCTAATTTTATCCCCGGGTGCTGGATAAGATATTTTTCAACTTTCGCGTGAAATTCTTCGGTGCCCTCGCCAACCGATGAAAGATATACCCAACGCGGATTATTGATGTCCGGCAGATTATACGTAAATTTTTCGTGTTTAATGAGAATTGTCCGGTCTGAGTCAAACCATAATACGTAATGATAGTTCGTTTTTGAATCTTTGTGCACCGCAACAAATTCAGTCGAAACATTATCTTTTTTTAAGCCCTCCAGACACTCCGTCCCGAAATAATCCCCCCCAAGATTGGTAACAAGAGCGCTTTTGAGCCCCAAACGCGCGGCTGAAACCGCGGCGTTCGCGCTGTTACCGACCGCGGGAACGACATAAACTTCTTCATAAGGTATTTTATCGGCAAAGCGCATACATATCTCGCGCGTACCGCGATCAATATCAATATGAGCCGATGGATCAGCTAAACGGATAAAAGCGTCTGTGGTGATGTCCCCTATGGCTATAAAATCATAATTATGTTCCATAATATTCAAGATCAATTAAAAATAAGACCCGCAAATATAATAGAGGTCTAAATAGGAGCCATTAATAAAAAACTAACCGCTAACCGCAAACAATTGCCTGGAAGCAAGAAAGATCAACACCATCCCAATCGAAATAAAAATGATTTGCAACTGCTGCTGTCCAAAGGAGTAATAAATATCGAACATCGACCAAATAAAAGAAAGAACTATAAAAGCAAGACCCCAAATAAACGAGAGCATCCCGGTTCTTAGTTTACCGAGAAGATACGACGCGGCATGCGCAACGACCGCGATTGAAGATAGACTTATAAGAATCCCCAATATATTAAAAAACATCAAAAAATTAAAAAAGGAATTCATATATTTTAAATTATAACATAATTAAATATTTAAATCTCCTGCTTGCGGTTAATAACTTTTCTCGCCGCCTCTACGATATGTTCGGGTGCCATCCCAAAATGGCCTATTAATTCATTCGGCTCTCCCGACTCGCCGAAACGGTCATTAACACCCACAAATTCAATCGGCACGGGATGATTCGCGGATAAAACTTCGGCTATAGCGGAACCCAATCCTCCGGAGATCTGATGCTCCTCAACTGTGACCACCGCTCCCGCCTCTTTAGCTTGCGCGATTACCGCCCCCGTATCCATCGGCTTTATCGAAACCATATTTATAACCCGAACACCGATACCTTCATTTTCCAGGACAGAGGAGGCAAGTATGGCATTATGAGTGAGCGGACCGCATGCAAATATCACAACATCGGATTTTTTACCCTCTGCCTCATGCCAAAAAACTTGCGCTTTGCCGATCTCAAAAGGAGTCTCCTCGGTCGTGAATATTGGAGTTTTTTCGCGAGTAAATCTAACGTAACAAGGGCCCGATATTTTTGATATGGCATACGTCACCTTTTTACCCTCTATCATATCGGCCGGCGCAAATACTCGCATATTGGGAATTACCCGCATCAAAGCGATATCTTCTATGGCCTGATGAGTGGCGCCGTCAGGTCCGACCGATACTCCGGCATGAGAACCTATAAGTTTTACGTTCCGATCGTTATAACAAATGGTCGTACGCACCTGCTCCCAATTTCGTCCCGGACTGAACATCGCGTAAGAAGTAATGAAAGGAACCTTACCGATAGCGGCCAGACCTGATGCCACCCCGGCCATATTTTGCTCCGCAATCCCCATCTCAACGAATCTCCCCGGATATTTTCTTGCGAAATCCCCCATTTTAGTGGAATCGGTAAGATCGGCGCAAAGGCCCACAATGTTCTGGTCTTCGTCTGCCGCCATTACCAATCCTTCGCCAAAACCATTCCTGGTCGGCGCCTGAGCTATGTTTTTCAGGTCCAATATATTTTCCACTAATTTTGCTTTTGGGTTTGCGGGCATATTATTGATGTTCGCCTACCCGCCGAAGGCGGGTTTATTTCATACTAATAATATTTACTGTTGAACTATTGATGCTCTGATCTTATTTTACCATCAAGCGTACGCAGGCGGGAAAGCATTTCCGCGACCTGATCCGCTTTCGCGAATTTATCCTCCGGACCCGCGCCAGGCGGTACTCCGTGCCACCGATAATCAAATTCTATTTCCGGCACCCCTTTACCGGGGATTGTATGGGCAATTATCAAAACCGGTTTTTCGTAGATAGCGCGCGCCATCTCAAAGGCGTTATTAATATCCTGAAAATCATGGCCATTGGCATCAATAACGTGCCAGCCGAAAGATTCGTATTTTTCCCTCAAAGGTTCAAGCGGCATTATATCCTCGGTCATGCCGTCTATCTGGATATTATTGCGGTCAATAAGACCGGTGAGATTATCAAGCTTAAGTTTTCCGGCAAGCATCACCGCCTCCCAAATGATGCCGCAATCCTGCTCGCCATCACCCATCAAACAATAAATCTGGTTGGGCTGTTTGTTCATTTTTAATCCGATTGCCATCCCGACGGCTTGAGGCAATCCCGTTCCTAAGGGACCGGAGGAAACTTCAATGCCAGGAAGCATGTTTCTATGAGGATGCCCCTGCAGGCGAGAGCCGTATTTTCGTAAGGTTTGAAGCTCTTCTACCGGAAAATATCCGGCGTGGGCCATAGCCGCGTACTGAACAGGACAAATATGGCCGTTGGAAAGCACCAGGCGGTCTCTTTGCTCCCAGTCGGGATTTGCGGGATCATGTTTAAGAATATGGAAATAAAGCGCCGTAAAAACATCGGCCATCCCCAAGGGTCCGCCGGTATGGCCGGAACCGGCCGCCTGTAATGACCTGATTATGGACCTGCGAATATCATTCGCTTTTTCTTCAAGAAATTTTAATTTGTCGTCATGTAACTGGCTCATATTTTTGATTACAAAATCATGATAACATTATTTAAATATTCCAAAAACGAACAAAAAAATAACCGTTGTAAAAAACTTTTATTTAGGCGCTTTTTACTAAAGCATTCAGATTATCCAACGCTTTTTTTATGTCGTTTTGTCCGAATATGGCGCTTGCCGCCATTAAATAATTAGCGCCCGCGTCAGCCAGACTTTTAGCCGTCTCGGCGTTAACCCCTCCGTCAACCCCTATTACGAAGTTGGGGTAAGACGCATGCAATCTTGATATTTTATCAACGGTATTTTCGCGCATTTTCTGCCCCGAAAAACCGGGGTTGACCGCTAAAAGCAAGAATGAGTCGGCCTCTTTGGCATACGGACCCAAAACTTCCCATGGGGTGTTGGGCAAAATACCCAGCCCCGCTTCTTTACCTCCGTCTTTTATATGTTTAAGAAGAACATGAGCATCCTCGCTTTCGGCTTCAAGATGAAAAGTTATTTTTTTTACATTCCCGAGCATCCATTCCTGTATCCGCCTCGAAACATCGGTTATCATCAAATGCACCTCAAACTCAAGAGAAGTCTCAATATTCATTAAATCGCGCGCCTGATGCCATAAAGTATTCGGGGTGAATGTTCCGTCGGCGACATCAATATGAACCCGCTTTGCGTACGGCTCAATTAATTTTATTTTATTTTTCAAATCATCAATATTTTCTACGTTGATTGCCGGAATGATTTCGGACATTTTTATTTATTATTTATATTATTATAAATCTTTTAAACGTTCGGACGGCCTTTGGGCGATGTTCATTTTATTTAAACGCCGGATGTGACGACTTTCTTCGGAAAAATCTGTCCTCAACCAAAGCGTAACCGCGGTATAGGCGGACTCATCATCCAAAAATCTCGCCCCGAGAGAAAGAATATTCGCGTTATTATGCTCGCGTGAAAGCGTAATGATTGAATCGGGGCCCCCGTAAAAAACCACCGCGCGAACATTTTTATAACGATTGGCAAGCATCGCCTCTCCTTGTCCGGAGCCTCCGATAATAATTCCAAAAGTTGTTCCCGGGTCATTGTCTACGGCTTCGGCCACCGGACGGATAAAATCGGGATAATCGTCTTTCGGGTCCAAAGAAAACGCGCCTTTATCTTCAAGCTCATACCCTACTTTCACCAGGCGCTCCTTCAAAAATTCCTTTAAAGAAAAACCGGCATGATCGGCGCCTATGAATATTTTAAACATTTTCATATTATTATCCGCGTAAATCCTATAATAACCCCTTCAAATACAAAACATGTTTCAAAAGCATAGCGGCGTATCCAAATTCGTTATCATACCATGAAAGGATCTTTACCAGATCACCGTCAACTACCCTGGTAAAAGACAGGTCAACTATGGACCCATATGGTTCACCGAGAACATCGGATGATACCAGAGCGTCTTCGGAAACTTTCAAAATTCCCCGCCACTCTTCGGACGCGGCGGCTTTTTTAAATATATCATTTATCTCTTCCACTGAAGTTTTCCTTTCGGCAATAAAAGTAAAATCGATAACAGACCCGGACAAAACCGGTACTCTCAATGCTATTCCCTCAAACTTCCCCTTGAGTCCGGGGATAACTCTTCCGGTAGTTTCGGAAGCCCCGGTGCTTGCCGGTATTATATTTACTGCCGCCGCACGCCCTCTTCTAAAATCTTTTGTTGAGGGCGAATCAACCAAACTCTGTGTGGAGGTATAACCATGAACGGTGCTTAACATGGCTTTTTTGATCCCCGGTTCTTTCATCATAATCGCCACGACCGGAGTCGTTGCATTGGTTGTACATGAGCCATTTGAAGTGACCCGGCCTTCCGCCAAAAAATCAACACCGACATTGGGGGTCGCGGTTTTTGTCTCACCGCCATCCTTGGCCGGCGCGGATATCACCACGCGCTTTGCTCCGGCATCAAGGTGAGCTTTTGCTTTGTCGTAAGAAGTAAAAAATCCCGTGGACTCAACCACGACATCCACCCCGAGCCTCCCCCATGGTAATTTGGACGGATCCTTTTCCTGCAAAAAAGATATTGATTTGCCATCAACCATAAACTCATCCCCGGAAACGGATACCTCCCGGTTAAATCTTCCGTAAACCGAATCATATTTTAAAAGATACGAGAGATTTTGGATATCCCCTAGGTCGTTTACCGCCACGATATCGACATCCTTATGACCGAATGCTTGTCTAAAAAAAATACGACCTATGCGCCCAAATCCATTTATTGCTATTTTCATCCCGTATAAAATTTATATTAAATTTAAAGATTAATTTACGACTTTTTTATTTATAAAACACAACCCGCAATAGAAATTTTTTATTTAAATTTCGTACGGGATTCATCCCGTTAGAAATTACTTCGAAATTACTCTTTTAGCAACCGATGCCCCATAACATCAAAATTGGTATTTCGTAACGGGATTCATCCCGTTACGAAATCCCCATATCTAGTTTTTCTAAATAATTCATGATACAGAATAACGCAAATAAAATTTCGTACGGGATTCATAATTATTTTTTGTTGTTATCGGTAGTTTCCTCCACCGGATTGGCCTTCGACTTCTGTAAAAGATAGTTGTAAGCGGCAAGCGCCGCTTTTACGGCATCTCCCGAGGATATATTGTTTTGCTTGTACGGATCGTCGGTTATATCACCCGCCGCAAAAATACCGGGATGAGAGGTGGAGGAATGTTTTGAATCTATGACCACTTGCCCGAACTTATCCACATCCACTATATCTTTTACCATTTCAGAATTTGGGACCGAACCTATCTCCACAAAAACCCCGTCAACGGCCAATTCTTTGGTCTCTCCCGATATTCTATCCTGATATTTAAGCGCGGATACAAATTTGTCCCCGATTATCTCAAGCGTTTGGGCATTCAATATTATTTCTTTAAGTTTGGGGTTTTGCCGAATCAACTCCTGAGTTGAGGCGTCTCCCTTCAAACTCTCACTATACTCAAGAAGAAAAACTTCCGACGCGTATGGAAAAAGATCTTGCACCGCCTCAAGTCCGGCGTTTCCTCCGCCCACCACCGCCACCCTCTTTCCCGAAAAAAGAGGAGCATCGCACGTTGAACAATAAGCAACGCCTTTTCCGTTAAGCTTTTCTTCTCCGGGGATGCCTAATTTTCTTCTCCGGGCACCCGAAGCAAGTATCAGGGTTTTAGCGGTATAAGAATTGTCCTTATCGGTCGTAACCGTAAAATCACAAACGCGAGTCCCCTCCTCGCAGAGCACCTTTTTGATTTCCACGACTTTTTCGGAAGACTTGATGTCTACCATATCAGAATAAGACCTGATATGGTCTTCCATTTTTTTGGCGAGATCCAGCCCTGAAATATTTTTTTCACCTATCCAGTTTTGAATGTCGTCCGAAACAATCGATTGTCCCCCAAAAGTTTCAGTTATCAAAAGACTTTTCATCTTTTTCCTCGCGGCATATACCCCGGCCGAAATACCGGCAGGCCCTCCCCCTATAATAATAAGATCGTAGATCATAGGTGTTTTTTTAAAAGTTAAATATTTTTAAGTACCTCTAAAATAACCGACTCAATCTCCTTAAAGGGCAGAGCCCCCTCCATGAATAATCCATTGATAAAATAGGTCGGCGTCCCCGAAATATTCAAAAGACGGCCGAGATTAAATTCACTTTGCACTTTCTGGTCATATTTTCCCGATACAAGACACGATTCAAAGGCAACCGTATTTAGTCCGAGATCCCCCGCATATTGTATGAGATTGTCTTTGGCGAGGGCGTTTTGATTTGAAAATAAAGTCGTATGATATTCCCAGAATTTTCCTTGCTCTCCGGCGCATTCGGAAGCGATTGATGCCGGTTTGGCATAAGGATGGATTGTCTCCAGCGGAAAATGCCTCCAGATAAGCTTTACCTGTCCCGATTTAACGTATTTTTCAACTATTTCTTTTCTTGCTCCATTATGAAATTTTTCACAAAACGGGCATTGAAAATCCCCGAATTCGGCTATAGTCACGGGGGCATCGGGATTACCCAAGACATAATCTCCCTCTCTTACCCAAAGCAGGGCTTCCGCGTCCTTGTTGTCGGTTTTGACCGCAAGAGGAAACCGGGCCCTATTTTCCGAAACATCCGGAACACTTGGGGCTTTAGCCAAAGGAGTTTTATTACCGCTGGACATCAAAGCTCCGGCAATTAAAACTCCAGCGACGATAATCGCGACAGGAATAACATAAGGACTCGCTTGAGGGGTTTGTGAATTTTGAGATTCTTCTTCCATGTAAATTAGAATAACATTTTACGCCTATAAAACAAATAAATAAATTTCAGTAGGCCTCTTTAGTATATTTATTGGCCGCATTCCACATCATCCAGCTATTAATCCCGAGATCATATCCGGCTTGTTTTTGCTTGTTCACCATTCCCGCGTCATAATCCACCCCCAAATCAAAATCTTGCAGCCACGGCCTTAATTTTTGAGGAGAAGAACTTGCGGACAAAAGACGCTCGGAGGCCTTGGATAAAGAATAATGGACAACCTCATAAGGATTCGCCGCCGGGTTTGCGAGTCCGATAAACGTTACGGGATAATGCGACGGATAAACCATCGGCGAAATATAATCAAAATACAGATCAGCGGTTTCAAGAAGCTGTCCGATATTAAGGTCGTCCGTATTGGTCGTCACCATACCGAAAAGATCAACGGACAAGGGAAGGTTAAGTCCCGAAAGCTCATCCGAAAGATAAGCAAAAAAATCGCCCATAACCTCAATACGCGGAGTAACCTCGTCCCAATGGTCATACGCTATGTCCCTCATATTACCGTCCGAAGGAAAACGCACGTAATCAAAATTCAGTTCGTCAAAACCGACGCGCTCCGCCTCTTTGGACACAAGGACAGTGTAGTCCCAATATTCCCGGGCGACGGGATCTATCCAGGAGAGACCCTTTTTATCTTTCCAGACTGCTCCGTTCAGTTTTTTTACGGCAAGCTCCGGATGCGCTCCCGAATAATAAAGGTCCTGAAATACGCTAATACGCGCGATAACGTAAATATTTTTACCATGAAGATATTTTATAAAATCCTTAATATCGGGGATTCTTTCTTCCGATGCCCCTTTTAATTTCTCGTCGGAAACTTCAAAAGATATTTTCCCGGAAAAATCCTTGACATCTATGACCACAGCATTCAATTCAGACGATTCAATCAAGCTGACTATGCCTGACCTTAAGGACCTCTCGCCGGCAACCCAGGAGGTCATATAAACGGCGCGAACCGGATCGGGCGTAGGAAGATGAATAACCTTTTCTTCTTCCGGCTCCAGGACATTCGGCGCAATCATTATCCCCGAACCCTCTAAACTGTAAATTTCCGGTTTAAAAAAAGACTCACCGTAAAACCAATACGCCAGGGCCCCCAATGCGATAAAAAAGCCCAAAATTACGGATATCCCAACATTTCTGCCTATTTTCATAATTAGATTATAACAAATAAAAGCTATCTTAAAATCCTCCGATGAAAATAGAAAAAAAAGTGGAATGCGCCCCTATGATCACAAAACATCAAAATTATCCTTGATCTAATTCAATAAACAATAAAGCTTGTTATAAGTAATTTTAAACAAACCCCAACTACCACACCCAACTCCCCGAAACAACGAATGTTTTATTAGACCCGCTCAGCGGGTGGAGAAATATCCGTATCGGAAACTGAAGATCTTTTACCTTTAAAAGTCGCGCACCAAAAACCGGCGATAGCAACGATTATTCCGATAGCAATAATTATCGGGCGATCAATATTCTGGGGTAATCCCAAAAAGGGCAAAAGAACGATCCAAAGACCTAAAAATCCATTAACCCATCCTTGCCACATAAAATTTTAAATAAAAATAAATTAAATAAAAATGACACGCAAGAACCACCCGCCGCTTATTGAGAATTTCATCAAAAACGGATATCCGGCGGTACGCCAGCGTTCCATTATCCGCTCTTAGCGGAGTGGGTATAAAACCCGAGATCGACCTATTTTTTATTATAACAATACCCTAAAATTGGGCACCAAAAGACATCAAAAACAAAAATTTAACAAAATTCGCAAGTTTTGTCGGTTTTTGCTTTATGTTCGCCTTTAGAGGGATCCCCGCAACACTCCTTACAGCAAAAAGCGGAGCCCTCAAGGATAAAAACCCCTTCCGCCTCCGATCTTTCCTTACCGCACTTAACGCATTTAAACTTTTTTTCTTCTGCTTTTTTCTTTTTTAAAAATGATAATAAAGCCATAATAAGCAAAAATTAGTTTATAATCCTACTTTATAGATGATAACAAAAAATGCGTTCGGACGCATTTAAGTTATCAACATAATCTAAAATTCAAAATTTATTTCAAAACATCTTTTATTTTGATAAAAAAATAATAATACTTTATTCCAAACGTAGAATAACTACTAACGAGCTATAAACACGATCAAAAACCAAAAAAGCGCGGCCACCAAAAGGGCAACTATTTTTTCAAACGAGTTTTCCTTAATAAGTTTATTAAAAAAATTATATGTGGTCCCAGTCCGTTCAGTAAACTTAGACTTAAAGAAATTTGAAAATTGCGCCTCCAGATCTTCACCTGAATTTATTTTTTTTAATTTTCCGAAATGGGCTACCGAAATAGCCCCGTTCTCGCCCGAAACAATAATGATCATGGCATCAGAGCGTTCGGAAAGGCCCACCGCGGCGCTATGTCGCGTGCCATGCCTGCCGATCTCTTTAAAATTGGAAGTCAGAGGCAGATGTACTCCGAATTTCCGCAAACGATCATTAGCAACGACAACAGCGCCGTCATGACCGGGACTAGAAGGATCAAAAATGCTGACAATTATCTCCTCGGATAATACTCCATCAAGAAGACTACCTCCTTTTATGTGGCGATCAATACTCTCCTCACCCTCAAAAACCAAGATTGCTCCATAATGCCTGCCCGAAAGATTAAAAATACCCTGGACGATCTTTGTTATAACCGAAGGTGAAGAAGAAATGAGTTTAGTCCTGATGCTCCGCGTGCTAAGAACAGCTAAATACTCAAAAAAACGCTTGAGCTCATCCTGAAAAATAACGATGATCGCAATAAAAAATACGCTCAAAAAAGAACGTATAACCATGGTTGTCAGCGCCAAATTAAGAAGAAAAGCAAAAGCATATATTAGAAGAACCACTCCTATGCCGGCCATCACTAAAAAAGATTTTGTCTGTTTAAAAAGAAAAATAGCCGTATACAGCAAAAAACCGATGATTAGCACGTCTAAAATATCGGATATAAAGATCTTTTTTTCGAAATCCGCAAAAATTCCGGTTGCAGTAAGATTATAAAAATACTCCATCATAACAATAAGGGATTTTTTAAAGTATTACTTAAATTTTATAGCATTTTTTATCCGTCGGCAAGAGACATTCCCCTAAGCTCAACGCCGAAAACCCGAATCAAAACTCACGAATCAATAACCGAGCCTCATTAATCATAATAACGCGACAATCAACTACGACCACCTATAATTAAATGATTTATCGTTCCTCATTATCAAATCACGCCCACGAGGGCGTAAAATTATTATAAGTAATGAATAATTAAATACCGCGACAACGCTTAATATCCCTGGAGTCTTCTTGCTTTTTCGTGTTGTCTTATTTTTTCCAAAGCTTTAGCTTCAATCTGTCTGATCCTTTCGCGGGTAACCCCAAATTCCTTCCCAACCTCCTCAAGAGTGTGCGTGATCCCGTCCTCAAGCCCGAATCTCATAGAGAGTATCTTCTGCTCTCTGGGCGAGAGATCAATAAGTATCTCTTTTACTTGATCCACCAGTAAAAGACGGGCCGCTTCCTGGGCGGGAGAAAGAGTTTTTACGTCTTCTATAAATTCACCTAAAATAGAATCTTCTTCGCCATCTCCTACGGGCGCCTCAAGAGAAGCCGTGTCCTGCGAAATTTTTTGAATATGATGGACTTTTTCAACCTCCATCCCCATCTCTGACGCGATCTCCTCCGCCAGCGGGTCCCGCCCGAGATCCTGCGTAAGACGCCTCACCGCCTGCTGATATTTTGAAATTGTCTCAACCATGTGAACAGGGATCCTGATAGTCCGAGCCTGATCGGCTATGGCTCTGGTAATTGCCTGCCTTATCCACCAAGTGGCGTAAGTTGAAAATTTATATCCCTTGTGCCAGTCGAATTTCTCAACCGCGCGTCTTAAACCGAGATTACCCTCCTGGACCAGATCCATAAGAGTAAGGTTGGTGCTTCGGCCGACATAGCGTTTCGCGATCGAAACAACAAGTCGCAGGTTTGCCTCCATTAAATGATTTTCGGCTTCTCTGTCGCCTTTTTCGATTCGCTTGGCCAATTCTCGCTCTTCTTCGGCGTTAAGTAGAGAAATTCTTCCAATTTCCCTCAAATACATCTGCACCGAATCCTGCGAGGAGTGAGAAACCGCGTCATCCAATTTTGAACCCTTCTTGGGTTTTTCCCCTACTTCCAAAAACTCCCTTCCTTCAAGGACATCAATACTCGCGTCCTGCAGGCGACTGTAAAGTTCTTCAAGAAAAATTACGTTAGTTTCTATCCTCGGAAATTGCGAAAGAATCTCCGAATACGTCACAAAGCCACGCAATCTTCCCTTGTGAACAATTTCCTCTATTTTATCTTCGGAAAACTCCTCCTTAAGCGAAACCACAGGCGCTTCTTTTGTTTTAAGCACCGTTTTTTTCTTCTTTATTGGTTTAGCTTTTCCCTTTTTCGGCTTAGAAGATGGATTTTTTTTTATTTTTGATGATTTTTGACGAGCCATGCGTAAACAACGCTTTTAAATTAAAAACCTCCCCTTTGTTCGTTTCCCCCCCGTTGCTCTTTTTCTTTCTGCAACTTATCACGAAAATAAAGGGCCACCAAAACACCCCCCATCACCAGACCGACAACAAATACTGTTACTACGCTTGTCATAATATTAATAATTAAACATTAATTATCTAATTAATCAATCTCATAGGTCAAAGTAACGCTGACGACCACCTCCTCGGACCCCGGTTCGACTGCGGGGGCCGATACAGCCGTATCAAATTCTCCGCCCATCCCCATGGTAGTTGCGCGGTATATTTCATTCTTAAAAGGAACATCCCATCCTTCGGTTATCGAAAGCAGACGGCCCAATCCGAAGCCCGCGGCCTTGGCAACCATTTTGGCTTTTTCTTTCGCTTCTTTTATCGCCTCTTCTCTTGCTTTATTCTGGTATTCATCGAGGTCGTCAATAGTGAATGAAAGTTGCGAGACAGAATTTGCTCCGCTTTCAACTACTCCCGAAAGTATCATACCCGCTTTTTCAAAGTCTCTCGCCTTAACCAAAACGGTCTGGCTGATCGTGTATCCGACTATTTCCGGAGGGGGGCACGCAGAGGGCTCACTTCCGGAATAAATTTCACCCGGACTTAATATGGGTATGTTGCGCTGACAGGTAAAATATTGATAACGGGGATTTATATTATAATTTTGGGTTTTTATGTCTTTATCTTCCACTCCGTTAGATTTTACAAAATTGATGGCCGCGTTCACTTTTTTAGTATTATCGACCTGAAGTTTGGCGAGATCAACTCCGCCCTCGGTAATCACGCTAAACGTAAACTGCGCAATATCGGGTACTACCACCACCTTTCCTTCACCCGAAACGAAAAAACTCCTGAAAGACGACGGTTTGATTGACTTCGAATAAGTTGAAACATATCCCACCGCCGCGAAAGAGACGATGAGGAGAGACACAATAATCGCGACTCCAAGATAATTTTTTACTTTCTCATGCATATATATAATTATAAAACTATTTTAATTTTACTCGACTTTTAATAAATTATTTCCGCCGACCTTGCCCGTGCCGGGACGACCAATGGATTAGCTTCTGATTGGGGCGGAATTTTTTAATATATGGACCCCCATTATGAATAAAAAGGTTGAGGTTGCCGCAGATACCATGCAATAAAGACAAATCGCATCAACGACAAACAACTGTAAAAATACGAGAACCACGGAAACAATAAGGCCAATTATCGTAAAATACGCTATAAATTTAAGTATTTTGGAGTATCCCAGATCAATGTAAGCAACCGTTAAAATAAAAATAAAAAGGTAATACGCGGCGCCAAAAAGAGCGAGCGGAATACCTCCGATATCGGTATATTTGCTGGCGGCCACGGTTTCGCAACCCTCAAACACCGAGCAGTTTGGGACCTCGCCCTGATAATATTTTAAAGTCAGATATCCGGCGTCAATAAAACCTATCAAGCTTACCGCCAATAAAAAAGCGACTATCCAGTTCGGAAACTTTTTATCTTCAGAGCTACCGGTCCGATCCAACGGATTGTTCAATAAGGGTTCGGAATTGTTCATATGTTCTCGGTGTTTGTATTTTTTCCCCGTTAAATATAAATGTCGGAGTCGCGTTTATTCCTGCCGAAATAGCGCTGTTATAATCCCTGTCAACTTTATTCTCTACTTCTTCGGAGGCAAGATCACTCTTGAATTTCTCGACATCCAAACCGATGGCAGATGCGTAACCGATGAATGTTTCTTCGGGATTTCTCTGATTTGACCAGATCTGCTGGTTCTCAAATAACATATCATGCATTTCCCAGAATTTACCCTGGCGCGCCGCCGATTCTGAAGCTTGAGCCGCGAGTTCGGCGTTCGGGTGAATCTGCCTAAGCGGGAAGTGCCTATACACAAATATGGCACTATCGCCATATTCCTCGGCTAACCTTTTTATGATCGGATAATACGCGGCACAGGCCTGGCACTGAAAATCGCTGTATTCAATAATAGTTGTCCCGGCATCCGAATTTCCTTTTATTTGATCGTCTTGAAGAACAGCCCCAACAAAAACCCTCTCTCCTCCAGGAGACCCCAAAAGCCAAAAAATGCCGAAGATGGATCCCGCGACCACAAAAACAGCGACGGCCCATACCATGACCCTCTTATATACGCGCATTTTTTGACGGCGGTCGGATTCAACATTCCTCTCCTGCCTTCTTAACTCTCTTTTCTCTTTTTTTGTTAAATTTTCTTCTTCCGCCATATACTTTTTATTATATTATCAAATGATATAAATTCATAATATTAATATTGCATTAAACTGGCATTAATTTAAAATATCCCAACTTTCCTAATCTAAACAATATTATATTATACATTATTATCAATCAACATTTATAAAAAAAATGATAAAAGTTGACCTTTTTGGTGACACAACTTATAATGGCTTTATTAAAAAGATCGGGATAAAAAGAGTTGTTATATTATGCGCTATAGAACTAATTTTATTCGGATCTAAGATAAAGGTCTTATAAACAATAAATAAATGGCATACGATCAAAATCAAGGCGGATTTGAAAGAAAGAAATTCCAAGGAAACTGGAAGTGCTCAAAATGCGGCGGTGAGATAACCGAACTGCCGTTCGAGCCGGATCCGGCAAGATCAGACAAGCTGATGTGTCGCAATTGTTACCGGGAAGGCCGGGACAACCGAACAAACAAATAAACAAAAAACATCCCGCGGTATGCGGGATGTTTTTTGTATTACGGAGAATAATCCAACCCCCCTTGTTTTATCCTCGCGGGATATAAAGAAAACGTTATATCGCGGGAACCCGATTTTATAACGTCAATAACACCAAAAACCCCGGTATACAAAAATCTTTCCTCGAGAAGGATTTTTATATCCCGCCTGGTCAGAGTTTCCCGGCCTTTAAATAAATTTTCCAGTATTTTTATGAAATCATATCCGTTTGCCGCGTAATGATTCGATTCTTTGCCATACTTTGCGCGGTATTTGTCGTTTATCTCCTTCGCAAAAAGAAAGTTCTCGTTATATGTAATAGGCGCGGCGATATAAATACCCTCCGCCTCAGGAGCACTTCTTATAAAAGGCACGCTTGCCGCGGACGACCCGAGAATCACTCCTTCGTAATTTTGTTTTCTCAACTGCGAAAAAATATTCCTGAAATGGCTTTCGAAACCGACCGAATAAATTGCATCATTGCCGGACAAGTTTTTGATCTCATCGGTAAAATCGGTCTCATCTATCGTAAAGCCAACGCTCGTTATCTCCCCTCCATTTTTTTCAAATTTACTTTGAAGTAATTCCAAAACCGAATTTCCGTATTGGTCGTCCAAATACATAACCCCGAGCTTTTTTA
Source organism: Candidatus Niyogibacteria bacterium CG10_big_fil_rev_8_21_14_0_10_42_19 (assembly GCA_002774705.1). Taxonomy (GTDB): domain Bacteria; phylum Patescibacteriota; class Minisyncoccia; order 1-14-0-10-42-19; family 1-14-0-10-42-19; genus 1-14-0-10-42-19. The sequence continues at coordinate 36,998 of PFCN01000035.1, forward strand.
TATGCATTTTTTCAAGAGTTGAGATAATGGGCTTTACCTCTTCTTCGGCTTGAAGATAATATTTAAATGTCCATTCGTTGCGCTTGGTGAACAGAGGATCAACTACGACCAATCCCGCCAATACCACCTGATTAAGTTCGGCTAGCGGGGCAAGAGCTAACGAAACCGATTCCAGAGCCGATATATATAAAAGAGGCTTATGTCGCTCTTCGATCCTGTCGAAGGCGTCTCTTCCCTCCCGCGGATCGTTCCCACTGTCTTCAATAATAAGATCAATCTGTTTTCCATTTATTCCTCCGGCTATATTTATCTCATCCAACGCCAAAAGCATGCCGTCTTTAACCTCTTCTCCTATATAAAAAGCCGCGCCCGAAAGCGGTAATATCGCTCCTATTTTTATAGATTCTTTTTCAACTGGCCTTAAGATATAGAGCGTATAAGAAACTATAAAAGAGGCAACAACAATAAACGCAATTACCGCTTTTTTAAAAATAGACGAACGTTTGAAAATATCGTTATCCATCCCGTATGAAATAGTCCCGGATAAAATAATAAATATATATTTCTTACTTCCCCGAGATATTTAAAATTAATTTATAATCATCTTGCATAGTCGCCCCAATAATTTTCAGGCAAGACGGTGCCGTCATGCGAAACCCCATTGAGATACGGCTTAAAATACACCCCGTTCTCGTTTGCGGTCGTAATCCCGAGCGGCTCCAAATATTCGATACTATATTCAAGAAACCGCGCCTCTCCCAAATGTTTGCCTTGAGGAGACTTATCCAACGCGTAAACAATAAACGGGTTAAAAATGGACAACGCTATTACATCTGTTAAGCTTTTTATAAGCGTGATTTTCATATTTTAATTATAATACATATTATATAAATTCAGCTGTTGATATTTTTGACCATTAAAACCGTACTTTGCAATAGTTGTTGACAACGCTTGCACCTGTTAAACTAAAAATAAGAAAATAATCGCCAATTATGCCTTATATAAACAAAAAAAATCGCGCCGAACTTAATCCGCTCATCGACCAACTCTCCGAAAAGATAGCGAACATCTCAAAAACCGAGGACCATGACGCGGCATTCGCCGGACTTTTAAATTATACCTCTACGCGCCTTGCTCTTAAGGTCGTAAAATTAAGATTCGGCAAAATGAGATACTGGATAGTCGCTTCCCTTACCGGAGTTTTTAAGAATGTTTCCGACGAATTTTACAGACGCCTCGCCTCCCCATACGAAGACAAGCAAATAGAAAAGAACGGCGATGTCGATATTTACGAAGAATTAGATAAAGAAATAAGAGGGCTTTAAAAAATATGTTGATCATCACTACGGCAATTTCGGGTTCCAGGCGGAAAGAATATCTCCGGCGTTTTGAAGAACGCGCGAAAAAAGAAGGAAAAAAGATAAAAATCTACCACGTCGGCGAAATGATGCTTGAACATTCCCGCGCTATCGGAATAAATTTTAAACTTGAGAACATCCTCAATTCCCCCCCTTCGGTCATAAACGCGGTCAGATCAGCCGTATTCGAAAAAATAACAGCTGAACTCCCTCTCGAACTCAAACGAAATCACGTAGTATTTATAAACATCCACACGATGTTCTTCTGGAAAAAAGTTTTCCTCCGCGCTTGGGACAATTATTACGTAGGCCAGTTGAATCCCGATATGTTTTTGGCTTTCGTAGATGACGTACTCGACATAGCAAAAAATCTTAAAGACCGCGCGCAGTGGAAAAAAGAAAAACTAACCACCAATGACCTGCTTATGTGGCGCAACGTAGACGTAGAAATGGCCGCATCCTGGGCGGAAATGAAAAAAAAACAATTCTATATAATACCCGCCCCTTCCAACGAAAAACTTCTCTTCCGTCTGTTATTTGAACCTCACCGCGAAAAAATTTACGCGGCCATGCCTATCACCCATTTTACAAGCCCAAAAGACCAAAGAACGGTCGATCAATTCATAAAAAAACTCGAAAAATATTTTATCATCTTTGACCCGCGCGAAATAGAAATGATCGAACAGTGGAAATCTTCGATAAAAACCGACGCGGTGCTCCACCAAATAGTAAATCGCGACCTCTACTGGCTGATAAGACAGGTGGACAGGGTTATCGCCTACTTCCCGAAAGCCGTCTCCTCGCCCGGAGTTATGAATGAATTACGGGAAGCCCACGAAACCAATAAAGAAGCTTGGCTCGTCTACCCTAAAGAGGCGCACATGAGCCCTTTCCTTAGCTATTATTCGAACATGATCTTCAGGGGACCTGAATCCTTATTTAAATTTTTAAACGCCGAAAAAGGAGTAAAAAATAACAGAGCAACCTCTCCTAAGAAAAAGAGGCGAAAAAAAATAACCAAGAAAAAATAAAATATAGCGGGTCTCAACACCCTGATAAAAATTCCGCTTTTAGCGGAATTTTTATTACTATAAAATACCACGGATACAAATCTGCGGATATTTATTTCTCTTTGAATTTTTTCATCAGGTCATTAAGAGTGATGGTGGCAACGCCTATTACCTTGTCTGCCCCGCCATAATATACGTAAAACGTGTTCTTGACCAAAACTGCTCCGCACGAAAAAACAACTCTCAAGACTATTCCTTCCGCCTCATAGGAGGCTTCCGGCTCAAAAATAGTGTCTTTGGTGCGCCCAATAATTATCTCCGGGTTGCTAAGATCGAGAAGAGCCGCGCGCAGATGATAGTGGTGATTCTCTTTTTTTGATATCCCGTGGTAGATAAGGACCCACCCATATTTTGTCTCGATCGGAGGACCCGCAATTCCGATTTTACGCGAATCTCTTTCTCCCTCGCGCGGATGCATGAGCACGTTACCGTCCAACCATTTGTTCTTCTTAAAATCAAGATCATCCACAAAATCTATCCAGATACTCAAGCCGATCCGGTGGAGTATTGCGTACTTGCCTTTTATTTTTTTCGGGAAAAGCGCCGCGTCCTTGTCATCGACATACGGAGGCGATATTAAAACAGGGCGCGACCACTTCCAGCGTTTTTTTAAAAAATCAGACTCATCTATGGACGTTAACGCGACCCGGGTCGGCCCAGTCCCCCTGTATGCCGTGTATAACATATATAATCTCCCGCCTATCTTTGTTATACGGGGATCTTCGCATCCGGAGTTTACGTTCTCCGATATTTTATTCTCAAAATCCTCTCTCGGAATATATACCGGTTTTTCGGATCTTTCATTTATCACGAAACCGTCTTTGCTTGAGGCGTAACCGATCCGCGAAGTATTGTCTTCCGACAATGCCCGGTATAAAAGATGGATCTTTTTATCTAAATAGATTGAAGCCGCGTTAAAGGTCGCCTTCGACTCCCAGTCGTGTCCGGGAATGGGACTTATTATAGGGTTGCCAAGATAGCGCCCCAATCTCAACGGCTGAGTTTTTTTCGGAAGCATTGAACGCAGGAGAGAATTTAAATTAACCTCGGCTCGCGCGCATCTGGTATCGGCCGCGCCGTAATATATATAAAGATTTCCTTTGTCGACTACCGCGCCTGAAGGAAAAATAACGTTCGGTACCGTTCCGTAAAGTTCAAAATCCTC
>PFCN01000035.1:40685-43180 GCA_002774705.1 Candidatus Niyogibacteria bacterium CG10_big_fil_rev_8_21_14_0_10_42_19
GAGAAAAATAATTTTTTATATAAGAAAATACTACGAGCCACCCGTATTTTGTTTTAACGGGAGGAGCCCCAACCTCAACGTGGTCATCGGATGACCTCCGGAAAGACAAAGTATGGCTGTCCAAAGACGCATACCATTTATTCCAATATTTCTCGGACCAAATATCCGACTCTTCATCAAAATAAGCGAGACAAATCTTTGCCGGAGGCATATCGGTATGCGCCGTCAAAATAGCAACCATCTTACCGTTTATCTTCGCTGGAAAAAGCGCCATTGCTTTGGCGTTGAAAGTACTCACCGGATGTTTTTCTTTAATACTGCGAAAATCCTTGGTTATCGCGACCGCGGTCTTAATCCCTCCGGCGGCGAAAGGAAACTGCGAGAGGGCCGTATAAAAAATATAATACTTTCCGTTAAGTTTAGTGACGCGCGGATCTTCACACCCGAACTTCTCCCAATCGTATTCCGGTTTTATCAACTGCCTTCTTTCTTTGATTTTGAGGTCTTTTGAACCTTCGGCATACCCTATGGTCGAAATACCTATCTTTTTTCCCTCATGCTCCATTAAAAAAGGCATCGCCCGATAAAGAAGATGCATTTTTTTGCCCTCAAAAACAGGACAGCCGTTAAAAACGGCCTCGCTTTCCCACGAGCTTTCCGGGTCCGGGCTTAAAAAAGGATTATTATCGGATCGTCTTGCGCGCAACATGATCTTTTAGAGAAACATTCGCTCTTTTTAAAGAAGGTTTTTTACCGCCCATCAGGTCTTTAAGAAAATCATCCAGAACGGCTCCGGCAACGCAAACTACGGTATCGGCTCCGCCGTAATAGATCAAAAGATGTTCGTCCACCACAACCGCGCCGCATGGATAAGCCACCCCCGCCTTATGCCCCTCGTTCTCATACCATTCGTCGGGCTCCAATATCGGCTCATCCGTCCGGTAAAGAACTTTAAGAGGATCATCCAAATCAAGAAGCATCGCGCCTATCTTATATTGAGAAGCGTTCTTATCGTCTACGCCGTAATATATCAAAAGCCAACCGTACTTGGTCTTTATAGGCGGAGCACCCGCTCCTATTTTGCGCGAATCCCAAAAACGCCTATTACGAACCTTTATCCGATGCTGGCCTTTCAAATAATTGCCGTCGCTAAATTCGAGATCATCAATAAAATCAACGAGAATATCCGGGAACACCCTATGAAGCATCACATATTTACCTTTTATTTTTTCCGGAAAAAGACACCCCGATTTATCAACTATTCCGGGGGGCGAAATTATCCTTGCTTTGGTCCATTTCCAATTTTGCTTGAGAAAATCTTTTATATTTATAGATGTCAGGGCTATTCTTGGCGCCGACCAACCGTCATAAGAAACATAGGTCATATAAACTTTATCATCGATCTTGGTTATCCTCGGATCTTCACACCCCCCATATCCCCCGCCCGAAGTATAATTACCAGGATCATACGACGGACCTGAAAATTTTTGCCTCCCTAGAGGGCAGGCGTAAACCGGCTTTTCGGAACGACTATCTATCTTAATTCCGTCCTTGCTTTGAGCGTACCCGATCACCGAGATGCCGTCATTACCCAGCGCCCTATATAATATATGCACCATCCCGTCATCAAAAAGAGCCGCCGGATTAAAAGTTTGAACGGATTCCCAATGCCTATCTTTTGAGGGAGTAATTATAGGATTGTCTTTGTACTTCGCCAAAGACGGTTTTATTTCCCCCGATCTTTTATGGGGAAATTTTAATTTAACAGGTTTTAAAACAGGTTTTAAAACACGTTTTTTAGGCGCATGCTTGCCTTGGGTTGAATGTTCGGATTTTTTTCCGACTGTTTTTTTTATTTTTTTTCGTACGGACATTTTATTTTTTTTTGACGAGCTTAAAATCTTGGTCTTTAAGGTTGATGCTTTTTTTTTCGAGCTTCGTTTTTTCATTTAAGTATATTAATTTTGGAATATTATAATTATATACTTTTTATTATCGCAAGCCAACAAGTCTGAATTACCCAAAAATCTCCGGATATCCAAAAAAAACAATAAAAAAATCCCGCTAAAAGCGGGATAATAGAACAATAAATCAACCGAAAAAATAGATAAGAAGCGGGAGGAAAACAAACCTAAAAAAAAACAGCACCAACAAACACCCCCCAAAAGAACGCTTTCAATTTTACCCCCTTCTATCTCGAGTTAAATTCAAAAGAGGCACCAACAACCAGCATGCCGCGGTAAGAGCAGAACCCATTAAAACCAGACTGGAAAAAGACCAGCCCCTTTCCCAAAGAATTCCTCCGACAATAAGTCCCGGACGGGTGAAAAGGTTAAAAACAGACATCAGAAGAGCGTAAGCCGTTGCTTCAATACCGACCGGACAAGTGCGGGCGGCTATCTCAAGTATCCCAAGCATTGCTATCATTCCCGTAAATCCCACGAATATGTATATCAAAATTGCGCTCAACTCGCTTTTCATAAATATTAGACTAA
>PFCN01000005.1 GCA_002774705.1 Candidatus Niyogibacteria bacterium CG10_big_fil_rev_8_21_14_0_10_42_19
CATTGACGCGACATCAGACATAGGATTGAGCGCGATAAAAATAGCTCTTGCGCTTAAGGATGCCTACAGCTCGAAAATAGATTTTAAAATAGCCGCTCATCCGATATTCGGATTCAAAGAGGAATTTGTTTCGGGAAAATCGCGCTGGGGTGTCTTTGAGGAAGCTTGCGGAATGGTTGATGTTGTTGGCGCGCTACCCGAGCGTGACGATAGGCCGGGTGGTATCGGTTTTGATAAACACCTTCGCAAGGTTATAAATTTAGGCCAAAAACTCAGAAAACCGGTTCATATCCACACCGACCAATCAAACGACCCGCGTGAAAATCACACCCTGGATGTCATTGAGGCGGTCCGTTGGCTTGGTCCTATTGAGAATAATGTCCCCGACAGGCCGGCGGTCTGGTGCGTGCACGTGATATCGCCGTCTTCTTATCCCGAAGATAAATTTAAGAAGATGGTTGAGGGTCTTGTAAAGTTCAATATAGGGGTAATCTGTTGTCCGAGAGCCGCTCTCTCCATGCGGCAGAATAGAGCCATCAAAGTTCCCATGCATAACAGTATTGCGAGAGTCCTTGAGATGGCTTACGCAGGCGTTCCAATAATGTTTGGCACCGATAATATAGCGGACATGTATGTCCCGACCGGTTCCGGAGGAATGCTGGAAGAAGTTCTGCATTTTGCGGACGATGCGAGGTTTTATTCTCCGGAAATTCTTGCCAAGTTTGCGTCGGGCACCCAGCTTAATCAGAGCGATACCGAAAAGATACGAAAGCATCTGGAGGAAGATGTTAAGGTTTTTAAAAACACCGATCCAAATTTCAAGTTTTGCCTTTCTTTAGATTAAGTTCAAAAGTGCCGTTCCGAGAAAATCGGAACGGTTTTATTTTTAAGCTGTTTGTCTAAATTAGCCTTAGATCTTCTTCAATTCCTTTTCTTAATTCTTGGACCTCGGAATCGGCCACAAGAACGAGATCATTGAAAAACCCAAGCCGCTCTTCGGCGGTAAGGGGCGCTTTTATGAGCATTCGCGCTATTTCCCTTTTTTTTCCGTCAAAAATAAATATTTTGAATTTTTGCTTTTCCAATTCTCTTGCAACGGCCCAAATAAAATTGTCATCACCCGGCGATTGAGGTACTTGATACGTGGTTTTTATAATTTCTTTGTCGGTTTTCTCGGTTATTTCTTTGATCACGTAAAACCGACGGTCGCCCGGATGCTCCAAGGTTTTTCCTTTGAAATTTTTTTCACGCTCAAGCTCTTCAGCGAAATTTACGTTTTTATCAAATACGAATATTGATTCCATAATCCAATATAAAATTATTCAAATTTTTCCACCAGATCTTTATCGGCGGGGGGAAGATCTTTACCCGAGAAATACGCGCTCGCTATTTCAGCCCAATATTCATTACTTTTTAATACCAACTCTTGCTGCTTATCCGGATTTTTAATGGATTCGACATATAATGAACGGAAACGGTTGCTGTTTTTCGCTCTTCCTATAATTTCGTAGAGCATATTTATTCGCTGATTAACGTGTCTGTCGCGACTTTTCCAATCATTGGCGTGAGCCGCTTCATGCCGCACCGCTTCTTTAATGTCATCCTCAGACCACTTATTAAATGATTCAAAAAATGTTATATCTGTGAGTCCAGACTCACGGTTGTGCCTTGCTTTTGCTATTACCTCGGAATTTTCAATACCATACTTGTTTTTTAAGGAAGGATCTTCGGGTTTCATTTTGCAGGAAATTGAATTAATATTTTTCCGCCATTTCTCGGGGAGTTCATTTACCGAGGATCTTAAAGTTTCAAAATTTAAACCTATTTTTTTAAATTCATCACTTGAACCCAGGACAATATCGGGACTTTTTGAGCTTTCTGGTCTTGGCGGAGCAAGGCTTATCATCCAATCCAGATCATTCTTTCCTATTCGATCTTCAATAACCATACCCTCGTAAGCCGCTTTTGCGGTTGTTTGTCTTTCCTCCTTCTCCATTTCTCCTTCTTTGCTGGCAATATCAGCTGCCTTGATATACGAAGAAACCTCAACCTGGTTATTCAGCATTCTAGAAACATCTTCCTTGTTGAACCCTATTTTGTCGGGTGTGGAAAACACAAAAGTGGCCGCAGCTACCGCAGGCATAATTGAAGCCGCTATGGCCTTTTTAAATCTTTGGCACAGAGATCTCACCAGCTTTTCATGCCCAGATTCAGGATTTTTTTTTAAAATTTCAGATTCTGCCTGATTTTCTTCCTCGAATTTTATAGATTCAAAACTCATAAATTTATATATTTTGGTCGGGCTGCCGAGATTCGCCCGCCGGAGGCGGGTCCGCCCCTGGCGGAAACTCGGTCTACATCTTTTTCCATTTTTGGTCGGGCTGCCGAGATTCGAACTCGAACTAAATCCACCCCATGGACTCGTGCTACCGTTACACTACAGCCCGGGAAATTTTAATATACCCAAGACCTATTCTTTCCAAGTCAGGTGCCTGTTTTTTTTGAGACAGCTTGTGCAGATTTTAATTCTTTTTTTAGTAGGAAGAGTTACCCATTGAAGATTGGGATATTTTCGAACATGTTTGGTCGGGTTGTATTTACCACGAAGCAAATTTCTTTTCCCTCCCATTTTTGAACCCTTTTCACAGATAGGACAATGTTTACTCATATTAGATACTACTATAGTATATAGATATTATCTTTACAAGATTATGTCGGTTGATTTTATTTTTTCCATAGCTATTCTGATAATGTCGGTTGTAATCCATGAAGTTTCTCATGGGTATGTTGCCGATTCTTTGGGAGACCCTACCGCGAGATACGCCGGACGATTGACTTTGAATCCTTTAAAGCATCTTGATCCAGTCGGCTCGGTTATCGTTCCGGTAGTGACTTATCTTTTCGGGGGTTTTATTTTCGGGTGGGCTCGTCCCGTTCCGTATAATCCTTATAATTTAAAGAACCAAAAACGCGATCCGGGGATCGTGGCCGTAGCCGGACCACTTTCGAATATATTGGTTGCGGTGGTTTTCGGTTTGACAATCAGGTTTGCTTCTTTGCTTTCTATCCCGGAAGCTTTCATACAGGTCGCGAGTCTTATTGTTTTTATCAATTTACTTCTCGCTTTTTTTAATTTGATCCCCATTCCGCCGCTCGACGGTTCAAAAGTTCTTTTTATGCTCCTGCCGATCAGGTGGTACAAGGTCCAGCCGATACTTGAGCAATATGGGATGATTCTGCTTATTTTCTTTATTTTATTCTTATTCCAGTATATCTTGCCCGTGATATTTTACGCTTTCAGGTTTATTACCGGCCAGGGCGTTGTTTTTTAAATTGCAATCATTTTAAAAAGGAATATAGTAGAAAGAGGATATTCATTTCCCCGGTCGGGGATTTTTTTATTTATAGGGGCGGAATGTCGCGGATAACAACGCGGATACCCGCAGAAAAATATATATGATCAAAGAAGGCTTATCATTTGATGACGTACTTTTGGTCCCGAGAAGATCGGGAATTCTGTCGAGAAAGGATGTTTTTTTGGGGACTCGTTTTTCCCGGGGCATTTCTTTGGAATTGCCTTTGGTTTCGGCCAACATGGATACGGTCACCGAAGCCAAAATGGCCCGGTTCATGGCGGAGGTTGGGGGGATTGGAGTTATACATCGGTTCTTGTCCATCGAAGACCAGGCTGAGGAGGTGCGCAAGGTCAAACGCGCGGAGAATATAATCATTGAGGACCCCTATACGATAAATGAAGAATCAACTATTGCCGAGGCTAGAAAACTAATGGCCGACTTCGGGGTTTCGGGGCTTCTGGTAAAAGATTCTAAAGACAGCTTGTCCGGCATTTTAACACACCGCGACCTTCTTTTTGACGGCAATGATTCAAAAAAAATAAGAACGGTAATGACTAAGAAAGTTATTTTTGCCCCGCCTAAAATAACCATCGAGAAAGCAAAAAAGATAATGCATGAACACCGTATTGAAAAACTCCCGCTTGTCGCCAGATCCGGAAAAATAAAAGGGCTGATAACTCTCAAAGATATTTTAAAGAAGACCGAAAACCCCCGGTCTTCCAAGGATAAAAAAGGACGCCTGCTTGTTGCCGCGGCGGTTGGCGTGAAAGAAGAGACCGAGGCCCGCGCGCGAGCTCTTCTTGATGCCGGGGTTGATGTTGTTGTTATTGATGTGGCCCATGGCCACAGTGCCAAAGTTTTTCATACTTTAAAAATGCTTCGCAAAAAATTTGGAGATATTGAGGTGATTGCCGGAAACGTTGCCACTCCTTCCGCGGTTCGAGACATTGCCAAAGCCGGAGCAAGCGGAATAAAGGTGGGGATAGGGCCGGGAGCTGCATGTACCACCAGGGTGATAGCCGGTGTCGGTATTCCGCAGATAACGGCGATAATTGAGTGCGCGAAGGCCGCCAGACGCTTTAAAATACCCATTATTGCCGACGGCGGAGTGAAAAATTCCGGGGACCTGTCCAAGGCTTTGGCGGCCGGGGCCGATTCGGTGATGATTGGTTCTCTTTTTTCGGGTACCGACGAAGCGCCGGGCGAATACGTCATAGAGAACGGAGCGGCTTATAAATTTTATCGCGGTATGGCTTCATACGAGGCGGGTAAAGACAAGCAAGATATTGATGGGACTAAGGATAAATTTTCGCGCACGCCCGAGGGCAAATCCGGGCGCGTCCACTATCGGGGGCCAGCAAAGAACGTAATCTCGGAACTCACGGGAGGCCTCCGCTCTTCAATGAGTTATTTGGGGGCGCATAACCTGGATCAATTCCGTAAAAACGCCGAATTTATCAAAATCACGGGTTCCGGATACATAGAGGGCACGGCTAGGAATTAATGAGCCCATAAATCCCGGCTACGCCGTGATTGGGTGTTCCCGGCGCAGCCGGGATTTAGCGGGATTTAGCCTGACTAACCTCACATACATATTGCACTCATTAATAAAATGGGCGCAACATGAA
>PFCN01000013.1 GCA_002774705.1 Candidatus Niyogibacteria bacterium CG10_big_fil_rev_8_21_14_0_10_42_19
TTAGAAAAAAATTTGATACTCCCGATGAAATGAAAAAACTCAAATGGGATCCGGTATGGAAATACTGGTTTGAAAAAATGGGAGTCTTAGAAAATAAAAAACGTTCCGGTTTCACCGGAACGTTTTAATTTTTTATAGATCGGATTTTAAAGCGCTCCCGATAAAATACATTTGGCAAAATATTTTATCATGAAAACTTCTCCACCAAACCTTTCTCAATAACATAAAGACAAATTTCCTTGGCGCCCTGTTGGGTGTAACCAAATTTCTTTACCAGATTATTGAGCATAACAACAACATACTCTTTCAGACGCGTATCAAAAGTTTTAAATTCGGGCGTATTAAAAGATTTGATCGCTTCGCGAAAATTCGGATTCTTGATAAACGGATGTAAAACCTTTTCTTTCAAATTTTTAACATAAGCCCCCTGAAGTTCTTTATATAGATCCGAGCCTGTTAGGTGGTCCCTTTCTTTTGCGATAGCAACCGCGTATTTCTTTTGTACTTCATAGGCAAACCTAAGAGTCTCTTCATTAGACATATCCCGGCCGCAAATTCGACTAGCCATCAATTTAAAGAATAAAATAGAAACCTCTATCTCTTCGCCCGTAAATGGACATTTTATCTTTGCCCCCAGTTCGTAATTTACCGCGTAAAGATAATTTAAGACATCCCTGGATATCTGATCTTTGTTATAAGAATACAAGGATTCTTTCATTTCATTCAAAACCGCGTACTCATAAGAACCTACAAGGGACCCTAAAAATTTCTTGGGTATATATTCATCCCGTTGGTCTCTCCCTATTCGATGCTTGAAGAAGTCTTCAATATTTTCCATATTAATCAAGTTTGTTCTGGTGCTATAACGGCTAAAAAATTCGCTAAAAAGAGACACGGAATCCCTTCCGGAGAAACCCTCCCTCCCTTCAACCTCTCCTTCAGCTATCAGCGCTCGCCGGATCGGGGCAGTAAATTTTTTTCGGTCTTCTTCGGACAGCCAATTGGGAATAATCCCCGCGTAAATGGACATTCGCAGAATCAATCCATCCTCATCGCAATATTTCTTGTATTTCTCGATATCCGGGATCCATTCTTTAAGCGGTTTACATACTTTGTTCATGCGGGATGAAATTATAACCCGGGCGAAATTTTCGAGAACTCTCGGCAAAAAACGCCCCACAACCTGGGCTCCAAATATGCTCCGGTAGATGTCTACTTCGGTATCCGACTCAAGCACATAAGGGATCTTGTTATACTGTATCCTCCCCTGGAAAGACTCCATTTGATTATCCGTAATCACCTCTTTGTCTTCGGGATTCATCAACGCGAAGAAGAGAGAATTAACCTGTTCTTCCACGTCATCAACTTTATGTACTCCCTCGCTGATCACGTTGTGAAGCTCAAGAAGACGTTCTTCGTTATGCCCTTTTACATCCATTAATACATGTATGCCGTTATTTGTTCTGGCGAGCGATGAATATACGTATTTAACCCGAGAAACTCCGAAAAGTTTATTAAGTTTTTCCTGCAAGGGCTCATTTGTAAAAATCTCACCCAAAGGCTTTCCGTCGCTGGCTACCCATGCCGCTCGGTCACCCGGATTATATATACTTATCCCCTCTCCCAATCTCCTGTCAAAATTATAGGCTCTGGCTTTGAGCATCTTGAATACTTTATCAGCAGAACCCAGCTTATCCAAGCACGCTTCAAATATAGACTTGCACACCGTGCAAACCTCTCCGGTTAATACCCACTCATATTCTTTATTCTTAAAAATTTTTGAATTTATCTCCGTTTTATCCGGAAACAAACGCCTCAAAAAATCTCTGCGATTTTCCTTTGGAATCATGAGTATCGGGTAGTCGTGGCTCGGACACGGGATCACGAGTTTTTGATCTTCACCGGCGCTTTTGGAAAAAAAACTCGTATCAATTTCCCAAAGCACTTCGTAGATCCGCCCATTTCTCGTATTGGTATATTCGACAAAAGTTTTAAGAAGATTGTTTAGAAAAGTGCTTTTCCCGCACCCCGAGGGTCCCTCATAGGCATAAATACGATTTTGCTGGAAACCTCTCCGCAGGCTCTCTATCTGCCGTATAAAACGATTGGCAAAAAGACGGTCGGCAAAAAAGGGGTTATCCGAGATGGACAAAAGCCGTGAACAGTCATATTTTATAAAACCGATGGATTCGGGATCGCAAGGAGAGTCGTCTTCCCCCTCGCCAACATAGTGCTTGACCATGTCGTAAAACAACTGAAAGATATTCCTTAATACGCGTTCGGGGTCTTCAGAAACAAGCTTTAAATAATCTTCAAAATCCAAAACTACCCGTCTTTCTTTTTTACTTATCTCGGAACGCAAATACTCCAAGGCATCATCCATGCCGGTCATATTCATCCTCCTTATTTTTCCACCGAAGGCGGATCAGCCTCTGGCTGAAATGTCAAGGCGCTGAAATCTAATATAAAATTATCATAAACCATTAAAATCGGCAAACTCGATCTTATATTTTGAATTAGATCCAAATATAAAAAAAACACGTTTTTAAAAACGTGTTTTAGATATTATCTCCTACTCATCAATCAGAATACTTTTCTTCTGACCCAAGCTCTAAAGATAAAACCTTTTTGGTAACTTCCTTATTTTTACATATATAAAGAACTCGTATTTTTTTATACTTGGGATTATTAGCTTGATCGAACCATCGTTCTGTTGGCTGGTCTTCCTCATACTCGGTTGTCTCAAGCTGTACCGGACGGCCCCATAAATATCCGAGTCCTATAAGCACCTGCTTAATGTGTCTGCGATAAAGCGATCGGCCTTCATAAACATGGTTAAGATGCAGCCTGCCGTCTTTTGTGTCAAAATCGATCACAGGCGGATGGTAGAGCATCCGATTGAAGTGTTTGCGGTAATCTTTCCCGCTTTTCGTCTTAATATAAACTTCAGCCGTGTCCCATTTTTCACGACTGGGCCGTACACCGATAACGAATAATTTATATTTATCAACAAACTCCTGAAAATCTTCATCGGAGAGAAAATTAACCAGCATATGATCATCAAAATATTTTCTTGCTTCCAAAATGGCTTTTTTTTTGAATTCACTGCCGAGATTCCGGTCATATTTATCGCGCTCACTTATTCCCTTGAGCAATTGATACTCCGGCGAAAGTTTGCCTTTTGAAGCAAGCTCTTCTATGAATTCAAATAAATGTTTGCCGGTGGCATAAGGATTTATTCCTATTCTAGGGTCAAGAATAACCCCCGAATTAACCCGGGCAAAGTCCGTTTCGTGACTGCTTATTGTCGGGTCGGTTACGAAAAGCTTTTCATGCCAGAAACTCGCCCATCCTTCATTGGAAATTTTTGTCCGCATCTGCGCCTGAAAATATAAGGATGTCCGCCGAACAACCTGCATAACATCCTTCATCCATTTATTGTCCGCCTTATTCAAAAAACTCGAACGCTCCATCAGGTATTCAAGAAGGTCTTTGGGCTTGCGTTTTCGTTCTTTTTCAGACCACTTCTTCAACACATCATTAAATTCAGGAAATTTGCTTCTAAAAGTGTCGTCTCCAAAGAATGCGGTCTCACAATCTTTTTTACCAAACTCTCTCAAATTACGATTATAACGCTCTAATTCGTCGTAATAGAACTCATGCTTAACCCTTTCGGCCTCACATTGGCTTTTTAAGAATTCCCCGAAATAAAAATTCACTTTCTCCGAAAAAAAACCGAATATTTCCGGATGGTCTTCCCGATCCCGTATCTCCAATTCTTTGTGATACCCGACAAGGTTATCTATAGCTCGCGTAAATTCGATAACATAATCAACCCAACGTTTTTTTTCTCCGAGCTCGGAGCGGATCCTGTTTAAGAGACGCCTATCAGCCAAAGCCACCCCGCAAAAATCATCATCCCAAGTATTTCGGAAAAATACGTTATTCTGGAAAAAATCGATATGCCCCAAGACATGATAAAAGATCATCACATTCAACCAATCAGCGTTATCCTGATTATAAAATGAAACCGGGGGTTTGGTGTTTATGACCGTCTCATAAGGATTGTTGGGGTGCGCGCTATACATCCATCGATTATGGTGGACCTCAACATCATGCACCCAATAATCGTAAAGAGTAGGAATCATCACCATAGGCTTAAGCTCAAGCATGTCTTGATTTGTCACAATATATTCAAGAGTATTGTCCGGAAAAATCAAACCGGCTTCTTTGGCTTTCACTTTGCATGCTTCCATCTTACTTTTCATTTCTTGATCAAGCAGATTCATCTTTTTTTCTCCTCTACCTAGCCCTATTCTTAAGCAATAAGATTTTTAAGCGCTTCGATGTTCATCTCATCAGACACGTTGCTGTATGACGGCATAACGTGCATACGGAAAACATCTTGACGCTCCAAAATTCCGCCTTTTTCAATGTATTGCTCAAATGTCGTTTTTTGGTTTTGCGCGGAATAATACGGATGTTTAAAAAGCGTAACACCCATACGGCTCGCGTAACCCAATATCTTATTAAGCTCGGGAAGAGCTTGCTCGCCCTGAGAATCAAAGTCGTCACCGTCAGTGCCCTGGAAAACATAAATATTATAATTGCTTTCAAGACCCTCACTTTCAATTGTTTCGTTGATCTTTTTATATCCCGAAGCAATAAGTGTCCCGCCGAAGGAGTCGAGACTGAAATATTCTCTGGCGTTGACTTCTTTGGCCACATAATCATGAACAAAAAATCTAGCCAACACCCTTTTTTCGTACTGGACCAAAAGCCAAGAATAGATCATCAAATGCTGGGATACCAATGCTCTCGTCGGCTCTCCCGACATTGATCCTGAATAATCGCGCATAAAACACGCCACAGCCTGGGCTTTCCAAACCCGTTCCCGGGAAAGAACCCTAAATGTTTTATCTCCCGGACTGACAACCATTTTCCCGGTATCAAGGTGGTCTTTATCAACCCTACCAAGAATCAAATTGGTTTTAACCATACACTTAAGCGTCTCTTTTTTATCCAAAACCTGGCCCGATCCTTTGTGGCGGTCGGTAAGATCGTAAGTATATTCGTCGGTCGGAACTTTTTTTACTTTATCCTTAAGGTTCGGGAGTTGAAACCTTTCGGTAAGATTTTTACCGAAATCATACACTTCTTCTTCAAGCGAATGATCGGCCTCTCCTTCTCCCGAATCGGGTCCTTGGCCTTCTTGGCCATCCCCGTCACCATCACCTTCTCCGCCGCCGTCACTAATAGGCACCTGACCTATTACGTCACCTACTTCTCCGTCGCCGTGCCCGATAGTTTCATCGATATCCGTTTCGTCAGAACTATCGGAGGCCAATGCTTTGAGCTCAATATTTTTCGGCTCAAATTGGCTGTGGACCAACTTTTCCTCGTCAACATAAGGCACGCTGATCACTTTGTTGTTGGCTGTCAAAATCTTTCTAAATTTTATTTTCGGGGCAAAGCCGTCATTCTTCCTTTCTTTATTCCGATTTAAAAGATCCTGCATAGATTCGAGTGAAACGCTCAAGCCAGCAAGTATTTGTTTTTGCCAATAACTAAACTTTTTAAAAACCGCGCTTTTGAGAGCTAATTTATTACCAACCCTATCAAGAAACGTCAAGTATTTCATATCCATCTTACTCTCCTTTTTGGAAATGAACTTTTTTACTGATATTATTGTACATCCATCCGCACAATATTGGAAGCATGATATTGGAAGCATGATATATATAAAAAGGCCCTTCTAAAAAGAAGGGCCCCTTATGTTTAACTTTCATCAACCTTTTCACAAAAGTATTCGATTGTCTTTTGAGCACAGGTTGGACAATAACCCAATTTCTTGAACATCGTCTCGATTATGCGGTTGTAAATCCGCACATTTTCGGAATTAGCGCGATTTG
This sequence comes from Candidatus Niyogibacteria bacterium CG10_big_fil_rev_8_21_14_0_10_42_19, assembly GCA_002774705.1. Taxonomy (GTDB): domain Bacteria; phylum Patescibacteriota; class Minisyncoccia; order 1-14-0-10-42-19; family 1-14-0-10-42-19; genus 1-14-0-10-42-19. Next base: position 5,913 of record PFCN01000013.1, read on the forward strand.
CCAACGCCCCAACCAAGCTTGCCGCCCCGGCCACATCGGATTCAAGCCGAACGTCGGTGACCGCTTTAACCAGAGCTTCGTTGTCCATAAAATCATAATCGGGTTCCGTAGAAATTTTTTGACCGTATATCTTACGAATAGTCGTACGGAAAGCCTCTCTCCGTTCTTTTGTCGAAAGACCAAGACGAGTCTCAACGCTATCAATATAACGTTCATCTATCTTGATCGGCGTCATTTCATGGGTACGCGGATCACGATAACGCCAAATTTTATCGGGACCCAGTTGATCGGAGTCTGAACCGATAACCATATTAACGTAAGCAAGAACATCTTTACGGATGGCATCGGGATCTTCGCGATAAGCATTAAAAATGGATGTCTTTATGGCGACGCGATAAAGTTTCTTGGCGACATCCAAGTCTTTCATGAATTTCTCGCGGTCAACCGCTTCCGTGATATAATCGAGGATTTCCCGCTCGGTCGCCTTAAAACAATCACGGGCAAAAAGACAATTGCCTTCGTGAGTTTCCGGCATGGAGAGCATTATCTGAAAAATTCTTCCAAGACCACGGTGGCCAATTCCTTTTTGCCCCCAACGCTTGGTGACATCAGGACTGGCGTTTAGCATTTCTTTTATTTCGGCGAGGGTTTTGACATTTTTTTCACCGGCGGTCTCGCCTGCCTCCAATTTCATCATTTCGACCGGAGTCAGTTTATCGTTATGCGGAAGCCGAGTTAAAGTCACGGCAACCGAAACAGCGTAATTCAAATTAGGATCTTCGTGAAGATTTTCGCCGGTCACCGAGACCTTCTGTTCGCTACCAATCGAATATTTGGTCAATTCCTGCTGAAGTTTATAATCGGTATTATGTGAAACATAGCAGATCCGGCAACGATCTTTGATCGGCGCCTCTTCTTTTTCGGCAGTAAAGCGATTGTATTCCCAATTGTTTGAAGTCGCAATTATCAAAGTGTCGATCGGCCAACGATAGCCGTCAAGCTCGATGGTGCGATTCTGGATGACCTGAAGATAAATCTGTACCAGGTCCTTCTTATTCTTGAAAAGCTCATCCGAGAAATGAATACCACCACCACCCACGCGAGCAATAGCGCCGCGTCGGATGTTGTATTTATAAGGGTTGGAAGTATCGGTAAGATTCAGAAGCCTGCTTAAGTCCTCTTCTCCGAGCAAGTCTGTGGCTGAAGATGTGATCTTATCGCGCGCCGAATACTTACCGGTAACGGTCCCTAAGCTCTCGGCTATGGGCACCGGGACAATTTTTATGAATTTAAGCATCCTATCCAGATCGCCGTCGCAATAATTGCGAACATCGGATAAAACAAATTCGGTACATGCTCCTAAAGGACGGTGATTATTGTAAAGCCGCTCAATTTTTTTATCAACAAAACCGGCTTTGCTCAAATACTCTTTAGACATATCGCCGGATCCAAACAAATTCATCGCGAGGATCATCGGATCTTCAAAGGTTTGGGATTGAACCACTTTGATGTTGCCGTAAAGCCCCAGCTTATCCATATTCACAAACTCAAAAGTGTACCTTTTATTCTCCGGTAAGGAAATAAATTGCCGATATTTTAAGCACAAATATTCAACAAAAAATGTTTTTCCGTTACCCGGCTCACCAACGAGCACAAAAGCCATCTCCTGGGAAGACCCGCCTTCGCCGGCATCTTTCACAAAGTTAACAAGATCATTTATCTCGTCAAACCATCCGATGATATGCTTTTTTCCTGTACGGAAAAAAGCAAATTCGAACGCGGTTCGTCCCGCTCGTACGCCCTTTTTAACTCCAGCCCCCAAGATCATCCGGGATACGCTTTGCGCGGAATTTTCAAAATTTCTCCGGCCACTTAAAACTTCGGCCAGGTGAAATCCAAGCTGTTCGTTGTCTCGAATTTCCATCACGCGCCTCCTTTCAAAATTGAATTTCTATATTATATAAAAATGTCAAAATACAGGAATCACTTTAATTTTACATATTTATAATAAACACTGTCAAATGTGATAATATTAAACCATATTATAGATATTAATGAACAATTAGAAGAATATTTCCCCCTAACCGCGAGACAAAGGGCGGGGTTTAAAAAACTCGGAATATCGACCATCCGTGACCTTTTATGGCACTTTCCCTCAAGATATAAAAATTATGGGACTAATAAAAAAATATCCGGCCTCGCCGCGGGAGAAGAGGTGAGTATTTTCGCGCGAGTAACCAAAATAAAAGCGGAAAAAACTTGGCGAAAAAAGATCAATTTGGCGGAGGCAACGGTAACGGACGGTACCGGAAATATCAGACTGGTATGGTTTAACCAACCTTACATTGCGAAAATTCTTTCGGGATATTCTTCTTATGTTTTTTCGGGCAAGATCGGACTCGATAAAAAAGGTCTTTATATGGCAAACCCAGAATATGAGATTGCCGAGGAGATGCCCGGAAAAAATATTTTTTCGGTCTACCCTGAAACTTATGGCATCACCTCAAGATGGCTCCAATTTAACATCCAAAAAATACTTAGATTGATAAAAAGCGGGGAAATAAAAATTGACGAGCCAATACCTGAAAACATTTTAAAAAAATACCATTTACCGCGCGCCGATCGAGCGATCACCCATATCCACGATCCGATTGACGAAAAAAAATCGGAAGCCGCGAGAAAACGATTCGCGTTCGAAGAAATATTTTACATCCAGCTCACCCGAACACGAGAACGGATTAACAGGTCTTCCAAACCTTCGTTCAAATTGAAAGAAGCGGTCGAAAATGTAAAAGAATTTATATCCACTCTCCCGTTCCGGCTGACCAACGCCCAAAGAAAAGCAATATTCATCACCCTAAAAGACATGGAAAAGCCCAAACCAATGGCGCGCCTTCTTGAAGGAGACGTCGGTTCGGGAAAAACGGCGGTAGCGGCAGCAAATATTTTCAGCGTCATAAAACAAGACTACCAAACCGCATTCATGGCTCCAACCGAAGTGCTCGCGCGCCAACATTACAAAGAACTAATAGAGCTTCTAAAAAAATACAGGATTAAGATCGCGCTTATAACTTCTTCAGAATGCCGCAAATTTCCATCAAAAGCGTTCGCGGGACAAGATACCCATATTTCCAAGAGCCAGCTTTTAAAATGGGTGAGGTCTGGAGAAATATCGGTCGTGGTAGGAACGCATTCACTCATCCAAAAAGACATAAAGTTCAAAAACCTTGCTCTTGCTATTGTCGATGAACAGCACCGCTTCGGCATAAACCAGCGCGCGGCAATCGTTTCGAGAAAAACCGTCCCGCACTTTCTATCTATGACCGCAACCCCGATTCCCAGAACGCTTGCTCTTACCATATACGGAGACCTTGACCTGACGATTCTTGATGAAATGCCCCCCGGTAGAAAAAAAATCATAACGACTACCGTCTCACCCAAAGAAAGAAATAAAGCTTATGAAAAAATGCGCGAAGAGATAAAAAAAGGAAGGCAGGCATACGTAGTATGCCCCAGAATAAATCCGGCTGACCCCGAAAAACAAAAATATTCCTTCAGCCCCGCGATGGATATGAAAACGGTAAAGGAGGAGGCAGAAAAATTATCAAAACAAATATTCCCCGAATTCAGCGTGGGTATGCTCCATGGACAGATGCTCCCGAAAGAAAAAGAAAAGGTCATGGAAAATTTCCGAAAAGGAGAAATACGGATACTTGTCGCGACATCCATCATTGAGGTCGGAGTGAACGTGGCGAACGCGACGATCATCATGATAGAAGGAGCCGAAAGATTCGGACTCGCGCAACTTCACCAATTAAGGGGACGAGTACTAAGGAGTAACCACCAGCCCTATTGTTTTATATTTACCGAAAAGTCTAGCGAGCGGACTAAAGGACGTCTCAAGGCCCTTATTTCCGCGAATAACGGATTTGAGCTTGCCGAATACGACCTGCTTCACCGCGGGCCGGGCGAGCTCACCGGAACAAAACAGTGGGGGATTTCGGATGTCGGCATGGATGCGTTAAAAAATATAAAAATGGTAGAGGCGGCCAGAGCTGAGGCCCAAAACCTTCTTAAAGAAGACTTTGAATTAAAAAAATATCCTTTGCTTGAAGAAAGGATAAGAGAGTCGGCAATAATACACTTGGAATGAGCGTACTGATTACTTTAATGTAAAATGTAAATATCTCAACCCGAGGACTGATCCCTCGGACGTACCGGCACGGGCTAAGCCGCCTCCGGCGGAGAATTTTTTAATTTTGAATTTATTTGCCTCCCCTTCGGCGTCACCCAAAATCCCAGCGGCTTCCCTAACATCAACCTCGTCTGGGCATCCACCCCGGGGATCGACCCAAAAAATATTATCGTCACCGGAATTAATATCCATTGTAATATCATACCTACCCATTTGTAGCATTTTTTATCTTGCGGGCGCGGAGGTAAAAGAGAGGAGGAAATTATGGCAGACCATATCAACCCGAGCATGGCAATGGTCATAAGGGTTCTGGTAATACGCGGAAGATTGTAAGAAAGAAGCATGGTGTTAAATTGCTCACCCCCAAGAAAAAGAGGAAGCCACCCCAAAATAAAAATTAGAATGGGATTTGTGGCGAGCGACCAAAAACCCTCAATTTGAAAAGCTATATAACTTATCTTCTTCTTGAGCGGGAAATTCTTATTCTTATAGAGCCCGAACAAAAGATAGGGAATGTTCTCCACGCCCCATGTCCACCTGCGCTGTTGTTTATAGACTTGTTTGGCGGTATGAAAAGAATTTTTACCGATATTAGCATCAAGAAACACGGGATAAGACAAGGGTATCACTTTGTAGTCGCTATTGTAAAAAAGAAGGGCATTCCAAAATATCCTTGAATCCTCCGAAACGATGTTTCTCTGCCAAAAACCCACCTCAACGAGCATTTTGAAGCTCATAGAATGCGAGGAAAAGGTGGTCAGTCTCTCCGGACGCTCCTGTTGCATCATCTGCCAAAAAGTTCCCGACGTGGCCACAACTCTTGAAAGGGCCGGGGCCCGCCAGATATTATTATTATAAATCGGTATTGGCTGATAAGAAGAACGGTGTGGTTTTTCCGCGGTAAGAAAATGATACGCAAGACATAAAAAATACTGGGGATACACTTGCGTATCTATATCAAAAGAAGATGTTAATATATTTTCATAAAAAATAAGATCCCTGTCTATTATTTCTTCTTTTACGCGACGGGCGGCCCAGGTAACATTCGAACCCTTCCCGGGTATTTCCCCCTCAAGACCATCGGGATGAAAAGTTATTAGAAATTTTCCGAATTTTTTTTCGTATCTCTTTCTGATTTCTTCCGAAACTCGCCGGGCGTCCTCACCCGCCCTTTCCTCCATGGCGAGCACTATAATCATTTTTTCTTTGGGCCATTTTGTCAAAAGCATCGCCTCAAAAGTTTCGGAGAGCAAGTCAGTCGGCTCTTTATAAACCGGAAGAATGACCAACTGCCAAAGGTGATCCCATTTTAGATTTTTCATTCTTTCTTCCCAGTCGGTATTTATATTTTTTAAAAGATGTTTCCAATTCGCCCGAAGATGAAGCGAAAAATAAAAAGTTTTTATCAACCAATAAAGATCAAAGAGTATGATGAATATAGCCACTCCCACCGGCCAAGCATACGAAAAAAATATAACCCCCAATAAGGTGGACCACGTTAAAATTCCGGGGAGCATCTCAAAAGAGCGGTAGATCCACCGGTCCCTGCCCTCTAGATCCAAATGCGAGCCGACATGTAGATAATCAGGGATCATATATTTAAATATATCACGATCTTTCTTTTAATACCCTTGATACCGTTTTCCCCCAAGAAGAAAGAGGTTTATAAATAAGAAGAGCGATTGCCTTATCTTTTGAATATCCTTTATTCATCAAGCGTTCAAATGACCCTATAGCGTCCTTTAACAACTGTTTATATTCGTCCCCGTAAACCTTATCAACGGCGGCCGGAGCAAACTCTCCGACATAACATCCGTAAACCTTATCGGAAAACCAAAGTTTCATCATAAGCTTGTCATCGGCCAAATAATTATAAGAGCCGCGCGGATCTGTTAATATTTTTAAAATTTGTTCCGGAGTCCACCCACCTCCTTTGAAAAATGAGAATATCTCATTTTTCGCCCTATTTTCGGCGCCAGCTCGCCTTTGCCTTAAAAATTTTTTTACTATCCTCTCTTTTTTTTCATCGGTTTGCGCCTCTTTAAGATTAATACGAAAACTACGCTCAATAAATTTTTCAGATACAAATCTTTTAAGGTCCACTGCTTCAAAAATATTTTGAAAAGCGTGTTCTTTTTCGTGAGCGTGCGTCCTCTTAAAATCAGAAAATTTTTTGAATCTATATCCGAATTTTCCGGAATTTTCGGCTATAATCGAACCCTCCAACCCCGGGATTAATGAAGTTTTTATGCTGACCCCTCTGGAAAAACCGGCAACAGATTTATCAATAGACGACACTTCTTCTTTTTTCAAAAACTTCTGGCTGTAAATAAATGTGTAATCGTCAAAATTTTGACATCTAAAATAAAAAGTTACCGGGCCCTCATGAACCTCAACTTCCCCTTCAGACGGCCTCCCAAAAACGGCATTAAATAAGTCTTTATCATTGGGGTAACGCCGGCGCACCTCTTTGATCTTTTTATGTTTTTTTTCATACTCTAAAAGGATATGGGCCGCAAACTTTTTTTGTTCAGAGTTCATCCCGAATTTGGAGCCGACCTGGAGGATCTTTAAGAAAAAATCTTCAATAGGAGCATCCGGATCTTTATTTATGGCCACAATAATCTCTTCTTGTAATCCGGCTAATCCTTCCATTTGAAAAGCAAGCTTTTCTTTGAATTCTTTTAATTTTTGAGGCCTTTCCTTTTTTGGAGCTTTAAGAATTTCTCCGACATCTGTTTCCGGATAAAAAACCTCTCCCTCCGCTATAGGAAAATTATTCTCTTCGTTCTTCTTACCGTCGGCGTTCTCGGAAAATTTCTTCTTCTCTTCAAACAAAATTACCAAGTCATCTTTGCTTGGCAACGCTTCGGGTAATGCATTCGGCTTCTCCTCTTTTTGAGACCTGCTTTCAAGATCCTTAAAAGACTCCATAATGTTTTTATTTTTTCCAATCCTCAATAATGATCCTTTTCTTTTTTTGATCGATCCTTAACTGCAATTTTTGACGATTTTTCCAGCGCCAAAGACGGACGACATCTACGGGAATCGTGATAGCGTAGCTCTTACCGCCTGAAGTTTTTGAAAGCGAGCGAACATTTTTATCCTGTATTTTTCGTCTCGACATGTATTTATAATAATTAATCCTTGGATTAATTCAAGGATTAATTCAAGGATTAATTCAAGGATTCTTTGTTTGTTATAAAAAACCGTGTTTTGGCGCGCCCGCCAGGACTTGCCTCTCCCTTTAGTCAAGGCGCTCAATTTTCTATCCACGCTTTGCGTGGAGAAAATTGGCGCCTTCGGTTCAAGTCCCGCCACCAAATTCAACCGCAAATTTTTAAGCGATATAAAATTATAAAATACCACGCAAAAGTTTGTAGTGGGCATGCCAGGACTTGAACCTGGAACCAAGCGTGTATAAGACGCTCGCTCTGCCAATTGAGCTACATGCCCCTAAATAATTCGACTTTACTGAATTATAGGACGATCACCCTACCTAAAACAGGATAACCCAACAGTCAAAATAAATATTAAATACAAATCAAATATTTATCAATCCCGCGTATAATTCGTGGCCGAATTATACACGGGATAAAATACGAACTAAGCCGGAACTTGTTTAGTCTTAAGCCCAAAAGATTTCAAAAGTTTGTTGAAATTCTCACGCTCAATAGTTTCTTCTTTTATTAATTTTTGAGCAATGGCCTCTAAAACATCCTTGTGTTTTTTTAATATCTCCAAGGCCTGTTTTAGGGCGCGCTTCATAAATCCACTCACTTCCCCGTCAACCAAAGCGGCTATACTTTCGGAATAATCCTTTTCATGAGAGCTGAACTCTTTCCCTAAAAATATATATTCCTCACGCGAACCGAACGCAACCGGACCTATTTTATCCGACATGCCGAAACGGGTAACCATACTTCGGGCAATATCGGTCGCGTTCCTTAGGTCGTTGGAAGCTCCGGTGGTAAGTTCATTGAATATAAATTTTTCGGAAGCATATCCGCCGAGAGCAACCGCGAGTTCGTTCAAAAAATGCGACTTGGAAAAAAGCCGGCGATCCTCGGAAGGTAATTTTAAAGTATAACCCCCGGCGCGACCTCTTGAAATAATCGTAACCTTGTGTACGGGATCAACCTCTGGCAAAACCGCCGCCACCAGGGCATGCCCGGCTTCGTGATAGGCGGTTATCTTTTTTTCTGCCTCAGAAAGTATATGGCTTTTACGCTCCGGGCCCAAGAGAACTTTTTCGATTGAAGAGAAAAGATCTGCCATTGTGATATTTTTCCTGTCGTGTCTGGCGACCAATATTGCCGACTCATTCACCAAGTTCTGGAGATCCGCTCCCGAAAATCCCGGAGTTCTTTCGGCAACTCTCCGCAAATTAACATCTTCCGAGAACGGTTTCCCTCGCGCGTGAATCTTAAGTATCTGCTCACGTTCATTTATATCTGGGAGATCGAGAACCACGCGTCGGTCAAATCTTCCCGGACGCAGGAGAGCCGGATCCAAAACATCGGGCCGGTTGGTCGCCGCCATCACTATAACCGCTTCATGCGGCTCAAAACCGTCCAACTCAACCAAAATTTGATTCAGTGTCTGTTCTCTTTCGTCGTGTCCTCCGCCAAGACCCGCGCCACGGTGGCGTCCAATCGCGTCTATCTCATCGATAAATATGATAGCCGGAGAAGATTTTTTTGCCATCTTGAACAAATCCCTTACGCGAGAGGCGCCGACACCTACGAACATTTCAACGAATTCGGAGGCCGAAAGATAGAAAAAAGGAACGCCCGCCTCGCCCGCAACCGCGCGGGCAAGTAAAGTTTTTCCGGTACCCGGCGCGCCCATAAGCAAAACTCCCTTGGGTATTCTCGCCCCGATAGCAATGAACTTAGAAGGACTTTTTAAAAATTGGACGATCTCTATAAGCTCATCTTTGGCCTCTTTCACCCCAGCTACATCTTTAAAAGTTACCTGTTCTTTTTTATTATCGGGAAGTATCACCCGGGCTTTGGATTGACCGAAAGTGAAAGCCTGTAAATTAGCCCGCTGGACGTTTCGAGCGGCAATCCAGAAAAATAAACCTATAAGCAAAAGCGGCAGAAGAAAGGGAAGAAGCGCCCCAAGCCAGAACATGAATCCTGTCGGACCGGTAACGCTGATGGCCACTTTTTCAAACTGTTCTTTGGCTACTCCGTAATTAATCAAGGTTTCCGAAAGAGGGGCTTCGGATTCTTTTTTCGTTATCTGCTTGGTTCCATCAATAAGCACTATATTAAGATCGTCCCCGGATATGACTATTTCGCGTACCTGACCGGAATTAATCCCGGAAACCAACTCAGAGAGAGAAATTTCTTTCGGCTCATCTGGCTGTGAGGAAAAAAGAGACCACGTCATGGCTAAAACGAATAAAATGGCGAATGCTGCTAAAATGTTTTTAGTAAATAATTTCATTAGTTTTAAAAATTAAATTTATAATGAAATTTATTATGCCTCATAATAAATTTGAAGTATGCCGACAGTGAATAATTTATAATTATAATATATTTTACCCTAAACGTCCAGATTTTGCACACTCTTTGCCTGTGACTGGATAAAGGTTTTTCTCGGAGCTACTTCCGCGCCCATAAGAATATCAAATATCCGGTTGGCTGCTCCAGCATCCTCAACTATAACCCTTTTTAAGATGCGCGCCTCCGGATTCATCGTTGTATCCCATAATTGATTCGGGTTCATTTCACCCAATCCTTTATACCGCTGAACAACGATCCCTTTTATCTTATCTCCTTCTTCATTAATTTCTTCTGAATCTTTGGTTTCTGTTTTGATTTTTTTGGCTTCTTTTTTACCTTTTGCGTCTTTCTCAAATTGTTTAAGTATATTTTCCTTTTCCTGCTCGGAATATGCGTATTGGGCATCCTTTCCTTTCTGAATGCGATATAAGGGCGGGGTGGCAATATAGAGATAACCTTTACTTATAACTACGGGAAAATATCGGTAAAACAAAGTTAAAAGCAAAGTGCGGATGTGGGCGCCGTCAACATCGGCATCAGTAGCAATAATAATTCTGTGGTAACGAAGCTTATCCTCGTTAAATTCAGCCCCGATAGCGGCGCCCATCGCGATTATCAGGTTTTTTATTTCTTTTGAAGCGAGCATTTTATCTATTCTCGCGCGCTCCACGTTCAATATCTTTCCTCTTAAAGGAAGGATGGCTTGGAATTTACGATCGCGTCCCGATTTTGCGGAACCGCCCGCGGAATCACCCTCCACCAGGAACAACTCCGAATCTTCCGGATCACGCGACTGACAGTCGGCAAGCTTCCCGGGAAGAGTCAGGCCGTCGAGCGCTCCCTTGCGAAGGATCGTCTCTTTGGCGGCTTTCGCGGCCTTACGCGCTTTTAAAGCAAGTGAAACTTTTTCAATTATCGCGCGGGCATCTTGAGGATGTTCCTCTAAATACGCGCTGAAACTTTCGGCAAAGACACTTTCGACGGCGCTCCTCGCCTCAACGTTCCCAAGCTTGGCTTTGGTTTGTCCCTCAAACTGCGCCTCTCTTAATTTTATCGATACGACGGCGGTCAGACCTTCGCGCACATCATCCCCCGTAAAATTATCTTCATCGGCTTTAATAAAATTATTTTTTCTCGCGTAATCATTAAGGGTCCTGGTAAGAGCAGTCCTAAAACCGGTAATATGCATCCCACCCTCGGGCGTATAAATATTATTCGCAAAACCCATTTCGCGCGTGGTTAGGTCTTCAACGTATTGCAAAGCAACCTCTACGGAAATTTTATCCGCTTCTTTTTCGCTATAAAAAATAACCTCATGCTTGGGCTCAACATAACGATTTAAATGTCTAACGAAAGACTTTATACCTCCATCAAAATAAAATGAGTGAGTCGTATGGAGCGAACCGTTTTCTTCCCGCTGATCAAGCGCCGTAATCCTGATAGATTTGGTAAGATATGCCTGTTGGCGCATTCTTTCTAAAATACGGGGCCATTCTAATTTAATCTCTTTGAAAATTTCCGCGTCAGGTTCAAAAGTAACGGCGGTGCCGGTACCTTTGCATACCCCGACTTTTTTTACCGCGCCCTTAGGCTTGCCTCGCGAATATTCTTGGACCCACTGAACGTTATCCCGACAGACGCGCGCTTCAAGCCATATTGAAAGGGCGTTAACAACAGAAACTCCGACACCATGAAGGCCACCGGCAACTTTGTAAGACTCCCCTCCGAATTTACCACCGGCATGAAGAGTTGTCATAACGGTCTCAAGGGCGGATTTTTTGGTCTGAGCGTGTTTTTCAACCGGAATGCCCCTTCCGTCATCCACCACTCTTATTCTATTACGCGGTAGTAGAGTCACCGAAATATTTTTTGCGTATCCCGCCATCGCCTCATCAATCGCGTTGTCAACCACCTCCCAAATAAGATGGTGAAGGCCGTCAGGGCCGGTAGAACCGATATACATTCCGGGACGCTTTCTTACCGGATCAAGCCCTTCAAGAACATAAATATCCTTGGCGGTATACCCATTAACCTTTTTGGAGGCGGGCATCTTAGGGTCTTTGGGTTTTGGTTTATTTAATTTTTTATTTTCTTCTGCCACGGTTTCTTTTTTTGATTTTTTTTGTTTTGCCATATTGTTTTATTTCCTCACTTCCCATGAAGGGTCGGAGTTTTCAAGCGCTTTAATAATTTTATCCATGACCTTTTTTACTTCCTCATCCGAAAGAGTTTTATCATGCGACTGGAACACAAATTTAAAGGCGAGATTTTTCTTTCCTTCGGGGACTTCTTCTCCTTCGTAAATATCAAAAAGATCCACATCAACCAAAAGCTGGCCTCCGATATTTTCTATAATATCCTGCACATTTACAATCTTAGTTTCTGCGGGAACGAATAACGCGAGATCGCGCATGACCGCGGGATAGCGCGATATCGGGCGATATTCTTTTTCGGACTCTATTTCCGAAAGTAAAACCGATAAATTCAATTCACATATACTTACCGATCCTTTCAACTTAAGCGAATCTCTGATGTCGGGATGAATCTCACCCACTATACCTAAAATTTTATTACCGCGCTTTATTTCGGCAAAACGATAAGGATGAAGCATATAAGCAATACCTCCGGTCACCTCATCCGGTGTCTGGAAACTATCATCATACCAAACATCGTTTAAGCCCAATGATTCGAAGAACGCGTCAATACGTCCTTTCATTTCCAAAAACGACTCTTCGTCTTTAATACGATTACCCACAGCAAAAGCGATGTGACTACGTTCAAGGTCGGGCGTATCTTTGGCCGGTTTTAACTCCGGCTTTCTATAAACACGGCCTATCTCAAAAAACATCGGGTTATCCGCGTATTTAAGCGCCTCCGACAACCCCATCAATATGGATGGAGTAAGTTTGGGACGGAGATATTTATATTCAGAACGGGAAGGATTTTTAAGCTCCAAAACATTTTTGCGCGCATCAAGCGAAAGAAGGGACAGCTCTTTCTCGCCCACGAACGAATAAAGCCTAACTTCATCAAAACCGACGGATCTAGCCATGTCCCGTATCTTTTCACGAAAAAAAATATCTTGATCTATTTTTGCCGAAACCACCTCCCCGCGGGCGCGCACCGGCTTTATTTTTTTATAACCATAAATACGCCCGACCTCCTCGATCAGGTCTTCTTCTATTTCAATATCTTTGCGAACGCTCGGAACTTCAACCACCCAATTTTTTATTTTTGGCTTGATCCCAAAACCCAACCCGGTAAAAATATTTTTTATTTCGTCGTCAGGAATATTGGCGCCCAAAACACTCCTGGCTTTGTCGGACGAAAAAATAATTTGTTTTATCTCCGGAAACTTGTGACCAATGGAGAGGGCTCCGGAATAAATACGGCCTTCGGCAATTTTTTGTATCAAAACCGCAAGCTCGTCGATTGCCTTTTTTGAAAGATTAGGATCAAGCCCAGCCCCGAATCTTCGCGAAGAATCGGTAATGAGATTTAAACGCTGGGAGGTGCTCCTGATCCGCCCCCTACTAAAAGTGGCTGACTCTAAAACTATTATTTTGGTTTTTTGATCCACCTCCGGACGCTTGCCTCCCTTGATTCCGGCGATTGCGATAGCTGATTTATCGTCTGCGATAACGATGTCTTCGACACTAAGCTTATACTGCTCCTTATCAAGCGACAAAAAATGCTCCTCCTTTTTTGCTCCTCTAACGGTTATCAGCTTTTTTGACTTTCTTTTTGAAACCAATTTATCGTAATCAAAAACATGCAAAGGCTGGCCGGTATCGAGCATAACGTAATTTGCGGCATCCACTATATTATTGATGGAATTAATTCCGATTGCCTCCAGTCTCATTCTTAACCATTTCGGAGATGTACCGACTTTAATATTATCCAGTACCCGCGCATTATATAAAACGCACCCCTTGTCGGTAATCTTAATTTCTATCGCGTCCTTCGTTGTTACCTCGGCACTTTCTACCAGGCGGGGCTCTTTATCTTTAAATTTTAAACCGGCTATCGCGGATATTTCTTTCGCAAGCCCACGGTGGCCAGAACAATCAGAAATGCGATTCGGTAAAATATCTATATCAAAAATAAAATCATCCCCTTCTTTTTGGATGCTCTCAACTTCAAAAGCGTGCATTTCCAAAAGATCCACGACACTCGACGGCTTCGGGATATTGGAAATACGCTCTTTAAGCCACTTATAACTAAATTTCATAATGTTATTTTAGAAAATTTAAAATTGTTTTAAAAAACGCGGATCGGACGAATGAAGCAATCTTATATCGGAGATCTTATATTTCATCATGCAAAGACGATCTACCCCGAAACCGAAAGCAAAACCCCGCCAATGCTTGGGGTTAAGACCGGAATTTTTAAAAACGTTCGGGTGGACCATTCCGGCGCCCGCAACCTCAAGCCATCTTTTTGAGCCGGGAAATTTTAAGTCTATTTCAAAACTCGGTTCGGTAAAAGGAAAAAAGCTCGGGCGAAGACGAATATTTATTTTTTCTTTTCCGCCCCGGCCAGAAGCTGGTCCGCCCTTGACGGAAAAGGCTGATCCACCTCCGGAGGAGAAAAATTTTTCAAAAAAGACCTGAATTATCTCTTTAAAATTGGCGACCGAAATTTCTTTATCAACCATAAGCCCTTCAACCTGGTAAAATTCAATATCATGGGTTGCGTCACTCGCATCATTGCGGAACACTTTTCCCGGAACGATAATTCTCAAGGGCGGTTGGTTTTTTCCCATAAAACGTATCTGTACGGGGGAGGTGTGTGTCCGGAGTAATAATTTTTCTTTAATGGCGGATTTTTTATCCTGTCTTAGCCAAAAAGTATCCCACAAATCACGCGCCGGATGATCGGACGGAATATTCAACGCGTCAAAGTTATACCATTCGGTCTCAATTTCGGGACCGACGACCGCGTCAAATCCCAAACTGTGAAAAATGGACGTTATCTCGCGGAGCGACGCAGTCAAAGGATGAAGGTGGCCTTGGGCGGTCTTGATCCCCGGACGGGAAATATCTATCCACTCTTTTTTTAAACGGGCGTTCAGCTCTTTCTTTCTTAGATCATATCTTTTTTCTCCAATAGATGTTTCGAGTTTTACGCGGAGAGTATTGGCCTTGGGTCCCAATTCCCGGCGCTTCTTTTCGGAAAGATCTTTAAGTCCGCGCAAAACGGAAGTAAGAGTTCCTTTTCTGCCTAAAAATTTTATCTCAACATCACGCAAAACCGCTTCATCAGCGGCTTCAATTATTGCTTTTTCGGCTTCTTTTTCGAGTTTCTTTAAATCCTGCACAATTTATCCCGTTAGAAATTTTCGTGGTTTTAAACCGGTATTATTGTTAATGGAACAGCATCTACGCAGCGCAAAATGACAAGATTGTTTCTAACTGGGATACATACATATTAGCTTAAAAGTAAGCCTAATACAAGAGAAAAAAGCGTTTTTTTATGTCAAAAAATAAATTATTTCTCAAACTCCCCCCATTTATGATGTAAATTGAAATAGTACTTTTATCTACGATCGTACATTAAAGTCTTAAAACGAGACTACGGACGGGCAAAGCCCTCCTACGCTAAAGCTTCGGAGGGTAAGCAGTAATTAAATGGG
>PFCN01000014.1:0-20461 GCA_002774705.1 Candidatus Niyogibacteria bacterium CG10_big_fil_rev_8_21_14_0_10_42_19
CGTCGTCGATGCTCCGGCGCTGAAGTTTTGCAGCGCCGTCCACGTGTTGCCCGTGCCGAGGTTGAGCGCGAGTTCTCCGCTTGAAAAAGCGAGAGAACTCGCGACTGAAACGGCCGCCAGTTCTCTTGACGCATTGTTGTATAAAAGCGAGTCTGCCGATATTGATTGCAAATTTGCCGTCCCAGAGAGATTAAATGAAGTAGTGGAAGCCGTCCCGAAGTAGCCGGTGCCGGAGACCGTGAATGCGGTTGAAGAAGCATATGGCGCGGTGAGAAGTGCGGCCGATGGGAGCGTGATGGAGCCGATGTTGCTGATGGTGGTGGTGGACGTGCCGCCGAAATACGCCGTGTCGAACACGGAGAAGCGCGTCGTCGAAGCTTGGATGAAAGAACTTGCGGTCGACGATGTTGCGGAGAGATACGGGACGGTGATTGCGCCGGAGAGCGTCTGTGCGCCCGAGACGGTGAGGTCGCCCGAAAGGGTGAGGTTGGTGCCGGTGAGCGTGCCGGTCAAGGTGCCGCCCACGAGCGGAAGGTAATTGCTGGCGGTAATGCCATCGGGAATATCGGCGTCGGTGAGTCCCGAGACGCCGGAGGCAGTGACGTTCTTGAGATTGGTGCCGGAGAGCTTGTCTATCCGCCCCATCATTCCAATAATTCTAAAGAGTGCGTCAATCTGTTTGTCGTATGCGTCTTTTGTGACAAACGTGTCGCTTGATGGATTCACATACACCGGTACATAGCTCGCGCTTCCCCCACTTCCGGCGCTCACCTGCGAGATGCGCGAGAGCAAATCGTTCCTTAGACTCGCGATTCTGGCGTTCAACGTATTCTCGTCCACTCCGATCGTGACGGATGATTGCGTGTGCGGGGCGGCAGGCTGTGTGATGTATTGGTTACTAACGGTCGTTGTCGCGGGCTCCCGCTCTGATGTCACAAAAGTTGGCGGCGGCTGTACCTGTGTTGGCTCTTTCACTATTCCCTCGTCGCAGGTGCCGAAGACGCGACAGAGCCATGCGCCAACGCGCTCTCTGATGCTCCCCGTCTCGTACATCAAACGCGAAGCAAATACGTCAAGAGTCTCGGATATGCGTACAAGCGATTCACCAGCTACGTCCGCCACAGAGAGCGCAAGCGCGTGGGTACTCTGCGGAGTATCAAATCTCACCGCAAGCGCGAACGTGGGGATGGCAACCGCGGCGACGAGCACTAGAGAGAGAGAGAGAAAGTAAAACGCGCCGCGCTTCGCGCGGCGTGCGGCGAATTCTCGCGCTTTTGACGTAATAAAATCGCTCCCAAACTCGTCATCAAACATATCTGTATTGTAACAAAAAACTGTGGGGGGGGTACTGCCAGATGTGGATAAAAAAACATGCCCCGTTTCCGCCCATTCTTTCTCGACATAGTGAAAACCGCACTCTTCGCATTGGTATAACTCGTTGTTGGTTTCGTCAGTATTTTTGACCATACTGTTATTTAAGTTCTGTCGGCAAATGCCTCAAGAATTCCTTCACCGATTCCGAGCATCCCTTAAAATCTGTTTCGGGTTCGTATAGCAATGAAAAACCCTTGCTTTCTTTACGATCTCCATCCTATAAATATATCTCTACAACACCATTTTCATAGTCGGTGCTGGAATCGTCAATAAGATTGCGGGTATATCTCGCGCGCAATTCTCTCGCAAGACATCGCGACTATATGCGGTACCGACAATCGGAGCGACGGTGTTGCGCAAGAATCGCGCATACTCGGTCTTTGTTTCTTTGTCGGAATCAAGCGGATAGAGCATTGCTATAGCAACACGACCGTAGTCGAGGAAATAATCAGTCTGCGCATCCGCGGCGGGTGTTTCGTGTTCAACTCGAAGATGCCAACGACCGTTAAGAAAATTCCATGCGCATGAGCGGTTGAAAGCAACATCACCGCAATCAACTCTACTCTCAATCCACTTTTCAGGGTCTCCTATCTCATGTACCTCGACGAGTATAAACTCGCCGAATTAGCCAAGCTCGGATTGCGGCCACGGGATATTTGGATCTTTGGTAAGCACCATATATGTGTTGTCAATTCCTTGAGAGCTACGCATATACCATCCTTCTGGCAGTTCACCTTCGGTAATGCCAAAGGGATATTGCGTCGCCGTATCTCCTGTTTTATCGACGGTGATGCTTTGTTCGGGAATCCCTACCTGATCACAAAATGTTACTATGCGTCCCGGCAGTGGAATGCGGAAGAGTGTAAACACTTCTATGGTCACTCGATTTCCTCCGTCGGTTTCAACGACGCGACTTTGACCAAGCTTTAGTGCGATGCGTTGAAACGGGTTGTCTAGTGTCTCGTTTGTTGCGTACTGAGCGCACTGCTCTAAGCGTTCATCAACTGACACGATATTGTGTATCGTTAGTTTTGGGATGATAACACCAATAGCGAGGGCGATTACGACAATGAGTATCGTTCTATGTTTTGAGTCACGCATGAAAAGCATAACTACATTTTATACTTTTCCGGGCATAAACGAAAATCGCCCCAACTGGGACGATTTTCGTTCTGGATACCGGACTCACCGGGTATGCCGTGTCGGAATAGAGGGATGGTTTCTCGAGGGGATTAGGTCGCCTCGATACTTCCAACCTTGGCTGTCCTTCTCGGTCTAGAATTACCAACAGTGAGATACCGGAAGGGTATCTTAAGCTGTTCATTCACCTTGATTTGAAGCAGTCAGGTCAGACTTGGGTTTCCCCAAGATTTTTTTAGCTTCAAGGTGTCCATACTTCTTTATCAGCCATCGCTCCCAAAATGCTTGTTGCTCTTTTTCGATTCTTTCTCGTCGCTCACCTCCTTGATCACCAGTCAAGATTTTTATGGGAATTACGTCTCCATCTTTATTTACAACTTCAAAATTAATAAAGAAGTGCTCAGACCCCCTTAGGATTGTTAAATCCTCAACCAGAGATATTCTCACAATGTCCGCTCCTTTATCGTTTTCCAGGGGTTGATCTGTGAGTATTCAAATCAAGGAACTTCTGAACTTGAACCACTTATCATTATCAGTTACAGAACTTGGAAGTCCGTGCTTGCAAAGAAAGCTCTCAAGTTCTTCGTGCAGGGCGTGAAAACTCAAAAATTCTGCTACCTCAGTTGAATCTGGTGAGGAGTTTAGAATATCGATTTTGTCCTTTGCGAGTTTTCCGGTCAATTTTGTATGCAAAACCCAATCACAATAAAGACGGAGTGTGGGGTAGCCGTCACTGCCGATGATCTTTCTGATTTGCGATAAAAGATACACAATCCATGTCTCAGCGACAAGAGACTCGGACCAAATCTCTGAAGAAAACTCTTGATCTTGTAGATGTTGGTCAAGTTTTTCGATTATTTGGTGCCTCATGTTTGAAAATTATTGAAACTTTCTTCTAAAATCGTGGCTATTTACATTAACTAATATTTCCGAACACAATTTCGTTAGCAGTGTCGACGGCTTCATCAACAGTATCTTTTGTAACACGTTGGATGTGTGTGTCAGTGATCATTAAAAACCACCTACAAAATATAAAAATGTATAACAAATTCCTGCGATACTGAGCATCCTCATGTTTGGCAATATGCAACGAAAGCAGTTTTCCATGATGGCTCTCGCATAAAAATTGGTAATGAGTATAAAAACCTTTTGAGTTGGGCAGTTTTGTACTCTCAATAAGCTCGCGTATTATAGGAAACGGATCCTTATATGCATCACTTGCCGTTATGTCGGGGTATCGTTTCCCTGGTTCGCCTAATTCATCACGAGTATGTTCATATTGGGTTTTAAAGTTTTCATCTCCAAACTCATCAAAAAACCTCTTCATTACGCGCATCATCTCCCATAAACAAATTTCATTTTGTACTTCTCTCTTTTGGTTTATGTAATGTTCCAAGCGGAATACATTTTCACAAACTAGGCGTGCAGGAAAGAAATTGAAGTGTTGGTACTCACTACCTCCCAAAAACAAAGAAAATTTTATGTTTTCCCATGTGCTTTTTACTGTCGGGAAGAAATACGCAAATCCAATCTCTTACTGAGCATCAGAATTATGATGCTCAGTAAGAATCTGAATGTGACCATTTCCGACACCAATCAATAAATTTATTGCTCTTTCAAGCCGTTTGATTTTTTCAGGCTCTAACAGTCCTTGGAATTTTTCTATCTGTTCTTTAGGAATTTTCTTCATAAATAATGGCAGTCGGGTCTCTGGATACTTCCAACCTTGGCTGGGGAGCTAGGGATCGCCTCTCACGTCTCGGGCTTGAGGCCCTCGCTGCACTGCTGTTTGTTAGCCAATCGCTTCGCTCTTGGACAAACAGGGAGCCTTTCAGTCGAGACGCTACGTCAACATAGTCGTAATACTTCTTGTTGACGTGCGCCTTCGGTTCGAATCCTACCTGCGAACAGATATGCAATTTTCCATAATACCTTAAACGGTATTATAAAAAATTGATATGGCTGGGGAGCTAGGGATCCGCTTCGCTAGAACCATGCTCGGCTTCGCCTGCGCTTTAGAAACCGACGGTTTCTAACGCTCGCTTCGCTCGCTGTTTTCCTCCACGGGGAGACACTTCCGTTTCTCCCCGACCCCCTCTCAAAGGTTCAATCCCTAGCCAAACAACCGGAGCAAAATTTTAATGCCAAAAGGCATAAAAATTTTACTTGCTGGGGAGCTAGGGATCGAACCTAGAGTCTTCAGGTTCAAAGCCTGACGTGTTACCATTACACCACTCCCCAATGTTTGCAAATACCTTGTACCCAACCATCGATTTTTCTAACTAATGTAATGCTGTTAGGTACGTGTATTCTTACTAATCCATTATACTCTTTTCCTATATTTTTTCTTTTCGGACTTAAATTGTTCCGCTTAAAATAAACTCGAAATGCGGTTTTTGGAACATTCAGCGCGGATGACCAAAATTTTAAGGCTTTTTTTAAATCTCCTCTCTCATGAATATAAAGCTCAAATTTTATTTTTTCAATAGGCGCTTTAGAAAATTCATTTAACCACTTTCTAAACACAACGATCATAAGAGGGTCCGAATTAGAAAATTTAATATTCGTGCCTGAATGATAATATTTTTCTTTAGACCCTTCCGCCCAATAAAGAGCTATCCCTAAAAGAAATCTTTCTCTTTTTGTTAATTTACTAATGTCTTTTAGTGCTTCGGTTTTTGTTCTTTCCCACCTCTGCATTCTTAGCAAATGGACTTTCTCCCAACCCCTTTTCATTGCGGCTAATTTCTTTGCTGTGAGGCGTTGTTTCTGTTTTTTAGATAAATTTACGCTTCGCAACCATAACGACAATGTAGATTTGGAAACAGGCACTTTTTGAAGAATTTCTCTGTACGACAGCCCCTTTCCCCTCAATTTTAGAGCAATTTGTTTTTCGGCTTGTTTTTGAACCATGGTATATATAATAAAATTATACCACCGTGGTTCGATAGTTACAAACTCCTATTTCCCCGAAATTATTTTTGAAACCGCAAGTTCCAAAGGAAGGGTTTGATGAGGACCCGCGTATCTTTCGTTTGCCGTTTGTAACAGCGTAACAAGAGAATTTTGAATATCTTCCGCATTTACTCCGTCCAATTTTTCCAGAAAATAATCATAATCCCTCTCGCCGACCATCTCTTTCATTTTTACGGTGAATGACGAGCTAATCTTTGAAAGAAATAAAAAGCGGTAATTGCGTATAAGCATCTTCAAAAATAGATCGGCTGACGCTCCGGCTTTTTCTATTTCGGATATGTTTTCGATGGCGCGCGGAAGATCTTTTTTAAAAATAGAATCCATGAGCCTTTGAGCTAAATGTACCGATGGAACTCCAAAAGCTTTTCTTATTTCATCCTCTCCCACCTCTTTTCCTCCGAGAGAACGCACCTGTGTTAGATAATTCATCGCGTCTCTCAGCGAACCCTCGGAAAGAAAAGCAAGAAGAATTGCCGCCTCATCTTTCAAGATAATCCCCTCTTTTTTTGATACTTCTTTCAATGTTTCAGCAATTAATTTTTCGGAAAGGGGTCGGAATTTAAAATGCTGGGTTCTCGAAATAATGGTTTCGGGCATCTTTTCAGGCTCAGTCGTCGCCATAATGAACATAGCGTGCTCCGGAGGCTCCTCCAATGTTTTTAAAAAGGCGTTAAAAGCGTCTTTAGTCATCATATGCGCTTCGTCCACTATATACACCTTGCGCCTGCCTTTTGAGGGCATTAAAAGCACCTGTTCTTTTATCGCGCGGATATCGTCAATTCCGCGGTTTGAAGCGGCGTCTATTTCAATAAGATCAAGAGTGCGGCCGGACGAAAAATCAGAGCATACTTCGCACTTATTGCACGGCCCGGGGTCTTTTTCGCAATTCACGGCGCGCGCGAGAATACGCGCGACGCTTGTTTTGCCGGTACCGCGCGGTCCCGAAAAAAGATAAGCATGGCTTATCCTATGTTCCTCAAGATCGCGCTTAAGAGATTCCGTTATATGCTCCTGCCCCCTGACTTCTTCAAAAGTCTGGGGTCTGTATTTTCTATAAAAAACCGAATGTTCCATGACGATATTATATAAGAAATAAAAATAAATTCAATATTTATAATACCAACCTACTAATATATATGAATAATATGAATTGATTTTATTATTCGCAGTGTTCGCATGCATTCATATTGTTCGCATTACGCTAAACTTTAAAAACAATAAGTTTATATCCTACAAAATTCCAGATCAAAGCCGAGGCAGAGCCGGCAACCGCTCCGATATTAGCCCAGCCGGTCTGGCCAATACCGAATTGTGGACCAACAACATTTACTACGAGAGAGGCGACCCCGACATTTATCAAAAGACCTATGAGGCTGACGAGCAAAAATTTTACGTATTCTTTGGCCGCGGCGGCATCTTCTTCGGATTTAGACTCGGTTGCGTCACGCGGTTTTTTGAATGTCCAAAATTTATTCCATAAATAACTGTTTATATTCGCGACAATAAAAGAAATTGTTTTGAAAACGGAAAATACGATACCCGCGGCCGAACCCGAAACCAATATCAAAAAATTTAATATCCCAAAATCGATCGCGGTAGATAAAAATCCGGTAACGCTGAATTTGGCGAACTGATACATAAAAGGCAGCCATCGCGCTAAAAACTTCCCCAGCCAAATGCCGAACATCCACAATAAAGGCACCCCAAAAAGAAGAACAACCGCGCGATATGGGATATCCACATTCAAGTTGGCAAATATCGGTATCGCAAAAATTCCGGTAATAAATCCAGCCAATGCCGCGTAAAAATAATCTTTTTTATTCATAACTTTTAATTTTCGTGGTTTTTACCGAGACTTCTGACCTGTTCGAATTCTCCGCGAAAACCGAGAAAATATTTTTTAATGATAAAAAATACCAAATAAAAACCTACCAGAGAAATAAAAAGCGCCGATCCCACGTAACGATCTATTGAAAGAAGACCCTCCGAAAATAAAAGAGTAACCGCCGATAAAAAATAGATAAGAGTCGGGGATGCTATCTTATCCATAGTTGACGGTAAGAAGGTATGAGTGTAGGCGGTATATATTATAAAAATGGCATATAGCGAAAAAATGGCGGTCATAAGAACTTCCGGAGATTCTTTCGGGTCGCGACCCAACAAGAAGAATATCCTCATAGAAACAAAACTGATCCATAAAAATGATATACCAACGGATAACGCCGAAGAAAACCCGACATGCTCTTTTTTATATTCTCCGTAATACATTTCGGTCATTATCCAGACGAGCAATATCGGCGCGAGCAGCCACCAAACCGAAAGATCAGCCACAAGCGACCCCGCTATCTGCTTAAACGCCAATAAAATATTGTAGGCAAACTCATACATGCTATTTTTTATACTTGTTGTTTATTTCTTCTTCTATTATTTGTTTCGGCACGCCGTATTTTAAAGATGAAAGCGCTTTTATGGCTTCTGCTTCTCTCGGGTTTCCGCTTCTTGGAGGGAGGGTTTCAATATTGAACGGTTTGACTGTTTTACCGTCCATTAGGGTTTTTAAATAGACGTGATAATTTTCTATGTTCATGAGGTCATGCCCCGAAAAAACCGGCTCAAAATGTTTTTCGAGAAAATCGGCATCCTCTCGTCCGATTCTGAACGACGCAATGGTCCCGGTATTCCCAAAAACCGCTTTTCTTACGTCTTCCGTCAATTGCCCGATAAATTGATGCGCGAGAATAAGGTTTAGGCGGAATTTGCGGGCCTCCGAAAGAATTGTTGTGATGGAGGGAGTTGTAATATTTTGGAATTCATCCAGATACAAATAATAATCATTCCTCATGTCCCCGGAAACATCAAACCTTGAAAAAGCGGCCATTAAAATTTTACCAACTATAATCAAACCCAAAAGTGATGAATTGAGCTCTCCAAGGCGTCCTTTGGCAAGATTAACCAAAAGAATTTTTTTTTCATCCATCACTTCGCGAAAGCGGAAAGCGGACTTTTCCTGTCCTATGATTGGCCTCATTATTTCGTTTGAAAGAAAAGTATCAAACTTGGAAGTTATATATGGGACCATATTCTGTAAAGAATGCTCTCCTCCGGCCTTCTCGGCTACTTCTTTCCAAAAAGCATTGACTATCGGATTGCGCGAACGCGACAATTTGAGATCGCGAAATTCTTTTTCGGTAAATACGCGCGCGATCTCAAGAAGAGTGCACCCCGAAGACGGGTCCTCCATAACCAAATGCGCGGCATTCCTAAAATATTGCTCAAACATCGGCCCTCCGGCAATCTGCATGTTATAAAGTTTGTTGAATATCTGCATCAGCTCGTCTATGATGAATGTTTTTTGTTCCGGATGCGCCGGGTCATATTCAAGAAAGTTAAGACCCATCGGCCTTTCGGTATTCCCCGGATCAAAATAAATAACATCCTCTACCCGATTGGCTGGTATCAACCCGAGAATATCCGACACCATATCTCCATGTGGGTCGAGCACGCAGACGCCTTTTCCATCGGCAATATCCTGATATATCATACTTTTCAAAAATTCGGTCTTGCCGACACCGGTCTGTCCAATGATATACATATGTCTTCTGCGGTCATCGTCTTTTATGCGTATCTCGGTCTCCTCTCCGCGGTAAATATTTTTTCCGAGCAAAATCCCCGTTTGGGAAACATTTGATGGAGCGGGCGCGCTTTTGGCTTTGAGCATCTTTAATTTTGGCGCGGAAAGAGTACCCGCCGGAAAATGAAAAACACTCGTAAGCTCGGATGCATTCAAATAAATTGAGGACGCCCTATCAAAAAGCCTGAACGAATAATAATAAAGCAGACGTTCTAAAGCCGACCCCAGCATTCGTATGAATTTAAATTTATTACCCTGGGGTTCGGAGAATTGTAAGAAAGAGCTTTCAAGCTCCCTGATGATGGCGCTTGCCTCCTCAAAGGTTGCGGCCGATGCTATCAGACGCAAATTAACCTTAAAAACGGGGGATGAAATTTTTTCCTCAACAAGCTTAAGCCCCTCCTCATCAAATTTGGAAGGAGTATTTTTATTGTTATTCTTTTTACCGGAAAAAATATCGTTTATCTCATCGACGATAATTCCAAACCAACCCTCCTTGCCGACGGAAGTGATATTTCTGCCTTCTTTTAATTCTTTAATAACGTGGCGAACGCGCCTTTTAAAACTTCGTTCGGCCGGGTAGATGGCTATTTGCATCGCCGCGCCCTCTCCTTCTTTTTTTAATTTTGAAAATGCATTCGCGATAACTTCCAAAGGGTCAGCGTCAAGTCTTCTGTATGTGCGAATGGGCAACGCGTAAGTTTCTTCAAGACGCAAAATTGATCCGGCGCTTCCGCCCTCCGAATTAAAAATATTATAATCTTCTTTTTTTAATTCGATATGCGCGTGCGGATACAAACTTTCAAGCTGTTTTTCAAAAAGACGCCCAAAATTTTTAGGAACCGATACGTAAAAAATCGTTTCTTCCCCTATATGGGATAAAGCAAGCTCAAGGACGAAATACGGCTTATACCCGAACGAGACTTTATCCGAAATTGTTGCCATCCCGCTATAAAACTGTTCCATGACCGAGATAACTTCCCTAAAACCTTGGGCTGTGGTTTTAGGACCTTCTTCGGAAAAAGTTACCTCATATAATATGTACCCCAAAGAATTGAGGAGATTTTTCTTCTTCCTAATACGGTCAACTATAAAAACGCCCGCCACCAGAGCGACTATCGCAAAAAGCGAGAATATATATATGTATAATAATAATTGGTTCAAGATCATTTTCCCAAATATCCTTCCGCGATCAGCCGGTCGTGAAAATCGTCCGTCAAATGAGGATTGTTTAACTTTCTGACGACTTTAAGAGCATTTAATAGGCCGTGCTCTCCGGCTATAGATAATAACTCGTCGATCTGCTTATGATGAGATTCGTCGGCAAGGGCGTGAGTATGCTTTTCTACCTCTTCCGGCTTTAAACGATAGTTTTCCGAAATTACCTCATCGGGCGACTCCCCCGCCTCCTTTAGAATTTCTTTTGTTGCGTTAAAACGCTCTTTTTCTCCCGCGCTTGAACCCAGTTTTTTCTTTCTTTCTCTAAGTTCCTGCTCAAGCCAGCTAATTTCCTCCTCGGGTGAAGAAAGAGGGTTTTCGGGTGTTGAAATCATAGTTTTATATTACAATATAAATATGTCCCATTCCAGCGCGGAAAAAAACGTAGTTGTGAGTATTGTTTTAATAATGGTTATAGCCGCATTTTTTAGGTTTTCGGCGCTTGACCTTTTCCCGCCAGGGCTTTACCCGGATGAGGCAATGAACGGAAATAACGCCCTTTTGGCGTTAAATTCGAACGAACCGGAAGGCGGATTCAAAATGTTCTACCCCGATAACAATGGACGGGAGGGCTTATTTATGAACATTATCGCCGTATCCATATCGGTGTCCGGAAACGAGCCGTGGGCGATAAGGATAGTTTCCTCATTTTTCGGTCTTGCCGCGGTATTGGGCGTTTTCTTATTCGCGCGGGAGCTTTTTCGGGATCGCGCGGGCGACCTTAGGATATTCGGGATGAATAAAAATACGCTCATAGCTCTTACGGCAAGCTTCTTTCTTGCGACAAATTTTTGGCATATTATTTTTTCGCGTATCGGATTTCGCGCGATCATGGCTCCGGCGTTTCTTGCGTGGGGTCTCTATTTTTTATGGCTTATTTTTAGAGAAGATTTTTCACATAATAAAAAAGCTTTGGCTGTCGCGGCCGGCGGAATACTTTTCGGACTGGGATTTCATTCATATATCGCCTATCGGGTCGTTCCGGTTCTTCTTATATTTCCGTTTTTGATGATATGGAAAATACGAAAAAGTTTTACTTTCGGAAAACCTGGGTGCCTCTGGTGCGTCTTTACTCTTTTTATATTCTTTGTTTTTATCACCGTCCTTCCGCTTTGGCTTTATTATATTGATAATCCGGCGGATTTTTTCGGGCGCACCTCACAAATCTCGATCTTTTCTTCGGAAAATCCTCTCAAGATACTGGGCTCCAATCTCCTAAAAACGCTTGGGATGTTCTGGTTTTCGGGCGACTACAACTGGCGGCATAATTTTGCGGGAGCGCCCCAACTTTTCTGGCCAATCGGCTTGCTCTTCGCGCTCGGAATAATTGTCAGCGTAATTAATATTTTCTCCGCCAAAGGCGGATCCGCCTCTGGCGGAAAAAAATTATCCACTCGTTTTCTTGAGGTCGCGACCTCGCCCGAAAAATTCCTCGGAGCATGGTTTTTCATCGGACTTTTTCCTGTCATATTTTCGGCCGAAGGCATCCCTCATGCTCTCCGCGCGATTATTATCATCCCCCCGGTCATGATAATAAGCGCCATCGGTTTTATTTTTCTTGCTGAGAAAATAAAAATAAAAATAGATAAAAACGAAACGGCTTACCCCGAATACGCCCACCAACTCAAAAGAATAAGAAAAGAAATTGTTATTTTGTTTTTTGTTTTTATGTTCGCCCTTTTGGGAGCATCTTTTAATAAATATTTCCTTCGCTGGGGACCCCACCCCGACGTATATTCTTCTTTTAGCGGAGATTATGTGAAGATAGGAAAATGGCTGAATGAAAAGCCACAAGAAATAACAAAATATGTTATAATTAACGCGTCAGGCACCGAGGTTAGAATCCCGGGATCGAATAAAACCCTCCCTATGCCGGCGCAAACGGTTATGTATATAACCGATACCTGGACCGCGAAAAACCAACAACTCCGTAATTTTAAATACTTGCGTCCGGACGAAATCAACCTCATAACTTGCGACAATAAATGTTATATAGCATTACTTGAATCCGATATAAATATTTACCGCCAAATAAAACTAAAAATAGGAGAGCATTTTATCTATACCGATGACGGAATTATTTTAATAGAAAAATAAAATGATAAACAAAAATCTATCGAACGCCATTGCCGGTCTTCTGTTGCTGACGATGTTTTTGGTGATGTTCTTCTCTGTGCTGGATGAGTCGGCCATAATGGATGAACTGGCCCACATCCCTGCCGGATATTCTTACCTGACCCAAAAAGATTACCGCCTGAATCCCGAGCACCCTCCTCTTATCAAAGATATCTCGGCTATTCCTCTGCTTTTTCTGAACCTTAATTTTCCTACCGATATAAAAGCATGGACCCAAGATATCAACGGCCAATGGACGATGGGCTCGGTTTTTCTTTACGAGTCCGGAAATGATGCCGATAAAATAATATTCTGGTCGCGCCTCCCTATAATATTTTTGGCGGTTCTTTTCGGATGGCTTTTCTTTTCATGGGTAAGAAAACTTTACGGGAACAATGTCGCTCTTTTCGCGTTAATGCTTTTTACGTTCTCTCCAACAATGATCGCGCATTCCAGATATGTAACAACCGACCTTGGAGCGGCTTTCGGATTTTTTATAGGAATATCCGCTTTTCTTAATTATCTTAAAGCCCCTTCAAATAAAAATCTTATTATCGCCGGGATCGCTTTGGGCGTCGCTCTCCTGTTAAAATTTTCGCTCGTGCTTCTCGTTCCTCTGTACTTTGCTTTTGCTTATCTTTGGGTATTTGTTTCAAACTACGAAAATTCAAAGACGCTGGAAGGTGTTTATAATAAATTAAAACTTTTTATATTGGGAGCGCTTAAACAAACCCTTAACCTGGCTTTGCTCGGACTTATTTCCGCGGCTCTTATTACGCTGGTATATATTTTTCATGTCTGGAATTATCCCGTAGATATCCAGCTTCGCGATACTACGCAAAACCTTTCGTCTTTCGGATTCAAGCCGGCGGTAGATCTCACCGTGTGGATGTCTGACAAGCCGGTATTACGCGCTTTTGGGCAATATTT
Source organism: Candidatus Niyogibacteria bacterium CG10_big_fil_rev_8_21_14_0_10_42_19 (assembly GCA_002774705.1). Lineage (GTDB taxonomy): Bacteria > Patescibacteriota > Minisyncoccia > 1-14-0-10-42-19 > 1-14-0-10-42-19 > 1-14-0-10-42-19. Next base: position 13,385 of record PFCN01000014.1, read on the forward strand.
ACATGGATTTCTTATGGTTGTCCAGCGTGCCGCCGGAGGTAATATCGCGTATTTTTTGGACACGGTTTCTTCTTCAGGTTCATGGTATTATTTTCCCGTGGCGTATCTTCTTAAAGAAACCGTTCCTTCCCATATTTTCACTATCCTTGCCATAGTGCTTGCCGTGGGCTACCTATGGAAAACCCACGACAAATCATTTAATACGGCTATCAAATGGATGCATTATAATTTTGCCTTAGTCGCCTCCATTTTGTTTATAGGAGTTTACTGGTGGCAATCCATGTCCAGTAGTTTGAATATTGGAGTGCGCCATGTTCTCCCAACATTCCCGTTCATTTATCTTCTTGTATCAAGGGAAGTGGTTAAGTGGACAAGCTCCTCTTCTTTGACCGATCCTAAAACGCTTCGCGATTTTTTGGAGCTTATTTATGAAAAAACAATAAAAGCGGCCCCCAGATATGTTTTTATAATTCTCATATTCGCGTGGATGATTCTTACGATATTTTCCTCTTTCCCCCACTATCTTCCTTACTACAACGAATTTGCCGGGGGTACAAAAAATGGTTATAACTACATAACCGACTCCAATTATGACTGGGGTCAGGACCTCAAACGGCTTGCCGTATTCGTAGAAAAAAATAATATAGACAAAATCCGCCTTGAATATTTCGGAGGCGGATCTCCGTCGTATTATTTAGGTAATTCTTTTGAGCCGTGGTGGTCCTCTCGCGGAGAGCCGCAAGAAGGGTGGTTCGCGATATCGGCGACATTAAGGCAGGGCGCGTTCGGACGTCCTATAAATAATTTTACGCAAAAACCCGAAGATTCTTATTTGTGGTTAAAAAAATACGAGCCGGTGGCTCGCGTGGGTTACTCTATATTCGTGTATAAGTTTTAATTTAATAATCAACCTCCCCGCCTCCCGCTCTACAATATTCAATGAATAAATCCCGCTCTAACTAAAATGCGTGATATTATTGTTAATGAAAAATAAACTCCGGAGCGATAACAAGAAGAGCGCCTATTATAATAAACATAACCTGGAGCAAACTGTGCTTGAATTTTCTTGCCTCATGAAGCTCGGGGATGAGGTCTACGCCAGCGATATAAATAAAATTACCCGCCACAATAGCAAGCGCGTACGGAAGAACCGGTATAAGCGCGGGACCCAAAATATATGTCAAAATAGCGCCCGCCATTGTTGAAAGGGATGTTAAAAAATTAAAAAATAATGCCTTGGTCGGCTTCATACCTCCATGAACCAAAACTCCAAAATCTCCTATTTCTTGCGGTATTTCGTGCAATATAACCGCGATCAAGGTCAAAAAACCCAGTCTTAAATCTACAAGAAAAGCGAGCGCGAGTATTATCCCGTCTATAAAATTGTGCAAAAAATCTCCCCATAAAATGAGATACGCGTACGGAAGTATCACCGGTTCTCCGTGATGAGTATGCGTCTTGCATTCGCCATGATGACAATGGTACCAAAATAGGAATTTCTCGAAAATAAAAAACATAATGACACCCAAAAGAACGAATGGCATTACTTTATCAATAGAGCTCCTCTCAATCGCCTCGGGTATAATATCAAGCAAAGCAACGCTCATAAGAGCCCCTACCGCAAAACTTACCAAATAATGAGTCGCTCTAAGCGCTTTTTCTCGGTTGAACACCATGAACAAAGCCCCTGAAAAAGAAATGAGCGATTCAAATAAAGCAGCCCCTAAAATTATAAACAAAAGCGACATCTTTAATTTATATCATTTTATTACTCGTAGCGCAAAGCCTCCACCGGATGCATCTTTGCGGCTTGTCTTGCCGGATAGATGCCAAAGATCAGTCCGATGGAAATCGATGATAAAAATCCTATTAAAACAGCGGACGTGGGAAGGGTAAACCGCCAATTCAGCCCGGCAAATTGGCTGACAGAAATAGCGGTTGCCAAACTGATCATTCCTCCTAAAATTATCCCGATAATTCCGCCGGTAAGGGTCAGTATAACCGCCTCCATAACGAATTGAATGATTATATCCTTTTCTGTGGCACCGAGAGCTTTCCTTAAGCCTATTTCGCGCGTGCGTTCGGTGACCGAAACAAGCATAATATTCATCACTCCAATTCCCCCAACCACCAAAGATATAGCGACTATCACCGCTAAGGCTGTAGTTAAAATATTAAAAATAGAATTTATCTGGCCAAGAAGACTCTCCTGCGTCATTATATGAAAATCATCTTTTTCGGGATCTGTTATCCCGTGCGATTCGCGAATGGTCATTTTAATATCTTCAACGGTCGCGGAAATTTGTTCCACATCTTCAACCTGAACTAAAAATTCATTATAGTGGTCTATTCCTAAAAGATAGGTCCTTGCCGTCGTATATGGTATCAACACCAAAGTATCCATATCAAAAAAGAAAACCTGTCCCCTTTTTTCCAAAATCCCAACGACTTTAAAACTTTTATTGTTTATCTTAATGATTTTATTTAAAGCGTCTGATTCTCCGAAGAGCTCGTCTTTAACGCGCGCGCCGATCACAGCCACAGCTTCGCGGTTGCGAATGGCTATATCATCATAAAAATAACCCTCCTGGAGACCCACATCCAAAACCTCACCAAAAAATTGCGCGTCGCTACCGGATATCATCGGGCGAAAAGTTTCTCCCCCATAAGATATGCTTCCCGGAACAATGACTGACGGGCTTATTTTTTTGATACCTGGAACATTAGATTTTTTCCGCAAAGCTTCGAGGTCTTTTTCTTTTAGGCTTTTTGAAAGAATATATCCGGAGATATCCGTCGGCCCTTTCGGTTCGCGTCCCGGTTCTACATATATTATATCGGCGCCTAGGGAAGTAATTTCATTAGTGATAAGTTTTGTCGCGCCCTCACCCACCGACATTATTACTATTATTGAGGTAACTCCTATAACAATACCGATAACGGTAAGAATCGAGCGAGACTTGTGCGAAAAAATGGCGATACCGGCTGTTTTGAATATTGTTGTCAGTTTCATAAATTATTTATTCATAACGCAATGCCTCGATTGGACTTTTTTGGGATGCTTTGTAAGCGGGATAAATACCAAACAATAAACCAACTAATACCGAAATAACAATACCCAAAAAAGCCGCGAAAAATGGAATGCTAAAATCCCACGCCATATTCATTAATTGTCCAAGTATAATAGACGCCAAGAAAGATAAAGTAACTCCAAGCAATACCCCAATAAGTCCGCCGAGCGTCGTCAGGATAGAACTTTCGAATATAAATTGAAGAAGTATATTATTCCCGGTGGCGCCCAAAGCTTTTCTCAAGCCGATCTCACTCGTTCTTTCGGTCACGGATACCAGCATAATATTCATAATACCTATTCCGCCTACGAGAAGAGATATAGCGGCAACCGCCGCAAGAAATATCGTGAGTATATCGGTTATCGTTTTTAAAGTTTCCGCAATTTCAATCTGGGAACTTGCAAAAAAATCGTCATTTTCGGGGTCTGTAATATTATGCAGCTCCCTTAGGGTTATTTCTATGTCTCTAAGGACTGCGGGCACGCTTTCTTCGGTTTTAGCCTGAACAATAATGCGGTTGAAATGCTTAATCCCGAATATATAATCCTGCGCGGAAGTAAATGGAACGACAGCCGATTCATCAAAATTAAAAAAAAGAATCTGTCCTTTTGGTGGAAAAACTCCAATAACCCTGAAGTTACGCCCATTGATCCTGATCTTTTCTCCAATAGCATCTGAATTTCCGAACAGCTCATCTTTCAATTTAACACCGATGATCGCGACCTCCGCCCTTGCTTTAATATCGTCTTCGTCAAAGAAAAAACCCTCTTCCGGATATATATCAAATATCTCGGCGAGAAAATCGGTGGATCCTATCACCATAGAATTAAAAGTCTCTCCGCCAAAAGAAGCCGAATAAAGACCGAAAACGATCGGCACCGCCTCTTCAAGATCGGGAACGTTAGATGGTTTTTTTAAAGCTTCAATCTCCCGCATTTTAAGCGAATCGGCATATAAAGACTCCGCGGCAGATGGGTCTGCCGGTCCCGACGGCTCCCGACCCGGAACTATTGCTATAGTTCGCGAACCCAATGATTCAACCTGGCTTAAAACCAGGCTTTGAGCGCTTTCACCTATGACGGAAACAAGCATTATAGCTGTTACTCCTATAACTATTCCTAAAATAGTAAGAACAGATCGAGATTTATTCACTCTTAGCGCGGAGAAAGCAGATTTTAAAATATATAATATTTTCATTGACTAGATCAAATATAATATCCCGGCACGATTCGATTTTTTATCTTTTACTATTTGAAAAATTCATCTTTCTTCGCATGATGCCGATGGTCAACAATTTTATCGGATTCGATTTTGCCGTCGTGTAAACGAATTATTCTTCCGGCGTGTTCCGCGGTGTATGTCTCGTGAGTGATTAAAACGACGGTATGACCATCCTTCTCGTTTAGGTCCTGCAGTATCTCCATGATTGCTTTACCCGACTTTGAATCAAGATTACCGGTCGGCTCATCGGCAAAAATAATTTCCGGCTTCAAAACTAATGCCCGGGCTATTGCCACTCTTTGCTTCTCGCCTCCCGACAATTGTGATGGCTCATGATCAATTCTTTTTTCAAGTCCCACGGCTTTTATGGCGTCTTTTGCGATCTTATCCCAACCTGATTCTTTTATGTCCGAATAAAGAAGCGGAAGTTTAACGTTGTCTAAAATTGTCGTTCTCGGAAGAAGATTAAACATCTGAAAAACAAACCCCATTTTTTTATTTCTGATATGGGCGAGATCGTCATCCGAATAATCATCTATTGTTTTACCCTCAAAAAGATATTTTCCGTGAGTATGCCTGTCTAAAAAACCCAAAATATGAAGAAGGGTGGACTTGCCCGAGCCGGAAGGACCCATTATCGCGACAAAATCGCCTTTATTAATATCAAAAGAAACTCCGGAAAGCGCCGGAGTTTGTACACCATCGCCATAATAAATTTTCGCCAAGTCTTTTACTTCAATTAAGGACATTTATTCTTTGAAAAAGGTAATAACCCTATCTCCCTCGTTCACTCCTTCAATAATCTCAATATTTCCATCAGACCCCCTAAGTCCCGTACGCACCGAAACTTCTTTAATCGAAAGATCTTTCTGTATAGTGCGTATGATTTTTACTCCATTTCGGTCAATTACGGCTCTTTGAGGAACCGCGTTAACGCCCTCTCTTTTATCGGTAAGGATAGTGATGTTCGCGGTCATCCCTGATTTGATGCGACTATCGTCTTCCAAAAATTGCATTTTTACTTTGTATGTCGCTACACCTTCGATTATAGTTTCCGCAGGATCAACCGAGATAACGCGAGCGCCAAAAATAACGTCATTCCCATATGCATCAAGTGTAATTTGAGCGCCGTCACTTATTTTTACGTCGGCAATATCAACTTCAGCAATATTCGTCTCAACTTCAAATTTGCTGGCCGAAATTATCGAAACAACAATTGAATTTGCCACAGCTATTTCTCCGATTTTGGCATTTTGCGCGGTTATAATCCCGGATATAGGAGAACGAAGTATCGTTTTTGAAATTTTCACGCGAATATTGTTGGCAGAAGCCACGGCTCTATCCAATGACGCCTCCTGCGCGACTATTTCTTCTAAAGTAGCTCCGGATATTTTTAAGTTCAAATTACTCTCCTCAAGTGAAAGCGTGGAGAGAGCTAACCTCATGCTTTCATCAGCTGTGGCGAGATTTGTGATTGCGGTATTTATGTTGGTACGCGCGGTTGAAGTATCTGTTTTCCACGCATCAATGGTCGTCTGCGTAATACTTTGGCTAGGTGAGGCGTTGTTTACGGCAAGCGCCACTTTATCAAGATATAACTTAACCTGATTAAGATTCGATTTTACGTTTTGCGCGTTCGTAACAATATCCGATGTAATATTTATCGCGTCTATATCAATTTTCCAAGAGTTGAGTATATTTTCAATATTTGGTCTTTCGGTTTCCAAATCGATCTCATATTGGCTATTTGTCGGATGAAATTTTAAAATCGGATTTAAAGAACGGGGGTTATCAAAAATTTGATCGGTTTTGTTGCGCACCGCGTCATCTGACTTGGTATAAGCGTCTCTTATCGAATTTATTAAAGCTTCTTTCTTGTCAATCAAAGATATTTTGGCATTTTGAACCTTAACTTCCTGAACTTTTATTTCTTCTATTTTAGCGCCACTTAAAAGATCATTAAGTTTTGCCTGTTCAACTCTCACGACGGCTTCGGCTTCTTGAAGTTGGGTGGAGAGATCGGCGCTTTCGAGTTGTACTAATGTCTGTCCGGCCGAAACTTTGTCGCCGACACTAATATTAATTCTTGATATCCTCCCCGAAGATTCAAACGACAAGTTAACCGATTCCGCGGGCCTCACGCGGCCGGTGACATCCACTTCATGAATAACATCTTGTTTTTGAACAATCACAAATTGGTGTTCTATTTCTTCATCTCCTCTCAAAAAAATAAAACCCAAAACCGCCGCCGCAAGTACGGCCGGAATAATAATTAATTTTTTAACCCAAATAAACAAAAAAAATCTTTTCATATATATTTATTATATAATATTTTATCTAATAAATAAAAGCGTTTACATAATTTACCCGCAACACCAAGTGTTGCATGAGATTTGTTCATTTGTTCAACACTCGGTGTTGAACAAATGAACAAATGCGACTCTCGCTGTTCAACACTCGGTAGTAAATAGATGATGTTGGTCAATAAAAAAAACAAAATAAAATAACCTCATTAAATAAACCAATCTACCATCTATCTACGATCGTAGATAGATGGTAGATATGAAAAATTCAAAGTTTTATCCGTCCACCAGGAATCGCCTCTCCTTATTGGTCGAGACACTGAATTTTTATAGTCGTCCCAATTACATCGGGACTCCTTAAAAATTCACGCCTACGATTCGATTCCTGGTTGAGTAAAAAAAATTTTAGTCCGCCCACCAGGAATCGAACCTGGAACCTTCTCCTTAAAAGGGAGCTGCTCTGCCAATTGAGCTATGGGCGG
>PFCN01000014.1:20493-29362 GCA_002774705.1 Candidatus Niyogibacteria bacterium CG10_big_fil_rev_8_21_14_0_10_42_19
ATCCCGAACCGAACAAAGTATACATAACCGGAGATATGTCTATAGCTCTCCATGGATCAAGAATCCTAAAAACGATTGCCGAGAACAAAGCAACTTCCAAAATACACACCAAACCGACCTTCCACCACCTCCAACGCGACGATAAGTCTATTAATACTGTCTTGGCCATAAGAACCGCAATAATCAAAATTAATACAATAAAAAAGCCGAGATCGATTAAAAATAAATAGCTATCGCTGAATTCTTTTCCTTTCAAAAAAATATCTACAAATGGAACATTATCATAAATAACTTTTGATATATAAAGGGATAAAAGTACGGACAAGATGTGCCTCTTGCCTTGCATCAACCCGTAAAATATCCAGATGGCCGATAAAATAATTATCGCCGCTACGTCTATTGACGCGTTTTCCAATAATAGATCAATCGAGAATGCCTGACCCATATATTTTATTATATCCCCTCTTCCTTAAGTTCATCAATGAGTTTTCGGGCTTTTCTGGATAGATTCTTGGGATTTCGCACTTTAATTCTTATTAAAAGATCGCCTCGTCCTCCTGATTCTATCGGTACCCCTCTCCCGCGCACCCGTAAAACTTCCCCAAAATCAACCCCCGCGGGAATCTTGATTTTTATTTCACCGTCTAGAACATTAATTACTTTTTCTCCTCCCAAAAGCGCATCAGTAAGAGGTATCTCCAACAACATCACTATGTTTTTTCCTTCTCTGACAAAAACCTCATGAGGCCTTACTCTTATTTTTATATATAAATCCCCCGACACGCCCCCCTGCACGGCTTCGCCTTGTCCGACCAAGCTCAACACCTCTCCCGACTCAATGCCCGGAGGTATACCGATCGAAACTTCTTCTTCTTTTCTGGTAATGCCGGATCCCGCGCAATTTTTACACTGCTTCTCTGCCGTCTGCCCATAACCGCGGCACTTAGAACACTCAACCGAAGTGCTGAAAGTCCCGAAAAACGTCGTACGCTGGCTTCGTACGGTACCCGATCCATCGCAAGTTTCGCATTTTTTAATTTTACTTCCCGGAGCATTGCCCGATCCTTTACACTCTACGCACTCCACGTTCTTTCTCAAAAGAATTTTTCTCTTAGTCCCAAAAATCGCCTCTTCAAAGGTCAGGTCTATGTCTATCGAAATATCGCGTCCGCGCTTTGTCCGCGTACGCCTGGATCTCCCGCCCCCAAATCCGAGAAAATCTTCAAATATATCGGATATGTCACCGAACGGCTCTGCTCCCGAAAATCCGAAGTCATACGATCCCCACTGTCCTGCCTGACCTTGGCTTTGCTGTCCATCGGAAAATACGCGACCATAACGGTCATATTCGGCCCTCTTTTTTTCATTTGAAAGCACCTGATAGGCTTCATTTATTTCTTTAAACTTGGCATCCGTACCAGAATTTTTATCCGGATGATGTTCGTGAGCAAGCTTGCGGTATGCTTTTTTTATTTCTTCTTTTGAGGCGGTCTTTGAGATGCCTAATATGTTGTAGTAATCTTTCATTTGTTTTTTTATACTTTGAAACTATAACCTTATTTATAACTTAAATCCTAAATTCTAAACCTGTTTAATATTTTTTTATTTTTAATTTAGATATTGTTTCGGATTTCGTGCCTCAACGCTTCGGATTTTGTTATTTGTTATCCCCAGCATTATTATTTTTATTAATATCCTCATGCTCCACGTCGCGCGCCTCTTCTGAAGAAGATCCATTATTACCCTCCGGCTTTTTATCTTCCGGCTTATTTTCTTTATATAAGTATTCTCCTATCTTTGAAAGAGAGCGTGAAAGATCCTCAGACGCTGATTTAATTACGCCGGCATCGGCTCCGTCTATTGCCTTTTTGAGAACTTCTATTTTCGCGCTTATCTCATCTTTAATTTCTTTTGGAGCTTTATCTCCAACATCGCTCAATGATTTTTCCGCGGTGTAGGCCAGAGTATCGGCGGCATTTTTAATTTCGGCCGCTTCTCTTTTCTTTTTATCTTCATCGGCATGAGCGCTTGCGTCCGTTTTCATCTTGTCTATTTCATCCTTTGAAAGACCTGATGAAGATTCAATTCTTACGGATTGTGATTTTCCGGTTGCCTTATCTTTCGCGGAAACGGAAAGTATGCCGTTGGCATCTATGTCAAAAGAAACCTCCACCTGCGGCATCCCGCGGGGAGAAGGCGGTATCCCGTCAAGAATAAACCTGCCGAGAGTTTTGTTATCGCCTGCCATTTCACGCTCGCCCTGAAGAATATGTATCTCAACCGAAGTCTGATTATCGGCCGCGGTTGAAAATACTTGTGATTTTGACACAGGAACGGTCGTGTTCTTTTCAATAAGTTTTGTCATTACCCCTCCGAGCGTTTCTATTCCGAGTGAAAGAGGGTTTACATCAAGCAAAAGAACGTCCTTTACGTCTCCTTGAAGGATTCCTGCCTGCACCGCGGCGCCCGTAGCAACAACCTCATCCGGATTAATTGACTTGTTCGGTTCTTTCCCGAAAAATTCTTTTACCTTGCTCTGTATCAACGGCATTCTGGTTTGCCCCCCAACAAGAATTATCTCGTCAATATCCGACAATTTAAACCCGGCCGCCTCAACCGCGCGTTTTGTGATATCGACAGAACGACTCACATATTCCCCGACCAAATCTTCAAGTCTTGAACGGGAAAACTTGATCAATAAATGACGAGGCCCCGATGAATCCGATGTTATGAACGGAATATTTACCTCGGTCTCAAGAGTGCTTGATAACTCCTGCTTTGCTTTTTCTGCCGCCTCTTTAAGGCGCTGTAATGCCAGCGTATCTTTTGAAACATCTATTCCGGATTCTTTTTTAAATTCGCGCGCGATCCATGAAATGATTTTTTGGTCAAAATCGTCACCCCCAAGATGGGTATCGCCATCGGTAGATTTAACCTCTATGGTGTCATCTCCCACTTCAAGAACAGAGATGTCAAAAGTTCCTCCTCCAAAATCATAAACGACTATCTGCTCGTTCTTCTTTTTATTAAACCCGTAAGCAAGAGCGGCCGCGGTCGGCTCATTCAATATCCTTCTAACCTTAAGACCAGCTATCTCGCCGGCGTCTTTGGTCGCTTTTCTTTGAGAATCATCAAAATAAGCCGGAACCGTAATAATGGCCTCCTGAATCTTTTCACCCAACTTGGCCTCTGCGTCGGCCTTCAATTTCTGAAGTATCATTGCCGAAATTTCCTCCGGTCGATACCATTTATCACCCATTTTTACGTCTACTCCGCCGTTCGGGGATTCTCTCATCTCATAAGGCATGAGCTTTTTATCCTGTTGTATCTCTGGATCGGAAAACTTGCGTCCAATCAAGCGTTTAACGGAATATATAGTATTGGTAGGATTTGTTACCGCTTGCCTCTTGGCAAGCAACCCCACAAGCCGGTCTCCCGATTTGGAGATAGCGATAATAGACGGAGTGGTTCTTACTCCTTCGTCGTTTTCAATTATTTTCGATTCACCTCCCTCAATCACGGCCATAGCCGAATTGGTAGTTCCAAGATCTATACCTAATATTTTTGCCATATTTTTAATTTATTATTTTTTTAAACCGGCTCCGCCTCACCGACACAACCGAGATGACTTAATCACTTGGCCACATCGGCACGAGCTAAGCCGCCTTTCCCGCCAGAAGCGGACCAGCCTCTGGCTGGGGCGGAAATTATTCTATCTAATTATTTTCGACTTTATTATTATAAATTCCAACTCTTACTTTTGCGGGCCTTAGTATTTTACCGCGCATCTTATATCCTTTTTGTAAAACTTGGATCACTCTATTATCGTCTTCCTTATTTGCCTCAATCTGCTCTATCGCCTCATGCACCGCGGGATCAAATTCTTTCGGGGTGTCGTTAATTTCTTCGACTCCATATGACGACAAAACTTTTATGAATTCTTTATAAATGTTATTTATCCCCTCCGTCCATTCCCCGGCCTTATCAGAAGACCTAGCCATCTCAAACCCGTCAACTACCCCTAAAATATCTTTAATAATATTCTCTTCCGCGAATTTTACCAAATGTTCCTTTAATCTATCTTCATCCTTTTTTGAATTTATGTAATCGGCTTTCGCCCTTTGCCACCCGGATAAATATTCGTCTTTCTCTTTTCGGCACACCTCAAGCTCTTTTTTTATTTTTTTTATTTTTTTCTCGGCATCCGATATTCCTTCCTCCTCCACAAATTCAATTTCTTCGTTGTTGTTGGTGTCCATAATAATAGTTATTTAAAAACATTTAATCAAAAACATTCCAGTCCTTCAATAAGTTTTCTGACCGCGGTTGAACATCTCTCGTAATCCATCCGCTTCGGACCTATCGAAAACGCCACAAAAGAAGGCTCGTCATACGCGGTTGACCCGAAAATAGAACTAAAATATTCCCCCTCGGAAAATATATTCTCGTTTCCTATATATATACTAAAAGAAGTTTTGCGGGTTTCGTGATATTTTTCGGCTATCTCGGGAATGTCATCGAGTAGTTTGGCAAAAGCGCGCGAAACTTCGAGTTCCTTAAATTCTGGCTCTTTGAATATCTCGTCGATCCCGCTTAAAAAAACTTCATGCCCCGGAACGGCTATTACCGTAAAAATGCCGAATGCCTCTGCCGTCTTGCGGGCAAAATTTCTTATTTCTTCGTCAAAATTATGTCTCTCCTTGCGGGTTCTTCCGGAATAAGTATTAAGCAAATTAGCGTCATTCATTAGGTTATCGACAAAGTAACGATACGCCTTGTCGGTCGGGATTCTCCCGCTTGAAGTGTGGGGCTGTTCAAGATAGCCAATATCTCCAAGGTCGGCCATTATATTCCTGGCGGTGGCGGGACTTACGCCAATACGTGTTTTTTTGGAAACACTCGCTGAAGAAACGGGTTCCGCCGTAAGGATATAATCCCTTACAATATACTCAAGAATAGACGATTCTCTATCGTTCAGAGTATTCATAATATGAATTTTATTCATTTAGCACTCTAATGTCAAGAGTGCTAATCAGAGTGATTTTTACCGTAAAAAATATAATATGCTCATAAAATAATACTTGGAAGCCTCGCTTCCAAGTATCAACCTTTGGCTAAAATTTTTAACTTTAAACTACTCTATCTCCTTCCATTCTCTAATAGCTCTCCCTCCCGATGGCCCCGCGCTAAAAAGTATATTCGCAAGACCGCTGTCATAAGCAACAACGGAATTAGAATCAAACTGGCAAGCGTAACAAGTTGCCTCTTTTATGTGTACGGTCGCCCCGACCCGTATTAATCCGTGGTTGGTATATAAAATAGCCGCCGAAGAATTGCTTTTAATTTTTATAGCCGGCAATCCCGGATCCAAAGAATTGCTGGTGGACAAAATAAACATATAACTGTTTTCGTTCGGATAACATTCGTTTTCATCCTCATCATATCCTTCTGAGCCGCATATGATAACGTTTGACGAAATATCAATTATACCGTCGGCAATAAATAGCCCACTATAAAATCCGTAAACCGGACTAAGTTCAATCGCGGTATTGGAATTAAAAATTATATTTCCGGTCACCCACAAATTACCGGTTATCGTTAAAATAGAATTTGAAAGCAACGTCAGGTTTCCGTTTATTTTTTTTGGACCCATCGAAACTTCTCCGTTAATGGTTTGATTCCCTTCAAGCACTCCGCCCGATTCCGCGACATCTTTCCATTCTTGAATTTGTTCCTCTCCTAAGGGCATGTTTTGATAAGGCACATCATCTGACCCGGGAAAATAACTGCCCGCCGTAGTCTGAGAAATTGTTTGATAATACGCTCCGTTTTCCACGGAAGATTTTGTGATAGTGTTCGCGCGGGCATTACCATCATCCGAAAAAGGACCCGATTTTTTTACGGAAATTGAATATATCGATCCCGCGGACATCGTGGAAATAGCGTCCCCTATTACTTCCGATTTTGTGGCTCCCGTTATCGGTCCATTTGAAATAATATTACCCAAAATCTGTGTATTTGAACCCATCACAAGACCTCCAACATCAACTTGTATCCCGTAAAAAAAACTTGCCCCGACAGAGGCCGAGACTGTGGCTTGCGTTTTTCTTATATGGTCTCTTACGTTCCCCGAAGAGACGACCGTAACGTCCTCTGTTGCGACATTATAAGATATATTTCTCGTAACCTGAGCGTCGTCAATAACCAAAACATCGGGATTTGCTGGCGGAAAATCCATGCCCTTTATAGCCCGATAAATTATATCTTCGGCTCCGGCCTCGGATGCCCAAAAACTTTTTAAAGAATCAAAATTTGTCCTCGAAATTTGCGCCTCTTTAAGCGCGAGATACGAAAACCCGCCGACTATAGAGAGAGAAATAATAACGAGGAATAATACAACGATCAACGCGGCCTGTCCTTTACTGCTATCTTTCCCGCTAAAAGCGGGTCTGCTATGGGCAAATAATTTATAATTATCGTTTTTCATAATTACTAATTTTCACTTGGAAGCCTCGCTTCCAAGTGATTACTTTTCCAGCTCGCGTAGCGTTTCTTTTCTTTCCAAAATACTTGGTAGATTGTCCAGTGCGTATTTTTTATAATCATCTTTGCTTTTAAACTGACCGAGAATATCCTTTTTCTGACAAAAACTATCCTCGGTCTTTCCTATGTATTCATCCCAGCTAGATAACTTGGAAGCCTCGCTTCCAAGTTGGTGAATTTTGAAATTCAAATTAACGTATACACTGGTATGCAATAATTGATTGTTTTCTCCGATATGAACCGACTTAAAGGGGCCCTGAAATAAAACGCCAGATCTTTTGTGTTTGATATTGAAATATTTTGTATAACCGGTTGAAAGTCTATGCATAAACTTTTCTATTCCCTGATTAGAGACTTGTTTCAAAATAAAATGATAATGATTTTTTATTAAACAAAAACAAATAAAATCAACCAACTTTTTGCTTGTTTTCCTTGACTTGGAAGCCTCGCTTCCAAGTGGAGATTTTTTGCGGAATGAATTTTCAAAAATACTGCCTATTGGGTTAAGGGTGTTGAATTCATCCATACCCTGAAAAAATCGTTGGGTATCTTCTTGGTTCATAAAAATTACCCGCTTATCCACTCCGCGATTAAAGATGTGATAAAATTCTTCGTTAACAAATGGAGTTCTTCTTATACTCATATAAGGTAATTATACCACTTGGAAGCCTCGCTTCCAAGTACTCTTGTTAAAAAATACCAAACCGTGACCGTAACAACGATAAATAACACTTGGAAGCCTCGCTTCCAAGTGCCGACTTTTTGCTTATTTCCCCTACTTGGAAGCCTCGCTTCCAAGTGGAGATTTTTTAAACCTTGCAATACATTTAAAAACTTTGAATTTTTTATATTGGCCATCTATCTACGATCGTACATTAAAGTACTTAAACGAAACTACGAACGGGCAAGGCCTCCTACGCTAAAGCTTCGGAGGACGAACCCCTTATTGTTTAATTTTAACCTTTCTACTTCCCAGTTGATAGAGTTGTAAAATCTCGTCAGATGTTAACGCCCGGTTGTAAATGCGGACTTCGTCGAGAGTTCCGTTAAAGTAATCCCTGCAACACCGAGTGTTGCAGGAACACTGCAACACCGAGTGTTGCATGTTGCAGGAACAGGAAATTCCTGCAACACTGAGTGTTGCAGGAACAAAACTACGGACGGATGAACTCCTTATTGTCTAATTTCAACCTTTCTGTTTCCCAATTGATAAAGTTGTAAAATCTCGTCAGATGTTAGCGTGCGGTTGTAAACGCGGACTTCGTCAATGAGGCCGTCAAACAATTCTGTAGCACTAAACCTCGTCCCTATATAAATATTTGTTCCGATATTGTTACTGCCCCATGTTCCTTGTGTTAGGCTAACTGATTGCTCCACTCCATTCCAATAAATTTTTTGGGTATCGCTTGTTTTATTCCATACAAAAACAATGTGATACCATTGACCAGCTGTATAAGATGAAATAGTGAATCTTCTATCACGACCATCATTATACATGGTAATAGTAGTACCATCGCTAGTGCCGTAATAAGCGTGCCGAGCAGTATCGCTATCAAACATATAGTGTAACGAAGCGAGCGCAACATCAGGTTTAATCCACATAGATAGCGTTCCGACATCTTTATCCATTCCAGTATGCGGGCTGACAACATAATCATTCACCCCGTCAAAATTCAGCGCCTGGCCCGAGATGCCTGGAGCGGGGGTGGGGCCGTTAGTGAGCGTGCCGTCATTGCCCTGCCCCGAGCGGTCAAGAGCGATAATTGTAGTAGTATCAGTTATTTCTTTTACCGAAATAGCATCAACATCAAAAGTGCCTGAACCAATACTGCCCAATTTTGATATACCGAATATGGGATAAGATAAAGAATTAGTAGCCAAATCAAAAGAAACAAGTTGCCAACTAGCGCTTGGAGTTAAGTTGGGACCCCATACTGTATTAGCCAAAGTACCAAAATCATCTGTAAAAAATGCCTTCAAATTTCCGGTTATGCCGGAGGTTCTATACCAGAATGATATGCGATAAGAGGTACTGGCAGAAACAACATCGCCATCTTTCCTAAACCTATCGTAATCGGCATTATCGGCAATATTAAAACGCATATAACCGGTACTGCCATCGCCCGATAACGCGTTTTGCCATGATATTGTGGACCCCCCGACATCGGTCGTCCAACCGGAAATATTTGAATCAAAAGTGCCGTTGACTATCAATTCCGAGCCAACAAGAGTTGAAACGCTCGTGCTCATATCCGGCCCGTTGAAAGTCCAGTTGCCGACTAAGCCGGATTGCGCGCCGCGCTGGGTGATGGGGGTATTAATTTTC
>PFCN01000014.1:29460-29938 GCA_002774705.1 Candidatus Niyogibacteria bacterium CG10_big_fil_rev_8_21_14_0_10_42_19
ATCAAAATTTCCCGTGCGAGAACCTGTTCCGGAGTTTTCAGAAGCGCCATCAACATAAATATAAACGTTGTCCCCATTTCTTACTCCGAGTAAATGATGCCATTTATTGTCATTTATCGTTGTTATGCTGTTTCCCGAACCCACTGTTACTACATTGCTATCTCTCGTGGAAAAAAATGCCTTTCCTACTCCACCGGAATCCACGCAACCCAACCAGATCGATTGAGCGTCGCTCTCATATTCGCTCATATAAACTTTATTACCCGAACAGTTTTGCGTTGTTTTCACCCAAGCTGAAAAAGAAAAATTACCAGTTCCAAAATCTAATGAACTGCTGTTAGTTATGGATACATAATCATCCGTCCCGTCAAAACTTAACGCCTGGCCGGAGATGCCGGGGGCGGGAGTGGCGCCGTTGATGATAGTGCCATTATTCCCCTGCCCGCTCCGGTCTACCGCAATACTATTTACGATTTTT
>PFCN01000028.1 GCA_002774705.1 Candidatus Niyogibacteria bacterium CG10_big_fil_rev_8_21_14_0_10_42_19
AGATCGCAGGCGGGAATTGCGTTGGGATTATAACCAATAGGCCTGGCGGTGGATGACAAGATAAAGGTTCCTTTCATGTGCTGATAAGCATCCTCGGCTATCGAATCAGGGGTGGTACCGGTAAAAACCATATAAAAACTATTACCGCTTATCCACTTGGTCGGAATATTGGCATAGAAAAACCGATCGCTACCCATCCAGCTATCTTCATACTCTACCGTAGTCCACGGTCCCCAGGGGCTTGGTCCATCATAGATTCCGAGTCCTCCACTAGGCGAACCGGGGGTTCCGTGGGTCACAAAAAGTAGATAGCGGCCGATGTCAGGATAGTAGATAGCTGAAGGCGCATCATAGCTCCCGGGCTCCGGATAACCGATAGAGTTTATGAAAACCGGCTTTCTATTAGACGAGCTGCTTACCCAGTTATTACTTCCATTCGTTCCGGCGTAAAACTCATAAGCCGAACGGTTAGTTAAGCTGTATTTCGAAACTCTGGCCAAACTGATTTTTGCCGTGGTTTGCATTGTACTGCCATCCCCGCCCGAACAATCTCTGCCGTATATATAGACATAGTCATCCGGTGCACCGGCATAATCTTTGCCGTAATTTAAAAAGCCCGGAGAACAAAATCCGTCATCTTTGTTCAGAATTACACCGGTTCTCCACCAGCTTGCTCCGTGATCATCTGAAACCCCGATTGTTGATTCTGTTGCCGCGTCAAAACCTCCGGCTTCGTCGCCAGCCGGAGAATATTCCGGGCCCTGCAACATATATAAGGTTCCACCGATAGAAACTATTCCGTATGATTTTCCGCCGAATGTATCCTGATTCAAAGCGTTCTTGCCGCCAAAAACATTGGTCGCGCTGAAACTTCCCGGACTGCCGGAAATTCTGGCTACTCCCAGTCCGACCCGATATGGCTCAACTCCGCTTTCATCTCCCGTCGCATTGAATCCCGCACCATCGCCCCAGATCGTGTATATCTTGTCGTCATCCGCCCATGTCGTCGGAAAGTTATCACTGCCATAAGCTGTTCTTTTTAAAGTAGACTGATCCCAGCTGATGCCGGAGATTGCGCTACTCTGAGGATATGGAGCGCCAAAAGCGTCCGGAATAAAAACAAATATTGTTATCAACAACGGAATTAATAAAAAGATATTTTTTCTCATATTAAATATTCTTATTATAAATAATGATTTACGACTTTAACAAAAATTAATACTTTTATTATCCCACAAAAAAAAGGGGGGGGTACGGGTAGTTTTCCACATCACAAGATGATACAAATATACAAATGAGTACGAATTATATTAATGAATACGACTGTTTAGATATTCGTATCTATTCGTATCATTAGTAAAATTAGTATATTGGTATCGTTCTATTTCTTAAACTCCCGCCGCCTGTAATGTGAATTGAAATAGTACTTTTATCTACAATCGTACATTAAAGGATTTAAATGGGACCGCGAGTTTATGGACTTTAAAATTATAACAAATTCTGTCTAGGCCTATATTGCAGGGCTTCGGCAATATGGCCTTCTGAAATTTTTTCACACGCATCAAGATCGGCGATAGTACGCGCTAATTTTATTATTCGGTGGTACGCCCGAGGCGAAAGATCCAGGTTTTTAGCCGCGCGTAGAAGAAGCACGCGCGCCTCATCCGAAAGAACGCAAAATTTTTCGATCTCTTTTACGTGCATTTCATTATTTGTAATAAATGGCGTGTTTTCAAATCTTTTTTTCTGGATTTCCCGCGCCTTTATTATCTGATCCCGATATCTTTTGGTGAGTCCTTCATCTTTTTTTATCTTTTTATCAAGCTCCTCGTGCTTAATCTGCCCAACTTCCATCCATAAATCGATACGATCGGCAATGGGACCCGAAATTTTTCTTTGATAACGAAAAACTCCGGAAGGAGAACAAACGCAGGCCTTGGTTTTTGAACCGAGGTTACCGCAAGGGCAGGGATTCATCGCCGCAACCAGCGTAAACCGGGCCGGAAATTTAACCGTTCCGCGAGAGCGTGAAACGGTAACCGAGCCGTCCTCAAGGGGTTGGCGCAAAGCTTCAATGACCCGGCGGTCAAATTCGGGAAACTCATCGCAAAAAAGAACTCCGCGATGAGCAAGAGTAATCTCGCCCGGCCGAGGCCAAACTCCTCCTCCGACAAGAGCGACATAAGACGAAGTGTGATGCGGCGTTCTGAAAGGACGCTCGGTTACAAAAGTTCCATCAAGCGCTCCTACCACGCTATGGATGGCGGTTACTTCAAGAGCCTCCTCCGAGCTCAAAGGCGGTAAAATACTCGGCAGAGCGCGAGCAAGCAACGTTTTTCCGGTTCCCGGGGGCCCCGACATCGCGACATTGTGTCCGCCGGCAGCCGCTATCACTAAAGCTCTCTTTGCCGTCTCCTGCCCACGAATATCGGAAAGATCATAAGAATAGTTGTTGCTGTTAGTTAAAATTTCGGTCTTGGGCAATTTAGAAAGAGGTATTGCCCCCTTTAAGTGCCCGACAATATCCAGAAGGTTTTTTGATTCATAGACATCAATCCCTTCAATCAATGCCGCCTCCGCCCCATTCCCGAAAGGAACATAAATTTCTTTAAACCCCGCCTTTTTTGCCTTTTCGGCCAAAGGTAAAATGCCCCTTACCGGACGAAGCTCGCCATTTAAAGCAAGCTCACCCAAAAATATCTTATCTTCGCTTCTAAAAGAAAGCTGACGCGAAGAGGAGAGATACGCCAAAGCTATAGGCAGGTCAAAAATCGGACCCTCCTTTTTGAGGTCGGCCGGCGCAAGGGAAACTATAACCCTCTGATTCTTTTTATGCGGGGGATTTAAACCGATATTCTGCACGGCGTATGAAATTCTTTCCCTTGCTTCATCCACCGCCTTATCTGCAAGACCGACGATGGTAAAAGAACGAAGCCCTTGCGATACGTCAAGCTCAACGTCAATAATGTGCCCCGAAAGACCTATAATTTCCGCGGAATGTAATTTAACTGCCATTGGTTAGAATTTTAACAAAAACCCTTCATTAAGACAACAACCCGGTCCTTCTCCACAAGTTTATCAACACCCATAATATTACTTTGGATGGTTTGACAATTTTTAAGTGCTATAATGTTTTTATATGATGATAGGAGTTATTTTTATAATTTACGGGCTTGTGACTTTCTTTTTTCCTGAAATAATGCACCAGTCACCCATCGTCGCGGAATTGTCGCAAAAAGTCGGGATAGTGCTGATGTCTCTCGGAGTCGGTTTTATTATAGGATACCAAATGGCCGATGCCGAAAAGATGCCAAAAGAAGAAAAAAAACACAACTAAAGCATGGCGATAGGAATTATTTTTATAATTTTCGGGATTATTTCATATTTTTCTCCCGAGATATTTGAGCAACCGTCGAATATTGCCGACGCCTCTAAGCTGGTGGGCATTATTCTTATCACCCTTGGCGTAGGAGTTATTACGGGGTTTGAGATGGCAAAGTCGGAAACAGAGAAATAATTTTTTACATTAATTAAAATTAAAAATTACGAGCCGGGTAGCTCGTGATTTTTAATTTTAGAAAGTTAAAAATTCAAAAATTCAGAACTTTACGCTTTGAGCTTTTAATTTATATCTCCTCCATGCTCCACGCACGTGATTGACGCCGGATTGGCATCAAGACGCTTTTCTTCTATTTCTTTTGAACACTTATCGCAAATTCCGTAGATACCTTCATCTATCCTCTTTAATGCCGCATTCACTTCATCCAGACGCCCCTTAAGCTGGTGTTCGACGCTCGTCCTGATATCCATTTCTTCGAAAACATCGGAGGTTTCTGAAGCATCCGAAAGAGCCGAATTAAATTCGGGCGCTTTAACTGTCCATTCGCCTTTCTGGTGGGGGTCTCTTTTGGAAATCCCCATCAATTCCTCCTCAAGGCGCTGACGCTCATTATTGAGCCTTACTCTCAAGTGATCAAATATTTCCATAATATTTTATGTTAATTATATATATTATTACATTAAAATAGCTATAAATTATCCTAAACGATCAAGTGTTATAATTTTACGTTCTTTTTAATTAATATTCCATAGGTACTCCGACTATAGGCGCGGAGGGAGGGTAAGGAAATAATTAAATATCGATTCGAGAGAACTTTTCGAAAAACTTATTATAAGAAGATTACGGCTAAAAAAAGTATAAGCAAAAAGGAACTCTCCGGCATCATTTTCTAAAATACGAACAGCTTGGTCCCTGATTAAAATATCTTTAAAAACTTCAACGCCCCGCTTGGAAAATTCCTGCGGAAGAAGAATTCTGATAGAAACAGGCAAATCATGTTCCCATTCAAGCATTCCTTTGAGGGCATTGGAAAAATTATTTATGGGTATTATAAAAACCGGCTCTTTTCGATCGATCGTCCCTAAAATACCCAACGTCCACGGTTCAACGAAGGTCTTTTCAAGGATGTCGGGAACCTTAATATCCAGATAATCAAAAAAATCTTTAGCCGAAAGATAACGATTGTTGGACGGATTATAAATAAATAAGGCCTTCATTCTTCCGGGCAAAATTTCTTTTTTGAATGACTCGTGCCAAGGACCCAAAAAATCTATCTTGGTATTTTTTAAGTCAATAATCTCTGTCTCATATGCAGGGTAAAATGGCTGGGGCGGATCGGGGCGTTTAAAAGTCAGGTTGATCTCCTCGGCCGGTAAATTCCAAACCACATACATAATAACCAAACTTACAACGCCAATCAAAACAACAACTCCCGCCATTATCTTTAAAAATGCGGATCTTCTCCCGGACCCGCCGGATGCCACCTCGCGTCCTTCTTTATTTCTTGCGGCAAGTATAGCGAGAGACAAATTCTTTTCTTTTAAAAACACTTCGGCATCAGCCCTTAGAGTGTGCACACTCTGGACTTCGAGTTTTGACGAAGGCTTGTTTTCTTCCTGTTTTGCGGGGGGCGATGCGGAAAAACTTGGTTTTGAGATTTTAACCGGATTTAAGGCCTCATTAATATTATGCGTTAAGTTATTTTCATTCGAAAGCGGGGGTTGGTTTGACGTGCTTCTCTTGGGTATATTATCCAATTTTGGATCGTAGTCTTTTGGCCGGCCGGGTGTAACAGATGTCGGCGCCTGAAATCTCGAGGTTGGCGAAGTTTGTTTTTCAGATGAAATTTTTAGAGGCGGACTTGAAGGCTGACCGGGGAAAATCGCATCCAGGTCCGGTTTGGATCTGGTAATTTCCTCTGAAGCTGGTTTTGGATTATTTAAATATGGATTCGATGAATGATAGGCTCTTACTTGAGCTTGGCCCGAATGACCGGGTGAAGAAGGGGTTGGTGTGACGGGGGGAGACGTCGGGGCGCTCGCAGGCTCCGAAACCGGAGATGAAGGATTTACGGAAGACCCCGGAGGCGAAACCGGAGCTTGTGGGACTGAAGGAGAAACCGGCGGAGGATTAAATACTAATTCCGGGGTTTGTCCGTCATTAGGCAACAAAGAAGGACCTAAATTTAACTGATCTTTATCATCAGGCATACATTTAGTATAACAAATTTAAACGGCTTACATATGTAAGCCGTTTAAATAGTTAAAAGTTTAAAATTAAAAGTTAAAAATTGCGATCCAAAACTTAAAGTTACTTATACAAACCTTAGACTAATAACCGTAACTTTGGGCTTTGTATTTTTCCGCCTGAGGCGGATCAACCTTTAGCTGAAAATTTTAAATTTACAGTAATTGTTCCTTTATCTTCCAGACCCCCTCCTATCTCCTCCGCCTCTCCGACCTCCTCCACCAAAACCCCCATCCCTTCTCGGACCCCTTGGATCCGATTCCTGGTATCCTTCCGGTTTATTGATCTTCTTCATCTCCTTTAAAGACAAATTCATTCTTCCTTGGTCATCTATACCTATAAGTTTAACCGGAACCGTATCTCCCGGCTGTACCACGTCGGTAACTTTATTTACTCTCCAATCGGCGAGCTCCGAAATATGCACAAGCCCTTCCTGCCGCGGACCTATCTCAACCATCGCCCCGAATTCGAAGATTCTCGTCACTTTCCCAACAAAAGTATCGCCGACTTTATACTCTCTTGTTATTTGCTTAACTATATCAAGCGCTTTTTCGGCGGCATCTTTTGATGATGCGGTTATATAGACCGAACCATCCTGTTCAATATCAATTTCAACGCCGGTGTCTTCAATTATCTTGTTTATTGTCTTTCCTCCGGGGCCTATTACTTCTCTTATTTTATCCGGGTGAATCATATGAGTAATAATTCTTGGCGCCAAGGGTGAAAGTTCTTCGCGCGAAGCAGGCAACGTCTGCAACATAACATCCATAATTTTTATGCGCGCGTCTCTAGCGTCTTTCAGGGTGTCAGCAAGCATCTGGACGCTCACCCCTTCAACTTTAACATCCATTTGAATCGCGGTAAGACCATTTTTGGTTCCGGCGGCTTTAAAATCCATATCTCCATGGTGATCTTCAGGACCCTGAATGTCGGTTAAAACCTTATATTCTCCTCCATCTCCCATTATTAGTCCCATAGCAATACCCGCGACGGGATTTTTAATCGGGATGCCGGCGTCCATCATCGCAAGGATAGAGGCGCAAACCGATGCCATTGAAGTTGATCCATTCGATGAAAGTATCTCGGATACAAGCCGGATAGTATAAGGAAAGGTCTCTTTGGAAGGCAACACCGGAAGCATCGCCCGCTCCGCTAAAGCTCCATGCCCTATCTCGCGCCTTCCGGGAGAACCCATTCTTCCGGTCTCTCCGGTTGAGAAAGGAAGAAAATTGTAATGATGCATAAATCTTTTTTTGGTCTGTATCTCCATGCCCTCTACAAGCTGGACATCGCCGGGGGCTCCAAGAGTAGCTATGGAAAGAACGTGCGTTTCTCCCCGATAAAAAAGACCGGAACCATGAGTGCGCGGGAGTATCGCCACATTTGAAGAAATATTTCTAAGCTCGTTTGTTTTTCGGGAATCCGGACGCTTGCCCTCTTCAAGAATATTTTTATGGATCAGTTTATCTATCATTTCTTCATAAACATCGCTCGCCTGCCCGAGAACCTCGGCGCCAAAATGTTCGGTAACCGAGCCCATCCATTCATCTTTAAGCTCGCCCAACCGATTTTTGCGGGTTGCTTTGTCAAAAATATACAAAATGTCATTCAAGCGTTCTTTAAAATGCTTATTGAAAGAATCAAGCAACTCTTTCGGAGTTTCGGGAATTATGATCTCTTTTTTAGGCCTGCCAACCTCTTTAATAATCTTGTTCTGAAAATCTTCCAGCTTTTTAATCTCTTCAAGAGCTTTATTAAAAGCTTCAACCGCGACGTCTTCCGGCAATTCTTTCGCTCCCGCCTCAACCATATTTATTTTTCCTCCTTTTCCGGAAACAACTATATCCATTTCCCCTTCTTCCGTTTGGACTTTAGTGGGATTTATTAAAAAATTATCCCGTCTTCCTCCAACTCTGACCGCGGCAATCGGACCACCCCATGGAATATCGGAGACACCAAGAGCGATGGACGCGGCTGTGATCGCCGGAATATTCGGATTATTTTCACCGTCAACCGATAACACTAAGACCACCACATGCACGGCATGACGCATTTTATGGTTAAAAAGAGGACGGATGGTGCGGTCTATCAAACGCGAAATAAGCACCGCCTCCTCGGAAGGGCGCCCTTCCCGGCGCATAAATCGAGACCCTAATATTTGGCCCGCGGCATAAAATTTTTCTTCGTAATCAACCGACAAAGGGAAATAGCTCATACCCTCCTTTTTGTCGTCAGACATTGTGGCGGTTGCAAAAACAACCGTATCTCCATAACGGACAAGAACCGAACCATTGGCTTGTTCGGCCATATCGGAAAATTCACAAATAAGCTTACGGCCGGCTATTTCGGCCTCAAAAGTTTTTTTTGGACTCATATGAATGGCAAGAGCCGCTCTCCAGATTTCAGATTATCTAGTCTCCTAGCTAATCTACATATCCAGAGACCGGCGCCCGATTAATTAAATATTAATTTTTAAATAATAATACTTGGACACTAACAGATAAAATATCATTTTTTGCCCGGTAAATCAAGCAGGAACTTCTTGGAAGCGTCTAAATCGATAAAATCATCGGCCACCTCTTTAAGTTGCGCCGAAGTTGACCGCCCAAAGGCGACAACCTCGACCTGCCTCCCCTTGTTCTGCAAATAATTCACCAAAGAAACAAAATCGCCGTCCCCCGAAACTATGACGACAACATCCACAACTTCAGCCGCGCGAATCGCGTCAATAACTATTCCGACATCCCAGTTTGCTTTTTTGGCTCCACCGTAAAACTCCTGCAAAGGACGCTCTTTGGCTTCCATTCCTATTTTTTCTAGAGCTTCAAGAAAGGTTTTTTCGGTTCCCGCCTTGGTTACAACCACATATGCTATCGCTCGTATCAATTTACGGTTAGCTGTCGAAACTTTAAGAACTTCCTTGAAATTGACCCGTTTTTGGTAAAGAGAACGGGCCGAATGATAAAGGTTTTGGACATCTATAAAAACCGCCACTCGCTGATCGGGATGTTTGATGATAGGAGACATTTTATTATTTCTTTAAACCAAGTTTCTTAATGATAGCAGCGTACCTTTTTTCGTATCTTTTGGACAAATGATCAAGAAGGGTCCTTCTTTTGGCGACCATTTTCAAAAGACCTCGCCTTGAGTGATTATCTTTAGCGTGCTTCTTTAAATGCTCGGTAAGATCTTTAATGCTCTCTGTTAAAATTGCGACCTGAACTTCCGCGGACCCCGTATCCGTATCATGAAGCTTGTATTTCTCTATAATCTTTTGCTTTTCTTTAAGATTCAACATATAAAAAAAATAGTATCACAATATATCGCGTAAAGCAAGTTTATTGAAGAGCTCCCCCACGGAAGCAAGGTTAATATCCACCGGACCCGAAAACAACGGGACGTAAGTCGCAAAATATTTTATACTTATAATAATGGCTAACCTTAATGAACTTTCACGGCAATTTCTTGAGTATTTGGAGATTGAACGCGGCCGGAGCTTAAAAACAATAAAAAATTACGACCAATATATTTCTAGATTTTTGGATTTTTCCAAAATAAAAGAACCCGCCCAAATTACCGATGATGTGGTGAAAAAATACCGACTCTGGCTTAATCGGCAATCTGTTAGACCGGGTCCGGGACAATCATCCAATAATCCCCTCAAAAGAAAGACCCAAAACTACTACCTAATCGCATTGCGGGGATTCTTAAAATATCTCGCGAAAATAAACATTGAAACGCTCCCAGCCGAAAGAATAGAGCTTGCCAAAGTTTCTCAACGCCAACTTGACCTCATATCTGAAGATGAACTCGAACGCTTACTGGAGGCGCCCAAAGGAAATACTCTCGGAGCATTAAGAGATAAAGCAATCCTTGAATTTTTATTTTCATCAGGACTTCGGGTGTCCGAGCTTTGCTCGCTTAACCGTGATTCAATAAATTTGAAGCGGGACGAATTCAGCATCACCGGAAAGGGAGACAAAGTAAGGGTTTGTTTTATTTCGGATACGGCCAAAGATATTTTAAAAGAATATCTCGACAAGCGCGCCGACGTCGAAAAGGAAGCTCTTTTTATAAACCTAAAAAAGACAAAAAACAGCGGGAAAGAAAACACGTCTCGCCTGACTCCCAGGTCGATCGAAAGAATAATAAAAAATTACGCGATAAAAGCCGGGATAACTAAAAAAGTAACCCCCCATGTTTTAAGGCATTGTTTTGCCACAAACCTCCTTTCAAATGGCGCCGACCTGCGCTCAGTGCAGGACATGCTCGGACACGCCAACATTTCAACCACTCAAATATACACTCACGTAACCAATAAACAGTTGCGGGAAGTCTATAAAAATTTTCATACAAGAAACAGCGGGAAACAACCTTAAGGCGTTTATTTTTGGGACCCAAAACATTCGGGAACGTTGTTATAAATATGAACTACCGAGATACATTAATGAAGCGTCGGATAGCAATAAAAGCTTGACAAAATCAAAAAAATTTATATAATTTAAGGGAATTTATTGATTGTTTTCTTGAAAAAATAATATAAAAAGGAGAATTCTAATGCTAAAAATGCCCGAATTCCTGAAAAAGAGTCCCCTTGAGGAGAAAAAAACAATTTCTTTCCAAAAAACACAATTTTATGCCGGATGGGTTCTATTTTGCATTATTGTGGCGCTCGCCCCGATTTCGGCTGTGATGAGCGGATTTCCGTGGATGTTTTTTTGGCTGGGCCTCGCCTCTCTTTATGTGGCGACCTGTCTACATGAGATTCACGACCCCAACGAAGCATACCTGTTTCGTTTCGGGAAAATGCTCGGGCGGCTCGGCTCCGGATGGTTTTTAACCGTTCCGTATTTATGGGAGATCAGGCCAGTCAGCCGGGAAGTGGTCGTTTTGCAATTCGAAAAACAAGGAATGTTCACCAAAGATTCGACCGCGATTGAGCTAAGCATCACGGCGGTAGTCCAGATCGGTGAAAAGGAAGATGACCTCGCGCACGCCCTGGAATTGAAAATGGAAGACCGCGATATGTTGTTCAAACAAATAATCCTGTCCAAAATTCGAACTGAAGTAGGTAAACAAAGCTTTACCGAACTGAATAAGGGTCAGGAAAATATCGAGAAAGAAGTAACCAAAGATCTCAGAAAGGAATTAAAGAAGTACGGTTACCGCATCAAAGAAGCCGAGATATACGACCTCGATGAAAAGGTGTTGGCGGAAGCCGAACGCATCAAGATAATCGGAAAGGCCCGCGGGGAGGAAGCTTCCTCCATCTCCGAGCCCTTCAAAGACAACTGGCCCGCGGCAATCGTCGCCTTGGGCAGTAAGTTTTTTGAAAAGCCGGTTAAAGAATTAAAAAA
This sequence comes from Candidatus Niyogibacteria bacterium CG10_big_fil_rev_8_21_14_0_10_42_19, assembly GCA_002774705.1. Lineage (GTDB taxonomy): Bacteria > Patescibacteriota > Minisyncoccia > 1-14-0-10-42-19 > 1-14-0-10-42-19 > 1-14-0-10-42-19. Next base: position 10,945 of record PFCN01000028.1, read on the forward strand.
CGCGGCCGCCAACAAGAAAGGGATCAACGCCGTTGTGTCGGCAATCGGCGGGATAAAATCCGCCACGGAAAAAATTCTTGGAAAGGAGGGGTCGAGCGATGAATCCTCTTCGTAAAGTACTCATTCCTGTAGCGATATCGCTTTTCGCTGTATGGATACTATGGCTCCTGCTCGCCCCCATATTCCAATATGTCGGGTGGTTCCTGCCGTTTTTTGCGGTAGGGATAGGAATCGGTATTTTCTTGTGGAGATACCCGACAGGGCGACTGCAGGAGTTTTTAAAAAATCCTGCGGCAAAAAAAGTCGGGATGGCAGTCGCGATTACCGCGGTCGCAGGCGCCATCTGGTTATTTACCGGATGGCTGGTCGGTGGATACTTATCGCCGAACATGAACCTGACGATCAGAGGGGCTTTTATCTTAATTGCGGTACTACTCCCGTGGATGGCTGTGTCGGTTGTGACGCTGTACAAGCCGGTCGGAATCAGCGATGACGCAGCTAATGCCATAACCGGCGGCTTCAAGTGGGCGCGCTGGATAATTATCCTTATCGTTCTAACCTCCACAACACTTCTTCCGGATATATATTTTGATCGCGATACGGGAAAGGCAAAGTTTATGTACGCGGAACATGAGGAAAAAATATACTGGGTCCAGCCGGAATATAAGCTGGACAAAAAAACCGGCGAAACCCTTCTGGTAAAAAAGTACAGTCCGGCAACACAAGAACAATTAATACCCGGGACACCGGAGATCGCCAAACGCTTTGCATGGGGTTCCCAAATAGAAAAAATATGGAGTGGGGTGAAAAAATCATTCAAATCAAAAAAACCCCCGCCTCCTAGGGTCCCAAAGGAGATAGAGTCTGAAGAGGAGGATGAAGAAGACATTCTTGAAGACCTCCCCGATATCCCTGGAGATATCCCGGATGAAAAATGGGAAGAACCCGACAAGGAACGGGAGGAGCCCTACGAAAAATGGAAAGAACCACGCCAAACCCTTCCGGAGAAATCATCTCCTCCAAAAAGAGCAAAAAGACGGGCCCAAAAAAATTGGTCGGGCGAGGAGACCATAAAATGGGCCGAAAAACGAATTGACCAAGCTCTTTCATCAGACAAAGAACTCGAGATATGTAAAAAGGATCCCGATTGCCTAAGAGCAAAAAGGATCCTGGAGAATTCTCTTTATTAGAGCGTAAAACCAAAGCCCCGCTTGTGCTAAACAGGCGGGGCATTTTTTATAATGTAAAATTAAAAAAAACCCCCTGGAGGTTTTAAAAAATCCTCCAAGGGGTTCGCGCCGGTAGCGACGGGGGGGGTGACCACACCCATAAACCCCGATCACGTAGGGGGATGGGGCCGGACCTCCCTCTTAACAAAACAAGGAATGTTACCGGATATCCCTCCCGCCGCTATCGGCAGACAAATCTTGGGGTCAATGAACTAACGACGGGCCCTCCCTTCTTGTGGCCTCAACCTCGCGATCAAGCATGGCGTTGTGCTCGACCTCGATCTTCTACTCCTCGGAGAGTTCTTTCTGGGCCTCGGCCTCGGCATTGACATCTTTAATGACGTCATCCGCTTCGGAAAGAGACTTCTTGACCTTGGCCTCGACCTCCTTCTGCTCATCGGAGATCTTCTTCTTGATCGCCTTCGCCGTCTCTGGATAGCACTCCTCCAGGACTCCGAAGGCCTTGCGGTCTCCTTTGAGAGCTCTGGCCGCGAAATGGGCCTCGCTCTTGATGTCCCGAACTGGGACATCATTCCTCTCGAGATCTCTCAAAACCTCGAGATTTCCTCGTCGGGCGGCCTGGCGCTTCTTGCGAAGCTCTTTGGCCATCCGGCGATGTTCCCTGTTCTCGGGCTTGGCGGCCGCGGCAGCCTTCTTTGCCCGCCTACGCTCCACCACTTCCGGAAGTTTATTGCGCGCATCTCTTTTGATCCGGCGCATCCGATTCCTGACGGACCCGCCGCGAGACACATAGGTCGCGCGCTTCTTCTGCGCGGCTTTGTTAGTTTTATGACCGCCTCCGATATTTTTCTTCTGCTGTCCACCACCTCCTTGCCTTGCCATTTGGAACACCTCCCCTTTTAATAAGAATATTTAAATCTACCCAAGAGGTTATCATGAAATTTTCATCTTGTCAACCCTAAATACACCCAAAAATACGCGAGTCGAGACCCCATAACTTATATTGTGGCATTTCGGCTTTTAATGTACGATCGTACATTAAAAGCCGAAAAATAAGCCTGAGGTTCCCCTTAGTTTTTCCAAGATTTATTTTAGTTTTTTTAATCTCCCGCGCAAAGCGCGCCCATCAGGATTTCCCGCCAAAAGCGGGTCCGCCTCTGGCGGAGAACCACAACCTCATGGTCCTCCGCTTTAATAATGCCCTCACCAGGACTCGAACCCGGAATTCGTGGTCCGAAGCCACGCGTGATATCCATTTCACCATGAGGGCGTAGTTGCGACACCAATCTTACTAAACTTTAAGCATTAATTCAATCCTTAATTCAAATTTTTTTCAAAATAACCGAGGTTGTTTTATCCGCGCCGAATTTTCCCGTGTCAATGACTATATAATCATTCAAATCCAAAAATCTTTCACAATAGTCATACAAACGTTTAGTCAAATCTTTGCTCAAATTCCCCTGACCAAACTCTCCTTTTCTTTTTTTATTTCTTTTTAAGACAGAGGCGAGCGGAGCATGAAGAAGAAAAACTTTCCCGCCCATATCTTTTAACTTACGCGCAAGCCACTTATCAATTTTACCAGCATCTTCAAGCGTAGGGGGCGCAATTTCAATAATTACATTATATCCTTCCTTTAATAATTTTAAAGTTAATTCCGGAATTATTTTTTTAGCCAAAGCGATATACCGATCGGACATTTTACCGCCGCCATACTGCATACAAAGCATGTCTCTTAAATAATCCACCGAGATACGCGCGTTTTTCCCCGGAAGTTTTCTGCACAATTTTCCCGCAATCGCCGTCTTGCCTATTCCCGCAGGTCCATGTATAGCTATAATTTTATTTCTTTTTACCATTGTTTTTAATTATTTTTCTAATATTCATATCTGAATTTTTTAAAATATTCGGATTACCTAAAACAAGCTCCCATTTCTTTTGAGCTATTTCCATATCCTTGCCTTTCCCATAATTTACACAAAAATCAAACAAGCCTCTTCTGGCATTTTTAATATATTCTATATGCTTAAACTGATCGGAAAGCTCTTCCAAAGGATACAGCACCAAACCGCCCAAACCAAAATATTTCATGAGGTCCGTATCCGCGTCGCTAACCACCGCCACTTCATTGTTCTTGACCTTTATTCCGTTTTTCTTAAAATATTTTTTTATGGCGGTTATTTTTGTCATAAATTTTACACCCTCGCAATTTCCGTCTTTGTGACTTATCAACATTGAAACTCCGACCGCCTTGCCTATTTTATCAAATTTATATTCCGCACCTACCGCCCCGTCAAATTTTCCTTTTTCTTTCAAAAGTCTCAAAACATTGTCTGATATTATTTCGCCGTATATTTTTAAATTGGAAGTTAAAAATATAACCTTAATTTTATTTTTTATTTTTAATTTTCCTAAAGCCTTCACCAGAGGAATATTGATCATATTTTTCTTCATCAACCCAAAAAAGAACTTTTTATAATCTTTATAATATTCACCGAGCTCGATATCAATTTTTGACAACTCAATAAGATATTTTTCGAAGCTTATTTTTCTTTTTATCATTTCTCTTCTTAACGGCGCCGTCCTGTTCTTTTCAAGTTTAAAAATTTCTTTTTTGCCCAGTTTTTCTTCCGACATTGAATACATCCTGACTTTGGGTTTTACAATTGTGCCATCTATATCAACCAAAATAATCTTGGGCTTTTTATATTTGTTTGATTTCGCCCACTCTCTTCGTTTTTTGAAAAAAATCAGATCTTTTGAAATATTTGTCATTAAAATAATTTTATAAAATTTAGAATAAATAAAAAAGGGGCTTAAACCTAGCCCGCCCCCACTTCGGGCGTAAACTTTTTCACCGATTCAAAAAAAGGGCCCGCCAATAAAACACAACCAAGAAACACAACCATAAAAAAGGCACCGACAAGAAACGGAGTCTGAATCGAGAACCGATCGGCAATAGGGCCTATGATCATACTACCGATTGACGCCGCGAGAAGAACAACCGAGCGATACACTCCGTTAAATTCCCCTATCCGATCCCGGGGCATAAGCTTGGTAACAATGCCTTCGATGTTCGGAGCGATGAAAGCGAATGAAAGAGCGAGAAAAAACGAAATGAAAAAAAGCATATAAATACTTTGCGTAAGCGAAGCAAAGGTCAAAAACATAACGGATGCCAAAGAAGCGAAAATCAAAATTTTTCTTCGATCAAAACGGTCAGCCATGATAGAAAACGGGGCCTCAAAAAGATATGGCACAAAAAATAGTCCGTAGGCCAAACCGATCTCAACCGAACTTGCTCCCAAATATTCCGAAAAAAGAGGAAGCACAACCAAACTGCCGTAAAAAATCATATTATAAATAAACGAAAAATAAGTAACGACCGGCATTCCCTCGATTGATATAAAATCACGCGCCTCAAAACGAAAGACCTTCTTGGCAAAAAGCCTCCTCAATCCTTCGCTTATAGTTTGTACCCCACGGTCATCGTGAAGAAATATCGTCATAAAAAATGCCGCAATAAAAAATACGGGAATAAAATAAAAAATATTTTTTATTCCGAATCGCGCCACCAAAAACCCTCCGGCAAAAGCCCCGATTATAGAGGCAAGAGAAACGGCAGAATTAAAAAAACCAATACTACCGGAAGTCCTGGCCGCGGGAGAATTCTCGCGCACGTAAGATTCTATAGATGACCAAAGACCGGTCGCGTTAAATGCGTGATAAATACGAAAAAAAATAAAATGGCCTATAGTGCTCAAAAATGAAATGATGGGCGCCAAAGGAAAATAAAAAATCAAAAATATTCTTATGAGTTTTTTCTTCGAAACAATATCGGCGAGATCCCCTATCGGCAAAGAGATCAACATTGAAAAAAAATATAAAAAAGCGGTAATGAAAGCGACGTCGGTATAACTCCCCAAGGTATCTTTAAGATAAATGGTAAAGAACGGGTCTATCACCCCCCACGCTAAATAATACAAAAACATCACGAGCGAAATACGCTTGATCGATGACGGAAAGTTTTTCAATTCGTACGGAAAAGAAAAAATCGTTCTTAAAAAATACATGCTTTAAATTTTATTTTTTTACAAACAAAGATCATTTTATTAACTTCGGAAGAAGATTGATACCGGTCATTTCTTTGGGAACGGCGAGGCCAAGTAGACTAAGAACGGTCGGCGCGACATCGGGCAACATTCCTTCGGTCTTCGTATATTTTTTTATAATCTCATTTTTGTCCACTTCCACGAAATTTTTTGTTTCATTCGATACCAAAAAAAATGGGACTGGATTAATTGTATGCTTGGTGCGTTTTATTCCGGTACCGGTATAAATCTTTTCTTCGGCATTACCATGATCTGCCGTAACTATCATCACTCCGCCCGATTCAAGAACCTTGGGAATCAACGCCCCCAAAGAATAATCCAGAGTTTCTATCGCTTTGACCGTCGCGTTAAAATCTCCGGTGTGGCCGACCATGTCGGCATTAGCAAAATTAACAAGAATAAAATCGTACTTGCCGAGAGCCGAGATGACCTCTTCAGTAACTTTAGAAGCGGACATTTCGGGCGTCTCGTTATACCTGTCTGTTTTTATAGAAGCCACAAGAGTTCTCTCCTCTCCCGGGTAGGGTTTTTCTCTTCCGCCGTTAAAAAAATATGTCACGTGCGCGTACTTATCGGTTTCAGCAACGTGAAATTGGGTCAGCCCCGCGTCTGATACCACTCGCGCGAGAGGATGAACTATATCAAGCGGAGGGAACGCGACTTTAGCCGAAAAACGAAGATCATATCCGGTCATTGTTACGAATACCAAATTATTCAATTTTCTTCGCTTAAATTTTTCAAAACCATCCGAAATTATCGCATCCGTTATTTCGCGCGCGCTGTCTTCGCGATAATTGAAAAATATCACCGCGTCGTTGTCAGACATTCTCCCAACCGCCTTTCCATTCTCATCGGCAAGAAACCCCGGGGATATAAACTCATCCGTGAAACCTGCTTTATATTCTTCTTTTATGTATGAGGAGATATCGGTAAATGCTTTGCCCGCGCCTTCTACAAAAAGGTCGAATGTTTTTTGTATTCTATCCCAGTGGCCATCCCGATCCATAGAATACTCTCTGCCGATTAGTGAAACTATTTTGGCGAACGGATATTCCTGCGCGATCCGTTCGAAAAAATGCGCGTAATATTTAGCCGCCTCCTGCATAGGCGCGTCTCGCCCGTCGGTGAAAAGATGTAAAAAAACCCTTTCAATATTTTCCCGCTTTGCGAATTCAAGTAATGCGTACAAATGCTCGGCATAAGCGTGAACCGAACCCGAAGAAAAAAGCCCCATTAAATGAAGAGACGAATTATTCTCTTTCACGTGAGCTGACGCGTCAAGAAAGGCCTGATTAGTAAAAAAGGTTTCATCTTGTATCGCGACAATGATCCGCGGAAGATGCGTAAAAACTACACGGCCAGCCCCCATGGTCAAGTGCCCCACCTCGGAATTACCAGGCTCCCCCCATGAAAGACCCACCGCGACTCCTGATGCCTGCAGGGTTGTGAACGGCCAATATCTTTCCATATATTCCATTGTCGGGCGCTTGGCATAATTCCAAGTGCTGTTCGGCTGATAGCGTTGCGCAACCCCAAATCCATCAAGCACCACAAGCACCACCAGCTTATAAGGTATTTTTAAAATTGACCTATAATCGTTCGGCATTGATTAATTGTAACACAGCCTAAAATTTTCTCTCACACGAAAATTTTAAATATTTAGTACCAAGTTATTTAATATTTAAAGTCATAGAGCTCCTAGGCCAAAAAGTGATATTTATTGGCCAACAACCAAAAAGCTGGACTTCCAATAGAAAATCTGATACTATATTAAGTATAATTATCATTATTAATGAAACTTAAAACGAATCCTTCATTACTGAGAAATCCACATGAACATGAAACATTTTCCTTTTCCGCCGAAGGCGGATCAGCCTCTGGCTGAAATGATGGGGACGTCCTACTTATATGAACCTAATAACACTATTCGTAGTAGGGGCTGTTTTACTTTTGGTTGGAGCCGTGATCGGTTATCTGTTACGGCATGTGGTAGCCCTGCAGAGAAAAAACTCAATAGAATTAAAATTAAAGAAGCTTCTCCTCGACGCTAAAACCGAAGCGCAGAAAGTCCTTGAGGAGGCCAAAAAAAAGTCCGAAACCGTAATTGAAGATTCTCGAAAAGAAACCCGCCAAAAAGAACGGGATCTTCGTTCGCTTGAAGACCGTATAATCAAAAAAGAAGAAACGGTTGAAAGACGACAAACCGCGGTAGAAAGAGATGTCCTAACCATCGAAAAAAGGTCAAAAGAGCTTAAGCTGAAGCAGGAAGAACTCGAAAAATTTGAAGAAAAAAAGATGGGGGAACTAGAAAAAATAACCGGCCTTTCCGAAAATGAGGCTCGTGAAATGCTTATCGCTTCGATCGAGAAAAAATATGAGAACGACCTTGTCCAAAGAATGCAGAAAATGGAACTTTATGGCGCCGAAAAAATGGAAGCAAGAGCGCGCGATATAATCTCTACAGTTATCCAGCGTCTTGCCTCATCCGGAGTTTCGGAAATAACCACCACCAATGTAGTAATCCCTTCCGAAGATATAAAAGGAAAGATAATAGGCAAAGAAGGACGCAATATACGCGCTTTTGAACGCGCGGCCGGAGTTGAGGTTATAGTTGATGAAACACCCGGTTCTGTCATAATCTCAAGCTTTGATCCGGTGAGAAGACAGATTGCCAAAATCGCTTTAGAAAATCTCCTGATTGACGGGAGAATACAGCCGGCGCGAATCGAAGAAATGGTTGATAAAGCCAAAATGGAAGTGGAGAGAATGATAAAAGAAGCGGGAGAGGCTGCCGTTTATGAGGTAGGGGTTTTTGATATAGATCAACGCCTAATGACCCTCCTCGGACGGCTCCGCTTCAGAACAAGCTACGGACAAAATGTCCTGCAACATTCTATCGAGATGTCCCATCTTGCCGGAATGCTTGCCTCAGAGCTGGGAGCCGATGTACAAATCTCCAAAAAAGCGGCTTTACTCCATGACATCGGTAAAGCGGTTGACCACGAGATCCAGGGGACACATGTTGAGATTGGAAGAAGGATATTGCAAAAATTCGGAGTGGATGAAAACGTAATAAAAGCAATGCAGGCGCACCATGGTGACTACCCCTACGAATCCATTGAATCAATAATAGTACAAACGGCTGACTCCATATCGGGCGGAAGACCGGGCGCCAGGCGCGATACGGTAGAAAATTATCTTAAACGCCTTGAAGAGCTTGAGCGTATAGCGACGGCATTTGAAGGTATAGAAAAAGCATACGCCATACAAGCCGGACGAGAAATAAGGATTTTTGTAACTCCCGATAAAATATCAGAAGCGGAATCAAAGCTACTGGCAAGAAAGATTGCCGATCGCATAGAAGAAGAGCTTAAATATCCGGGAGAAATAAAAGTGCATCTTATCCGCGAAACACGAGTTGTTGAATACGCGAGATAAACGGATTTAAGGGGAGAAAAGATAAAAAAAATAAGATCGTCTGGCTCTCCTAATTAACGGTTTCACTCAAAACCGACGAATTAAACAAAAACGGGCCTGAATTTAACGGCAACTTTTTATTACATGGTAGGTTCATCTTAAAAAATGAAAGACAAGAAACCCTTCTTCACATTGATTGTATCCTCTAAAAATCCGTGATATCATAAAAACAGTTTAAAAATCCGCCTTTTTGGCACCCAAAAAATACTCTTTTGTGACAATAAGCCGGAATTATTAAAAAGGTCGTAATATTTTAATAA
>PFCN01000025.1:0-1107 GCA_002774705.1 Candidatus Niyogibacteria bacterium CG10_big_fil_rev_8_21_14_0_10_42_19
CGGATAAACCTTAAATTTAAAATATTCTTTACATGGAGACGGGCTTTTTATTAACATTTTCCCGCTTTCCGTTTGATAGATCATCTATCACGTGTACCATAAAATCCTTCTCCACCAGCGCATCAACAAGATTGGACCCAATAAATCCCGCCCCACCCATGACTACAACTTTGATTTTAGTTTTTGATCTACTTGCCATGGTAATGTTATTATTTATTGACTATACCATATGGATATTATACTCTACCATTAGAATCTTATTTTTTCGGAGGATGCGATGGCAAAAGCGACAATGGTTAAACATCACGACGACCCACCATGCACTGCTCGTTTGGACGAACGCGGTGATTGTCCGAAATGCAATCTTCACCCTGATACACAAAGCACCTGTTTCTATTTCTACTGCCCAACCTGTAATATCCCTTTAAAAAATTTGAAATGTTCTCAGTGCAAAAAAACTTTTGAGCGCCCTGTCTAATACGGGGCTTTTTATTTTTTTCTACGCCCCCTAAACCATTTTACGCAGTAAAATAGTCGGGCGATCATTTCGCCAATAGCGAAACGATTTAGCCATGGCACTTTTGCTTTTTTAATACCCAACCGCAGGGATTTTCTTTATTTCCCGCTAGAGGCGGGTCCGCCTCTAGCGGATAAGCCGTTTTCCTAGTAACGCACTCATCAAATTGGTCGGTTTGTAGAAAATGTCATGGGGAGTTTGTCTATTATTTTCTAATATGCTTTACTATACGCAGAACCAATTTGACGGGAGATAACCATGAGCTCATTAGACAGATGTGGTACTTACAAAACGCCGTGTCCCAAATGTGGTGGCGAAGTAGAATATTGGTACTTCGTGCTCGATTGTCGTGGTACTCCTAACTCTAGCGGCATTCAATGCAAGAAATGCGGAAAAAAGTTCGCAAGCAAAGAATGGAGAGACAAAAAATAAGTTATCTCGCATATGGGTCCTCTGGGTCCATTTTCTTTACTCTTATCTCCCATGACACTTCTTATGTTTTTTCCCAGAACCGCACGGACAAGGATCATTCCGACCTACTCCAGCGTGTTTTTTGGACACCTGCTCGCCATCATTTGCCCGTTGCTTAA
>PFCN01000025.1:1131-5414 GCA_002774705.1 Candidatus Niyogibacteria bacterium CG10_big_fil_rev_8_21_14_0_10_42_19
TTGCTTAATCACGTCACTTCCGATCAAGCCGGCCCCTTCATGCTTTTCAACCAGCTTTTCCTGTTTTATAGGAGGATTTGACCCGACCCTTAAAACCACATGCGACAAATGCATATTTGCGGCTGCCTGCATCTCACGAAACATCTTCGATCCTTCATTTTTATATTCAACCAACGGATCACGCTGGCCGTAAGCTCGAAGGTTTACGGATGAGCGCAAATAATCCATCGCCTCCAAATGATTGGTCCAAAGAGTATCGGTTATTTGAAGGAGATACACGCGCATTAAATCTATAAACGCGGACTCGCCGACCTCTTTGATCCTTTTTTCAAGAAGACCTTCCCATAAATTCTGCAAATATAACTGTATCTTCCCTCTCAATTCATCCGAATCTATCTTTTGCGACCTCATTTGTAAAAGAGACCCCCTCACCTCTTCACCAACCCCAAAGCGGGCTTTAATATTTTCATATACTTCCTCAAGGTCCCAGTCGTCTATAAAATCACCCGCCAAATGAAAATCGGCAATCGCCCGGACCTCCCGCCCAAGCATTTCATAGATCATATCTTTGATCGTTTTATCATCCGAAAAAAGAAGCTCCCTTCTTTTTTCATAGATCGATTTTCTCTGACGGTTCATTACGTCGTCGTAATCCAGCAGGTGTTTACGTGAATCGAAATTAAAACCCTCTATCTTACCCTGCGCCGATTCCAATGCTTTTGAGACCATATTGTTCTCAATAGGTTCATCTTCCGGAACTCCAAGCTTACCCATCATGTTCTTGATCTTGTCGGATCCAAAAATACGCATCAAATCGTCTTCAAAAGAGACAAAAAATTGCGTCTCACCCGGATCGCCCTGACGCCCGGCCCGGCCACGAAGCTGATTATCAATGCGCCTTGCTTCGTGGCGTTCGGTGCCTACGACGCATAACCCTCCAAGAGTTCGTATTTTTTCGGCATCGTCTTTATTTTGAGGGCTCCCTCCCAAAATAATATCCACCCCCCTACCCGCCATGTTCGTAGCCACGGTTACCGCTCCCAACCTTCCGGCCTGCGCGATTATTTGAGCCTCATATTCATGGTTTTTTGCGTTAAGCATCTGATGTTTAATCCCTTCCTTCTGAAGAAATCTGGAAAGATATTCATTTTTTTCTATCGAAACCGTCCCGATTAAAACAGGCTGGCCCCTTTCGTTTCTTTCCTTAATCTCCCTCGTTACCGCTTTTAATTTACCTTCTTCGGTCTGATATATACGATCCTGAAGATCCTTCCGAACAAGCGGGCGATGCGTAGGAATGCTCATTACTTCAAGACCATAAACTTTATGGAATTCTTCGGCTGATGTCATGGCGGTGCCGGTCATTCCGGATAATTTTTCATACATACGAAAATAATTCTGGAAAGTAATTGAAGCCACCGTGCGGGATTCTTTTTGGATAGCTACTCCTTCTTTTGCCTCGATTGCTTGGTGCAAGCCGTCAGACCACCTTCTTCCGGGCATCATGCGTCCGGTAAAACTGTCAACAATAATAACCTCGCCCGATTTTACGACATAATCTTTATCAAGCGCGAATAAAGCAGTCGCTCTCAATGCCTGCTCAAGATGATGGACATATTTAATCCCGCCTTCCGAATAAATATCCTTTATACCCAAAAGCTGTTCAACTTTGTCGATGCCATCATCCGTAATCGTCGCCGCTCTCATTTTCTCATCAACATTATAGTCGAGCTCTTTTTCGAGTTTTGGAGCGATCTTCGCGAATAATTTATATAATTCGGTTGATTCGGTATCTGGCGCCGATATGATAAGCGGGGTTCTTGCCTCATCAATCAAAATAGAGTCAACCTCGTCAATAATGGCATAATGGTGCCCGCGCTGGACCATCCTGTCTTTGGAATAAACAAGATTATCTCTTAAATAATCAAAGCCGAGTTCGTTGTTGGTGCCATAAGTTATATCCGTGGCGTAGGCTTCAGACCTTAAAACTGGACGCCAATGACTAAGGCGCTCGTCTCCATAATCATGAGGATCGGAATACCCCGGGTCATATACCCCCGAGAAGTCGTGAGTTATAACTCCAACAGAAACACCGAGAGCATGATAAACCGGGCCCATCCACCCTCCCCCTATCTTTGAAAGATAATCGTTAGGAGTAACAATATGACAGCCTTTTCCCGTGAGTGCGTTTAAATAAAGCGGAAGGGTCGCGACCAAAGTTTTACCCTCCCCCGTTTTCATTTCGGCGATCTTGCCTTCGTGAAGGACTATTCCTCCGATCAACTGAACGTCAAAATGGCGCATATTTAACACCCTCTTCGAAGCCTCACGCACAAGAGCAAAAGCTTCGGGTAAAATACTATCGAGCGTTGCGCCGTTTTTGATCCTACCCCTCAATTCTTTTGTTTTTCCGGGCAGATCCTCCAAAACAATTTTTTCGAACGACCCTTCAAGTAAATTTATCTTCTCAACAATACCATCAAGGCTCGAAATATAACGCTTATTGGAGTCACCGAATATTTTTGATAATTTATCTAAAAATGGCATAAAAATAATTTAATAAAAAACCAATTAAGAAAAAAGCGAAGGTCACGATATAATGCCTCCAGATCCGGTTAAAAAGAATGTTGTTTTTTCACAGAGGTTAGTATAATCCAATTTAAGCGTTCTTTCAATCATAATAATTTATCCCCGCGGAAGAACGCGCAAACCGTTGATGGGATGTTTCAAAAAAATACATAAGGTCTTTAATACCAAAAAAATCTTATTTACTCTGACTTTCTTTAAGGCGTCTCGCTCCTTTGAGCTTTTTTGTTCTTGTTTTTTCTTTTTGTTTTTTAATTTCAAGTTCAAATTCATATCTAACTTCATCAATTGCCGCCTCAAGATTTGATTCCTCGGATCGGGCCCTTAGGGGTTTATTTTTAGAGAGCACCGAAAGATTTGCCTCGCAAAACCAAACATCGCCCTTTTTACGATGCTTGCTTATTTTCCCGACCTCTATATCCAAAACTATATCCATTTGCGCGTCGTCTCTTTCCAAAAGGCGCTCGACGGTCTTAACTATTTTTGTCTCTATGGAATCCCTTGTTGATGGTGTTAATTTAATATTCGTAGAAAGTATTCTGACTACCATATTCTTATTATAAATAAAAAAATATTTTAAGTCTATGAAGCGCCGTGTATACAATATCCGCCACAAAACAGCAAAAACAAAACCTCCCCTCCTGTAAAGGAGGGGAGGATGGAAGCTATCTGCGCTTCTTTGTTTTCTTGACAGCTTTTTTCTTTGCTGCTTTTTTCTTTGCCATGATTGAATATTCACTCAACTAAACAAACATCGACCGCGAAGTGTTTGTCATCCCGACGTAAGCGGGAAAAAAAAGAGTGTAAAAATTTTTTATAAAAAATTTTTAAAAAAGATCTTCTACATTCATTATCCAATATAAAAAAACAAAAAGCAATAAAAAAATACGAAACTGTGGATAAATCCTGTTAGAAATTGCCGAAAAATTATTCTGTGAGTGTTCCAAAAACCTAAAACAACGATAACGCGTCTTCTAACATGATAAATAAAACAAAAAAGTAACAAAAAAAAATAATTTTATCTAAAATTATTACCAAAACTCAACAAAATGCACTTTTTAAAAAAAAGAAAAATATTCCGGAGCGAGATATTAAGATTGTTGATTAAAGTTTTCAAAACTAAAAAAAATTTTATAAAATTTTTTTTATAAACACTACCCCTAAAAAATAAGTCCGGTTTCCGTACCCCGAAAGCCGGAGAGAGGCTTTACTCCAAAATACATCACTTTGTGAGTGCTCTCATCTCCGGCTTTCGGGATCAAGAAAGAACTAGATAATGAACTTCTAATAATATTATACCACGAAACCGAAAGCAATAAAATAAAAAACAGAAAAGCCCGCTAAAAGCGGGGCTTTCTGCGATGTATATTTGGTTTCCGCTTTGCAACGGAAGGCACTCACTTCGTCTTTTATAGCAAATTGACACTAAAAAGTCAAACTATTTTGTGGATAAGTCCTCCCCCTATTAACTATAAAAGCCGAATCGGAGCCACACATAATACTTTTGGCGAAAAAAACGTAAACTGATAATAAAGAAATGTCGTTAAGAAAAAATTAATTATTTTGAGAACTTATATCCTTCTCTTCCATCTCCTCTTTTAATTGACTTACTTTGGCCACAAAAGAAATTATCCTCTCGTCGGCTCCTTTTTGTAACGCAAAATCGGACGCTCTTTGCAAAATGGAGGGTTCGATAT
>PFCN01000025.1:5642-6011 GCA_002774705.1 Candidatus Niyogibacteria bacterium CG10_big_fil_rev_8_21_14_0_10_42_19
TCGCCTTTTTATATTGTTCAATGGATTTTTGAAGATATTCCGGCTCTCCTGTGGCCATATTATATCTATCATAAAGCCTCCCTAGGATAATATTATGTTTTATTTCAAAATCACCATCCTTATCGGAAGCAACCTGTTTTTCCATTTCACCTACAGCCAATAAATATAGGTCTTTGATCTCCTGCATCTCTATTATTTTTTCGGGTGGAATCTGAAGAACCGTTTGAGATATCTGCTCCCTGATCTCGGGCGTGCCTATCGTTCCTTTTGACAATGAAAGAGCCCTATTAAAATTATCGGATATCACATTGATCTGACCTTTTGAAGTCGCCTCAAAGGCTCTAATAATACTTCGGGAGGCCATAAGAG
>PFCN01000025.1:6071-6160 GCA_002774705.1 Candidatus Niyogibacteria bacterium CG10_big_fil_rev_8_21_14_0_10_42_19
AAATTTGCCCCGCCGACAAACTTAAGGCGGGTAGTTTTACGGAAGATCTTGATGTCCACAGGTCATCGTCAGACGAGCTCACGGCATAG
>PFCN01000041.1:0-725 GCA_002774705.1 Candidatus Niyogibacteria bacterium CG10_big_fil_rev_8_21_14_0_10_42_19
ATATTAAACCAACAACGGTCGTTGAAGCAAGGCCTAAGATTGTTGAGGTTAAAATTAAAAATGAAGAGCCGGAAGAAAGATCTGATAACGAGATCGGCGAGGTCTTGGGAGAGAGCGATTCGCAAGAACAAGATATTCAAATACAACAGCAAAATACAACCGAACAAAATTCAACTCTTTCAAATAATCCTAATGTTAACGGAGGATTGTTCCCCGTTCCTGCCGGCGGAGGAGGGGGTGGCGGAGTTCCGGTTGATACCGGCGGTAATGGCGATGAAGTAAATAACGAAATACAACAGGCCGATACGACCTCGCCGGAGCCCCCAATAATATTAAAACCAGGAGATCTCTCTATATTTTTTACCGATTCTAATATTTTATTTTCCGGAACGGCAGAGGCCGGCTCGGTCATAAGTAATAATTTTGATGATACAACCTCCAATGCGGACTCAACCGGCGCTTGGCAAATTCCGATCAATTTAAATGAAGGAACCACAACCATAGAGTTTTACGCAATCGATCTTGCCGATAATAAATCTCAAGCTCGAGAAATATCTTTATTTGTTGATTCTCGCGCCCCCGATCTTGAGTTCAGTATATTTGAATGCGATGACTCTCTTTCTCCGGACGGATGTTTAACCACATCAAGTATTTTAAATTTAAATTGGTTATCTAACGAAGAAATAAAAAACTATGAATTATCTTGTGAGTCGAATTTTCAAACT
>PFCN01000041.1:762-19474 GCA_002774705.1 Candidatus Niyogibacteria bacterium CG10_big_fil_rev_8_21_14_0_10_42_19
ATCGCCGGAAATAGAGCCGAAAAAACTTTGGAGGTAGAAATATTTAACACGCCGGTAGTTATTAATGAAGTCGCGTGGATGGGTACACCCGATCATCCGGAAGACGAGTGGATAGAACTGTTCAACCCGACAAGCAGGGAAATAACATTCGGCGACTCTTGGGTATTATATTCAGCATCAGATAATTCTCCTCATATAAATCTTACGGGGACGATTTCTGCGGGCGGTTATTATTTAATAGAAAGAAAAAACACGGATGAAGAAGATGAGGCGTCAGAAAGTCCGGTGATAGATATTAATGCCGATCTATGGGTGGGCTTCGGGGTCGGACTTAATAATAAGGGAGAAAATTTAAAACTTATTAGGGCATCAACAACCATTGACGAGGTCCCTTATTGTTATAATTGGTGCGCGAAGGGAACAACCTATAGCGGGGGCAGGTCTATGGAAAAATTTGATCCTTTGTCGCCATCTTCCGATTGGGCAAATTGGGGGACTCATAATACTTTTTTAAAAAACGGAGTAAGCGTTGACGGCGCTTTGTTGAACGCAACGCCCGGGGCAAAAAATAGTATTAGTTATCAAATTGCCAATGGCGATTCTATAAACACAAAAACAGTTCTTAAAAAATCGCAGGGCACATACCTTGTTCCGAGCAAATTTTTTACGGTAAAATCCGGAGCCGAACTTACGATCGAGCCGGGGGTGGTGATAAAATTTCATCCCGAAGGGGGGAGTAGGATAAATGTGGAAGGAGTTATAAACGCGGAGGGTTCTGATGATGATCCTATAATTTTTACTTCGTTCAGGGATGATGAATATGGGGGAGATTTTAATGGTGATGCTACCACGACCGCGCCCGCCCCGGGGGATTATAGGAGCATTCATATTACTTCATCATCCGTCGGGTCGGTTCTTGATAACGTAATCGTGCGTTATGGGGGGAGATTTTTTACTCCGACCATCACTAGTCAAAGAACTTCATTGCTGGTTGAGGCGAATCAAATTGAAATTAAAAATTCTATTATTGAACACTCTTTGGTTAATGGGGTGTCATTAATTAATTCCGGAGCGGAATTTAAAAATAATATTATTCGTTTTAATAATAATGACGCAATTGCCGTCGGGGTGTTGGTAGAAAGCGGATCCCCCGTAATAAGTTTTAATAAGTTTGAAAATAATACGATAGGCCTTCGAACGATCGATGCTTCTGATTCGATAATAAATTCAAATGAATTTATTGATAACACAACCAAAGCGATGGAGATATTTGGGTTAATTCCTAAGATCAATTTAAATTATGGATCGGGAAACGGGATTGAGGGAATTTTAATCAGTAGCAATCTTCTTTCTGCCGGCGCATCCACTCTTGAGAAAAACGATCTGCCTTATATTTTGAACGATACGGTTTCTTTGGGAGGCGGCTTTGTTCTTTCTTTTGAGCCGGGCGTTGTTATCAAGGGCGATAAGTCCGGTAGAAGCAGATTTACCGTTCGAGACGGAGGCAAGATCTTATATAACGGTTCGTCCGCGGATGATGTCGTGTTTACTTCTTTTTATGATGATACGATCGGCGGTGATGTCGACAACAGCCCCGACTTGACTCCAAAATTCGGTGATTGGTACGGCATAGAAATATTGTCCGGCGGTTTTGTCGATATATCGGGGTTTACTCTTCGTTATGCCGGTAAGTGGGGAGGGATAGGTGAAGACTTGGGAGGAATTAGAATAAAAGGAGGCGAAGCTATTATAAGAAACGCTCTTATCGAAAATAATTATCAATATGGAATAAGGATAATTGATGATGGGATCCTGGATATGATCGACTCAACAATAAAAGATCACGTTGAGCAAAAAAATAGCAACGCGGTGGGAATAAAAATTAATTCATCAATAGTAAGTTTGGAAAACATAATTTTCTCCAACAACAAATTTGATATCGGGATTGCAGGTAGCTCTACTATAAGTTGCGTCAATTGCGGGGAATACACGACGGAAGAGCCGTAAAATAAAAAAAAGCGGGGTTTTATAGCTCCCGCCTTAGCGCTTAATTTCGTATATATTGAGTAAGTCTACCGGCGTTATCTCGTATTTTTATCGGGCATTATCTCATACAACGTTCCTTTTTCCGGAGGTTTAGGCATTGATCCTTCTCTCGAGATTTTTTCCATCCTTAGATAAAGAAAAACGATTAATATCGTCAACAGCAAAAAGATTCTCATCATCGCTTTCGTTTTGATTTTCACGCCTCTTCTCCTTTGAGTTTTTTTATATCAATCTAGTCCCTTTTTATCAGTTTTATTAAAAAGGGTCAATCGCGAGAGTATTTTTAATTCTCGGCTATTTTTTTAAAATAATCTATCGTTTTTTTGAGTCCTTCTTCAAGAGGCACGGCCGGCTCCCATCCCAGCTTTTCGCGCGCCAAAGTTATATCCGGTTTTCTTTTTAAAGGGTCGTCTTCAGGCAAAGAATTGTACGTTATTTTATTTTTTGAACCGGTCAGCACGATTATTTTTTCGGCAATTTCCAAGATAGTAAATTCTTGAGGATTTCCTATGTTAACGGGTCCGATAAAATTTTCCTTTTCCATCATGGCGGACATTCCGGAGATGAGGTCGTCTATATATTGAAAGCTTCTTGTTTGTGAGCCGGTGCCGTAGATCGTGATGTCCTCATTTTTGAGAGCTTGAATTATAAAATTTGAAACAACCCGTCCGTCATCCATGGCCATCCGCGGTCCGTATGTATTGAAAATTCTTACTATCTTTATATCCGTCCCGTATTGGCGGTGATAATCCATCATTAGGGTTTCAGCGCACCTCTTTCCTTCGTCGTAGCAAGCCCGCGGTCCCAGAGTGTTTACGTTTCCGCGGTAAGTTTCTTTTTGGGGGTGCTCCATCGGGTCGCCATAAACCTCGGAAGTTGATGCTTGGAGTATCCGCGCTTTTTTTTCGCGCGCCAATTCGAGCATATTAATTACGCCAAGGACGCTTGTTTTTACCGTTTCCACCGGATTTTTTTGGTACCAAATTGGGGAGGCGGGGCACGCTAAATTATAAATTTGGTCGATCTCTCCCTCAATTTCAAATTTTTTATTGATATCGCGCTCAATAAATGAAAAATCGGGGTTTGAAAGAAAGCGCTCAATATTTTCTTTTGAGCTTGAAAAAAGGTTATCCACAGCGATAACCCGGTCATTTTTATTGAGAAGGTATCCGCACAAATTAGAACCGATAAAACCTGATCCTCCCGTGACAAGTATTGTTTTCACGTTTTTATAAGATTATTCGCCCAAAACGATTTTTTTGATAATAACGGGGTTAATCGGCATATCTCTGGCTCCGGTCGCGACATTGGCGATAGCGTTAACTACGTCCATACCTTCAATAACCAGCCCAAAAACAGGATGTTTGCTCGCCATGGGCTCTTTATTAAAATCAAGGAAAGAGTTGTCCACAAGGTTTATAAAAAACTGGCTTCCTCCGCTGTTTGCTTGCCCCGTGTTTGCCATTGAGATAGTCCCGTGGACATTTGAAAGTCCTTCAACAAATTCATCTTGAATAGTGTATCCCGGCCCTCCCTGTCCGTAGGTGGCGGTGTTTGCCCCTTTGGTATTGGGGTCTCCTCCCTGGATCATAAATCCTTTTATAACCCGGTGAAATTTAGTGCCGTCATAAAATCCTTCTTTTGTGAGTTTTATAAAATTACCCGTGGTTATCGGCATCTTTTCGGTAAAAAGCTCAATCACTATATCTCCTTTATTTGTTTTGAATGTTGCCGTCATATTTTGTATTTCTTGGTCATTTATATTATTTAAATTTTCCTCAGCCGTTTCGTTTTGGATAGGAGGAGTTATATTTTCTTCTTTGGCTGAATTGTTACCCCAAGGGTAGAGGAACCAAGCCAGTACCAATCCGGTTATTACCAGGAGCACGGCTAAGGGTATACATCTCTTCATAATGATAAAAGATAACACAAAAAATATTTTTGTTCAAGAAAATTGAGGGTTTTGACGCGAGGATAATATAGTAACACTATCTTATGAACATGCCGACGCGGATTATTATTGCCGCGAAGGCGTTTGTGACCACTATTTTATATATTTCGTTAAAAAATGTGCCTTCTTCAAAATAGCTTAAGATGGATGCGGTTATTAAAAAGGCAACCCAGATTGATACGAAGAACTCGCGTCTTAAGCGTATTGTTTTTAATCTTCGGCGTTCGACTTCCTTGATTACGAGGTAGACTCCAAGAGCGCCCAAGTATGGATCGGCGAGAGTTTCGACAAGGAACGGGAATGAGGGCGGGACGCTTTCGTTAAAAAAGAAGGTGGCTATTGTTATTGCAAGGTAGAAATAAGTAAAGATGCTGAACAGCACATAAAGGATATCCACAAGTCTCTCTTTTAGGTATTCTTTTAGGGCGCCATAAGCATCAACTAAAGAGGCCTCTTCTTTGAAGAGTTTCAAATTTGCCGTATTTCTCAACACAATATGCGTCCACCAAGCCATACTCGGAGCTTCTTTCTGTAAAAAAGACCCGGGCATGACTTAATGTTATACATACTTTACCTACTGGATATTCAGAAGTTATCCACCGCTTTTTAACACAAAACCCTTCAATATTCATGAAGGGTTTTGTAAAAGTACTTGACAGATTTTTCATCTGATCATCTTATCGGACAGTTATGTCAAAAAAACCTTTTATTGCCTTATCTATCCTTCCTTATTTATATTATACCATGTCCGTTTAATTTTTTGAACATTACGGACATAAATATCTATTAGGATTCCGATATACGAATGAATGGGAATAATTTAAGATATTAATATACGTAGTACGAATAATAATAATGGCTGGAAATAAAATAAAAAAACGAGCGGAAGTAATTTATAAGTGCCTGCGCAATAGATATCCTGCAGGAAAAACTGTTTTAAAATATTCAACCCCCGTCCAAATGCTTGTGGCAACCGTTCTTTCGGCGCAGACCACCGATAAAAAAGTGAATCAAATCACACAAGACGAGGGTCTTTTTAAAAAATATAGGACAGTCAATGATTTCGCGGACGCCAAGCTTAAAACTTTCGAAAAAGAGATAAGACCACTTGGATTTTATAAACAAAAAGCAAAAAATATCATTTCTGCCGCGCGCGTGATACGTCGGGATTTTGGCGGCAAAATTCCAAAAAATATAGATAAATTAATACTTTTGCCCGGTGTCGGCCGTAAAACGGCAAATATCGTTTTAAATCACGTCTATAATATTGCCGAAGGGATTGCCGTGGATACGCACGTTCGCCAGGTTTCGAGGCGACTGGGTTTTACTCAAGAAAATAATCCCGATAAAATAGAGCAGGACTTGATGGATATCTTTCCAAAAAAATGTTGGAGATACGTTAATTACGCTATGGTTGATTATAACCGCGAGGTATCAAAAAACCGCATAGATAAAGACGCTCTTTTAAAACAAATTTGTCCTCAGGCATTTAAAAATTAGCCCTCAAGTTTTTAAAAAATAACCCGCAAATATCTCAAAATAAGGCATTGTTGAGGCGTTTGATAAATTTAAACAAAAAAGGAGGTAAGGGTGAACAGTCAAAATATTCCGGTTATCGTCATTACGGGCGGGCCGTGCGCCGGCAAATCCACTGCTTTGAATTATATTCCCGAAAAATTATGGGCTTATGGTATAAGCTCCGTAACCGTACCCGAAACCGCGACAGAGCTTCTTATGAATAATGTCCGGGTTAATCAGGACGGTCTCAGCCAATCTGACTTTGAGTATCATTTAATGATGATGATGATAGAAAAAGAAGCTCGATATTTGGAGATACTGAAAAATTATCCTAATAATAAAAAGGTTCTGATATGTGACAGGGGATTAATGGACGCGCGCCCATATCTTTCGCCGGGGGAATTTGAGGCGGTTATCGAGGTAATGGGTTTATCCACAGGCCAGATTTTTCAAAGATATTCCGCGGTTTTTCATCTTATAACGGCGGCGAGCGGCGCTCCTTCTTTTTATACCAAGGAAAATAATAATGCCCGGATAGAAAATGTTGAACAAGCTATCCAAAAAGATGAAGAAAATAAAAATGCATGGACCGGCCATCCCCATCTCAGAATTATCGATAACAGCACGGATTTTGAAGGGAAAATGAAACGCCTTTTGCAGGCTATTTGCCACCATTTGGGGGTACCCGAACCCCTTGAAATAGAACGGAGATTTCTTGTGGATCCGATAAGCGCAAGCCGGATATGCGAACATATTAAAGTCGCGAAAGTTCCGATTGAGCAGTGTTATTTGAAAAGCGCGAAAGATGGCCATGTGCGCGTAAGAAGGTGGGGAGATCAGGGGTCGGCCAGCTATTACAGAACCATAAAACGAAGGATAAGCGAGGGCACCAGGACCGAAACCGAGAGCTCAATCAGCCCGCGAGAGTATTTTGGCGCGATACAGAATGAAAAAGACGAGAGATTCGAAATTATCCAAAAAATCAGGCATTGTTTCATCTGGCAAAACCAATATTTTGAGCTTGATATTTTTACGGAACCCGAATGGTGCAGGGGTATCGCTATACTTGAGATAGAGCTTACTAATTTTAATGACGAGGTTTTACTTCCTCCTTTTATTAATATCAACTCCGAAATTACCGGTAACAAAAAGTTGGGAAATCGCGAGCTCGCGCGAAAAAGATAAATATTACGCTTGTGGTGAGCAATGTTGAACCATAAAAAATCCCGCACATACGGGATTTTTCTTATTACTCAATACCTGGTGTTCAATAACGAGCGTTCAATAAGTGTTGGATAAGTTCGGATTTTAAAATTAATTGCTTAAATTTTTATTTTGTCGCAAAATATAATATGCATAGATTTTTTATCGGACAAAAACTTGAAGAAGGGATGACGTTTGAATGTCCGAAAGAAATCGGACGACAAATAGTTACTGTTTTGAGAATGAAGCCGGAAGAAATGGTGGTCTTCTTTGATGGTTCGGGTTATGAGTTTAAAGTGAAGATAAAAGAAATAATCAGAAAGAAAAATTGCGTCCTTGAGATAATGTCCTCGGATATCCCAAATCGCGAGCCCAAGCGTCGGCTGACTCTCTTCCAATCTTTTATTAAAAAAAGCAGGTTTGAGTGGATGCTTGAAAAGGGGGTAGAGGTGGGTATTTCGGAATTTGTCCCGATTATTACCGAGCGTTCTCTCAAAAAAGGGTTTAACCGGGAAAGATACGAAAAAATAATAAAAGAAGCAGCCGAGCAATCCGGGCGTGTTTTTTTGCCGAAGATTACAAAGCTGATGAGCGTTGGTGAGGCCATTGAATACGCCTCCATGTACAACAATCAGATATTCTTTTCATCTTTTGAGCATTATGACAGCGACAGAGTAACGGCTTATCCTTCGCGGACGCATGTAGCTCTTTTTATAGGTCCCGAAGGAGGTTGGACAAAGGATGAGATTGAAAAAGCGCGAAGAGCGGGGAGTTTTCTTATTTCTCTTGGAAAATTGACCTTGCGTTCAGAAACAGCGGCAGTTGTAGCTTCGTATCAACTTTTACATTAATTTTACCCTTGTTCATGATTTTTTTTTAGGGGGGTAGTTTTTTCTGTGGCGTAATTTAAAATGCAAAAATCAAAGATTAAAATGATAAAATTTATTTCTTATATTTTTTTCCGCCAGAGGCGGATCCGCCTTCGGCGGAAAATTTTTGCATTGTCATTTTGATTTTTGATTTTTAATTTTTTCATTTCTATTATTGTTTATTCATCGGGAAAGTGTTATTTTATATAGGTGAATCAAGAAAAAAAAACATCAATACTTATTTTTTCAACGGCATATTTACCGTTGATTGGAGGGGCGGAGATTGCCATAAAAAATATTACCGATCGTATTTCCGAATACGATTTTTTGCTGATTACTACGCGTCTAAGGAAAGACTTAAAGAAGAGAGAAAGGGTTGGGAATGTGGATGTGATTCGGGTAGGAACCGGTTTTTGGCCGTTTTTTGATAAAATTTGCTCCCCATTTTTGGGGGCATTTGTCGCGAGACGTTTGATGAAGGAGCGTAATATCAAACTTTTTTGGTGCATGATGGTGACTTTTACGTCGGGCGCCCCATTTTTGCTTAAAATTTTAAGATTGAATAAAAAAATTCCTATTCTTTTGACCTTGCAGGAGGGCGATCCGGAAAGTCATCTTAAATATTCTAATTTCGCTCTTTCCGGTTTGTCGTGGATTTTGGCAATGTGTTTTGCCGATTATATCCAAGCGATAAGTGTGTATCTCAAAGATTTCGCGATTCGGATGGGAGCAAAAGTCCGGATCGAAGTCATCCCGAACGGAGTTGATATCGGATTAATAAGGCCCCGCGCGATAAAAAGCGAAAAAAAGAAAAAGATAATCACCACCTCAAGGCTGGTTGAGAAGAATGGAATTGATACCTTGATAGAGGCGGTGAGCATCGTAAAAAATAAAATTCCGGATATCCAATGCTGGATAATCGGAGGAGGGGAGAAGGAGGATGAACTTAAAAAATTGACAGCCGAGCACAAGGTTACCGAAAATATCGTTTTTTTCGGAGAAGTTTTACCGAATGAAATTTATAATTATCTGACCTCGGCCGATGTTTTTGTGAGAGCGTCACGCTCGGAGGGTCTGGGTAATTCATTTTTGGAAGCGATGGGCGCCAACCTTCCCATTATCGGGACTCCGGTCGGGGGTATTCCGGATTTTCTTAAAGACGGCGAGACCGGACTTTTTGTAAGGCCTGATGACCCGCAAGACCTCGCCGGAAAAATTATTTTGTTATTAGAAGATTCCGATCTGTATGAAAAGATATCAAAGAACGGCCGCGATCTTGTTGTAGATCATTATTCTTGGGAAAGCGTATCAAGGAGTATGCTAAGGATATTTAAAATACTTGAGGAAGCACAAATATAATTAGGCATTTACTATTTAAGAATTTCCAATTTCTCCGCCGAAGGCGGCCTATCCCGTGTCAGTACGGCCAAGGGATCCGCCTTTGGCGGACAATTTCCAATAAAAATCCAATGAATAAAAAATTAAAGATTTTAATAGCCACGCCCCTTTACCCGCCCGATATCGGGGGGCCGGCGCTTTACGCCGAAAACATCCACGCAGAATTTTTAAAAGTCGGCCACGGCGTAAAGATCGTAAAATACAGACTTGAGAAGTATTTGCCTTTGGGGGTGAGGCATCTTTTATATTTTTTAAAGATGCTTTTTTTTATACCCGGCAAAGACATGGTTTTGATTCTCGATACTTTTAGCGTGGGGTTGCCCGCGGTAGCCGCGTCGTTAATTTATAAAAAAAGAACAATTATCCGAGTCGGGGGGGATTTTTTGTGGGAGAGCTATGCTAACCGCACGAATAGTTTTATCTTTCTAAAAGAATTTAACGAGAGAATGCCCATTTTGTCTTTTAAGGAAAAGATCATTTATTATCTGACGAAGTTTGTGTTGGAGAGGGCGTCGGCAGTCATGTTCAATACTTCATGGCAAAAGGAAATTTTTAAAAAAAGCTACGGCGTTTCGGGCATCCGATTTTTTACTATTGAAAATTTCTACGGTCCCAAGAGAGGTCATTTGGAGCCATCTGTAAAAAAATATTTGTGGGCCGGGCGGGATATTTTTATTAAGAACACGAAGACTCTCATGAGAGCTTTTAATGATGCCAAGGAAGAAAATTTCGATATTGAATTAGAGGTTGCCAAGAACTTGACCCACGATCAGCTTTTGGAAAAAATGAAGTCTTGCTACGCGGTTTTATTGCCTTCTTTATCAGACGTGGCCCCTAATTTTATAATTGACGCTATAAGTTTGAACAAACCCTTTATTATGACGCGAGAAACCGGTTTATTTGGTAAACTTAAAGATATAGGTCTTTTTGTGGATCCCTCAAGCGTGAAGGAATTGAAAGAAAAGATATTGTTTTTGGCGGATTCAAATAATTATGAAGCATACAGGAAAAAAGTTTCGGAATTTTCTTTTACTCATTCATGGGCGGAAATAGCGGGGGAGTTTTTGGAAATTTATAATAAAATATGGAAGTAATAAGTATAGGAAGCGACAGAGAATTGTTCAACGATTCGTCTCCCGTCCAAAAAAGAATTTTGGCATACGGGCTTCTTTTTGATGGGTTGCATATAGTTGTTTTTACCAAAAAAGGTTATCAAAAAAAAGTTTTTGGAAATGTTCATATTTATCCGACAAATTCCATTTCAAGGTGGCTTTTTGTTTTTGACGCATACCGCGTGGTAAAAAAAATTACAAATGAGCAAAAATTAAAACCCGAAGAAACGGTCCTGACTTCCCAAGATCCGTTTGAATCGGGGCTCGCCGGATATCTGGCAAAAAGGAAGTTCGGCTTCAGGCTTCAGCTACAGATTCATACCGATTTTTTAAATCCATATTTTTCGGGTGAATCTTTTCTGAATAAGATTAGGGTGAGGGTCGCTTATTTTTTAATACCTAAAGCCGACTGTCTTCGGACTGTTTCAAAAAGGGTGCGGGATTCGTTGAACAAAATTTTACCCGGTCTTGCCGAAAGGACGGCGCTTCTGCCTATTTTTGTTGATTGCCAGGGTTTGCGGAACGCGCCCGTTAAGACCGATCTGCATAAAAAATATAAAGACAATGATTTCATAATTTTGATGGCCAGCCGTTTTACGCGTGAAAAAAATATTTCGCTCGCGGTATCGGTAATGCCGGATATAGTCAAGCGCTATCCCCAAGCCCTTTTACTTATTGTCGGGGAGGGTCCGGAGAAAGAAAATTTGAGAGCCGAGATTTCCAAATTAAAAATGAAAGGTTCGGTTATTCTTGGGGGTTGGACAGACAATCTCGCTTCATATTATAAGACCGCGGATCTTTTTTTGATAACTTCGGATTATGAGGGTTACGCGCGCACAGCCGTTGAGGCGCTTTCGTGCGGACTTCCTGTTTTAATGACCGGCGTAGGAGTCGCCGGAGATATTGTGCGGGAGGGTGACAATGGGATAATAGTTCCGCCACGGGACCGCAAAAACTTGATCCGTGAGCTTTTGGGGTTGATGGCGAACAGGGAGTTGTATGAAAAGATGAAGATAAAATTGAAATACGAACCATACGCGTCCGGCATCAGTTGGGGGCAATATTTGGAGCATTATAAAAAGGCGATAATATCGTGTTAAATTATGGAAAATACCAAACAAAAACTTTGCTATATCATCCCGGAATATAATAAAAATACTCCGACCCATTTTAATTATCTTTATAAATTCAGCAACCGGCTTTCCGAAAAACTCGATGTTTTTGTCATTGTCGAGAAAGTTTCAAAGGGGTCGGGGCCTTTTTCTGACGGGGCCTACGTTCAGAAATTTTCGTTTTCGCTCTTGAGATGTTTTGAAAATTTTATAATTCTTCTGCGGGCAAGAAAAAGAGGATACAAAGATTTTTATGTCCATTATTCTTTTCTTTCCGCGTTCAACGCCTCGCTTATCACAAAAATTTTCGGGGGCAGGGTTTTTTATTGGAACTGCGGAATGCCTTGGAAGTATATGCGTTCTTTTTTTCGGGAATCTTTTGAGCGGATGGTTTATAAAATGATAACTTTTCATGTTACGGGCACCAAATCTCTTGCCGTGGCATATTCGTCTTTTTACGGGACGCCGTTGGAAAAAATAATAATCTTGCCGAATTGGATTGATCTCAATGATTTTAAAGCGGAGCCGACAGAGGAAGGGGTTGATGAAATAAAAAAATGGCTGAATATTCCTCCCAACACCAAGATTATGCTTTTTGTCCACCGGCTTTCAAAAAGAAAAGGAGCGCACATGCTCCCCGAAATTTTTAACCGGATTAAAGATGAACGCTCGGTTTTGATAATTGTCGGAGACGGTCCGGAGAAACAGAATTTAGAAATAGCGATCTCGGAGTACGAGCTTTTTGAGCGCGTGAGATTTATGGGATGGTTCCCGCAGAGAAAGATAGGGTCTTATTTCAGAATGGCCGATGTTTTTATAATGCCTTCCGAAGAAGAAGGGTTCCCGCATGTCTTGCTTGAAGCGATGGCCGCCGGCACTCCGTTTGTCGCGACCGATGTCGGGGGGGTTAAAGAAATGATCCCGCCTTTTATGCATGAATTTGTCGTTTTCCATTCAAATATCGATCAATTTGCCGAAAAAACCCAAAAATTGCTGAACATGCCGGTAGACGAGCTCCAACAAATGGAAGTCCGGCTTAAGGAGTGGGTCAAACAATACGACATATCCAGGGTATTTGAAGAATTTATAAAAATGGTATCCTCCGAGGGTTGATCCCGTAAGGGATATTAATGGGTTTATGGACAACAAATCATTAAATATCGTTTATTTGACCCATGCCCGGCTTCCGACCCAAAAAGCCCATGGGCTGGCTACGGTTAAATTGTGTGAAGCCTTCTCTACACAGGGAGCCAAGGTTTTATTGTTGCACGCCGGGGGACTTAAAGATAAAAATACGTTTGAATTTTATAATATAAAAAATAATTTTAAAGAAAAAATTTTGCCCTCTATAGATCTGGTTTACTTGGGTATATTTAAAAAATTATTTTTTTTAATCCATGTTTTTACTTTTTCGGTTGTTTCCGCCTTATACATAATTTTTAACCATAAAAAATACAAGGACTCCGTATTTTTTTCGCACAACCACTCTGTTTTATTTTTTTTGACATTCTTTAGCTATAAGACCTTTTTTGATGTTCATGATTTTCCTTCGGTTATTTCAACCGTTCAAAGGGTGGTGAACAAGTCTTTCGGATTTTCGGTGCAGACAAAATGGAAGGTTGGGGCTTTGTCGAAAAAATTTGGGATACCGCAAGAAAAAATAATTTATTGGCCGAACGGCATTGATTTGAATGATTTTAATATTACCCAGGATAAACTTGAAGCCCGAGAAAAACTTTTCTTACCCAAGAACGAAAAAATAATACTTTATACCGGACAGCTTTTTAGTTGGAAGGGCGTAGATACTCTGATACGCGCGGCCGGCGTTTTAAATGCCGGTAGCAGTATCTATATAGTGGGAGGATCCGACGAAGACGTTATTAAATTAAAAAAGCAGATTCCCGACGCGGATTATTCGCGTATTAAATTTATCTCGTTTCAGCCGCATAATTTAATTCCGTTATGGCAAAAAGCCGCCGATGTTTTGGTTTTACCCAATACCGCCAAAGAAGACATTTCTCTTTATTACACCTCTCCGATGAAACTTTTTGAATATATGGCGTCGGGCCGCCCGATAGTCGCGTCCCGTATTCCTTCCATTACCGAGATCCTTAATGAAACAAACGCGTATCTTGCGGAGGCCGACAATCCATCATCTTTTGTCGAAAAAATTAATTTCGCGCTTTTAAATACGGCGGATTCCGACAAAATAGCCAAGGTGGCGCGAACAGAGGTCGGCCAATATACATGGGATAGGCGCGCTTTAAAGATCAGCGGTTTATTAAAAAAAGCATCATGAAAATTTGTTTTTTGGCGCATAATTTAAAAGAGAACAATGGGGGCGGGGTCCTTTCTTTAAGATTAGTTGAAGGAATAAAAAATAAACTGCGGTGTGAGGCGGTATGTTTAACGTCCGAAAACTCCGGAAAAAGTTTTGAAAAACCGATCCTTTATAACAACAAACTTAGACTTTTTTATAATTTTTTTCGGATAAGAAAGATTATCAAAGGATGTGATATCGTGCACGCTCTCGATATCTATCCCTACGCGATGATAGGGGCTATCGCGTCTTTGGGGTTGAAAAAAAAATTTATAATTACCGCGGTCGGGTCGGGCGCGCTTGTTTATCTTTATCGGCCTTTTTATTCGCGATTAATCGAGCGGGTGTATCGCAGGGCAGATAAGGTGATAGCTATCAGTAATTATACAAAGCGTGAAATATTAAATAAGATCCCGGACATTAAAATAGAAGTGATCAATCCGGGTACAGATTTGTCAGACAAGGCGCAGAGCTCGCCACGTGAAGATTATAAAGACTTAAAACCTTATATTTTGAGCGTCGGCGCCCTTCGCGCAAGGAAAGGATATTATAATAGCATTCAATATTTTTCAAAAATAAGTAAGGTTTTTCCTAATCTCAAGTACGTCATAGTCGGAAAAAGTTACAACGATAAATATTCCCAAAAATTAAAAGACCTTATTTCTGCCAATGGTTTAGATGGAAAAATTCTTATATTTGATAATATAAACACAAGAGAAGAATTATATTCTTTTTATAAAAACGCGGAGTTATTTTGCCTTCTTTCTAAAAAAATAGGTTATGACGTTGAGGGATTCGGCATAGTATTTCTGGAAGCGGCCTCTTTTGGTTTGCCGGTCATAGGTTCTAAAAATTGCGGAGCGGAGGACGCTATTTCGGATGGCGCGAACGGTTATTTGGTGGATTTTAATAATAAAGATAATTTTGCGGACGCTGTTGTAAAGATACTTAAAGATAAAGAATTGAAAAAAAAGATGTCCGAAAGTTCGCTTGTTTTTGTAAAAAACTTTTCTTGGGATAAGAAAATAACCGAATATATAAGAATATATCGGGAATTGGGTCGTTGACATTGAGTTTGAATTAGGTATTGTTTATATATAAAATATAATAAAAAATTTCTATGATCAAAATCAAAAAAGCTTTAATTACCGGCATAACCGGACAAGATGGCTCTTACTTAGCCGAGTTGTTATTGTCAAAAGGATACCAAGTTCATGGTTTGGTCAGGCGTTCAAGTACTTTTAATAGAGAAAGAATTGACCATCTTAGAAATAATGAAAGCGATTCTATTTTTTTTCTGCATTATGGGGACCTTTCGGATTCCGGAAACATATTTTCTATTGTTAAAAAGATAGATCCCGATGAGATATATAATTTGGGCGCTCAAAGCCACGTAAGAATAAGTTTTGATATCCCGGAATATACAATGAATATTGTCGGTTTGGGGGCGGTGAGACTTCTTGAATCGATCGTTCAGCTGAATCCAAAAATTAAATTTTATCAAGCTTCAAGCTCCGAAATGTTCGGCAAAGCAAGGGAGATACCCCAGAACGAGAACACTCCTTTTAATCCGAGAAGTCCTTATGGAATAGCCAAGGTTTTTGCGCACAACGTAACTTCCAATTACCGTGATGCTTACGGTATTTTTGCCTGTAATGGAATTTTATTTAATCACGAGTCTCCGCGAAGAGGGGAAAACTTTGTAACGAAAAAAATTGTTAAGGGTGTCGCGGATATTGTGGCCGGGAAGATCGACAAAATATATTTAGGCAATTTGGACGCCAGAAGGGATTGGGGGTACGCGCCTGAATATGTTGAAGCCATGTGGAGGATGATGCAGAAGGATAAATCCGGTGACTATGTAATCGCGACAGGAGAGACTCATACTATAAGAGAATTTGTTGGCGAGGCTTTTAAATTGGCCGGAATAAATGATTGGGAGGGGTACATCGCGATAGATGAAAGGTATTATCGTCCTACCGAGGTGGATGTTTTGGTGGGAGATTACGCAAAAGCTTCTCGAGAGCTCGGGTGGACTCCTAAAATAAAATTTAAAGAATTGGTTAAAATAATGCTTGACGAGGAATTAAAGAAGAATGACACCGATAAAAAAATATATAAGAATGTTTCGTAAATCATCAAAACAAATAGGCACGGGAGGCGCGATAATAAGTCCTTACGCAAAAAAATTAATAAATCAAGTTTTGGACTCAGGTAGGTTATCTTACGGACCCTTTTTGAGACGTTTTGAACAAGATTTTGCGGTTATGCATGGCAGAAAATTTGGCGTGTCTGTATCAAGCGGAACAAGCGCTCTTTTGGTTGCCGTACAGGCCATGAAGGAAAAATATTCTTGGAAAGATGGTGACGAAATAATAGTACCGGCCGTAACTTTTATCGCGACATCTAATGTTGTTTTACAGAACAGATTAAAACCGGTTTTTGTGGATATTGACCACAAAACGTACAATATAAATGTTAAAAAAATAGAAGAAAAAATTAACAAACGCACCCGCGCAATTATGCCGGTTCACCTTTTTGGCTTGTCTGCGGAGATGAGCCACGTAGTGCGTTTGGCCCGTAAACATAATCTTAAAATTATTGAGGATTCCTGCGAGGCTGCTGGTGTGAATTATCGTGGCAAGCCCGTGGGGTCAATGGGGGATGTATCCTGCTTTTCGACGTATATTGCTCATCTTGTGACAACCGGAGTCGGGGGTGTTGCTTTGTGCAACGATCCTGATCTTGCCGTCAGAATGAGGAGTCTTGTGAACCATGGTCGCGATTCTATTTATATAGCCATGGATGATGACCGTGGAAAATCTTCAAACGAACTTTCCGAAGTGATTGGGAAGAGATTTTCTTTTATAAGTATTGGCCATAGCCATCGGATGACCGAGATGGAAGGAGCGTTGGGTGTAGCTCAGCTTAAAGAGCTACACCAAAACATAAAATTACGTCAGCGTTATGCCGTTCGTTTTATGAAAGGATTAAAATCTTTTGAAAAATTTTTGCAATTACCTGTTTGGCCCGGCTACGCGGAGCATGCCTTTATGATGTTTCCTATTGTAATTAAGGATAAAAATATATCGCGGGACGAACTAACTCTCCATCTTGAGCAATGGAATATTGAAACCA
Source organism: Candidatus Niyogibacteria bacterium CG10_big_fil_rev_8_21_14_0_10_42_19 (assembly GCA_002774705.1). Classification (GTDB taxonomy): domain Bacteria; phylum Patescibacteriota; class Minisyncoccia; order 1-14-0-10-42-19; family 1-14-0-10-42-19; genus 1-14-0-10-42-19. The sequence goes on from PFCN01000041.1 coordinate 17,430, forward strand.
GGCCAATTTTTCCTTTGTTGGGCCAGCCTGTATATAAAAAAATTTTTGGCAATAATGCTTTAGATAAATATCCGGTTGCAAAATTTATAAACGAGAACGGTTTTTATATTGGGTGCCATCCCGAATTAAAAATCTCCGACATCGATTATATAGTATCTGTTTTTAAAAAATTTTTTGAGAAGAGAATTTAATAATGAAAATTGCGTTGATAATACGAAAGCTCAATGTAAAAGGTGGGACCCAGCGCCAAGCCCTTTCTTTGGCGCGTGAACTTAAAAGAATGGGACATAAAATAAAGATTTATACCATGTCCGTATCTCTTGAGGGAGGATATGACGATTTGCTTCGGGAGTTTGAAGTTGTCTGCCTGAAAGACAGACCAAAAATGTTCCACTTACCCGAATTGCCCGGATTCGGATATTTAAAACGACTTATATCCGAAAACGCCTCCGCCAAAACCATCGCTCTTTTAATGGATAGGGATTTTGACATTTTAAATCCTCACGATCAGGTCGCGTATCGTGTCGCGTATTTTTATAAAAAACGAGTAAAAAATATTCCGTCAGTTTGGAATATGAATGACCTGCCTAATTTGTATTGGATATATAACAAAGCCCGGGGAGTGGATAAAAATTTTTATCAGCCGTTTTATAAAAGATTCTTTTATATTTTAAATGACTGGTACGATAATTGGAAATATATTTCGGCGCAAGACGCGATTATAGTAGTTGATTTTTTTAATAGGGGGTTAGTTGAAAAATATCTTGGACGCAAAGCCATAACTGTTAGGAGCGGACCCGATCTTGAGCATTTTTCATACAGACCGCCCCCTCCCTTAGTCGGTAAATCGGTCAGATTGCTTACTTCGGGCATCTTTTTTCCTCATAGGCGTTACGAGGATACTATCAGGGCCGTGAGGATGCTTTTAGACCAGGGTTATAATCCTCATCTTTCGATAATCGGAGCCCACGAAACGGATTTAAAATATTATGAACATTTAAAAAAAATCGTGAATGACCTTGATCTTAACGGGCGGGTTATATTTATGGGTAGAGTTTCGGAGAACGATCTTGTGTTGGCTTATTCGAGTCACAATATTTATATTTTTCAGCACCATCTTCAATCCGACGGTCTTTCCCAGTTTGAGGCCGTAGCATCGGGTTTGCCCATAATTGTTTCTAAGACCGCCGGATGCCACGAAGTATTAACTGATGGTGAGAATGCTTTATTTATCAACCCCAAAGATCCTCAAGATATAGTCTTAAAAATTAAACAACTTATTGATGATCCCGCGCTTTACGCAAAATTAAGCGAAAACGGATCAAATTTTGTACGTAATAATTTTTCTTGGGATAAATACGCTAAAAATATTTTAACTGTTTTTAAAGAGGTCTTAGGCTCAAAATAAAATGGAAAAATTATCCATCATCATTCCTGTTTATAACGAAAAGAATACGATCAAAAGTGTTCTTGATTTGGTACGTAAAAGCGATACCGGAAATATAAAAAAAGAAATAATAATAGTTGATGATTTTTCTACCGACGGGACCCGTGAGATATTAAAAAATTTAGAGAATGAATATAAAATAATCTATCACAAAAAGAATAAAGGCAAGGGCGGGGCGTTAAAAACCGGGTTTAAAGAGGCAACGGGGGATTACATAATTATTCAGGATGCCGATCTGGAATACGATCCGAATGATTATATAAAACTTATAGAGCGAGTTGTTGAGAATAAGGCTGATATAGTATTCGGGTCAAGAATATTAAGAGAAAATAACGTGCCTTTCAGCTCCGTCTATTTTTACGGCGGATTGGCGGTGTGTAAGTTTTTTAATCTGGCGTTTGGCACAAAATTCAGCGATATTACTACTTGTTATAAATTATTTCCAAGGAGGATGGTTTCGGAGCTATTGTCTTGTCCGGCGAACGATTTTGTTTTTGATGCCGTAGAATTAACCCACGTTCTTTCAAGAAACGGTAAAGTTATTGAGGTTCCGATAAAATATGAGGCTCGTAAAAGAAAAGAGGGTAAAAAGTTGAGC
>PFCN01000034.1:0-3808 GCA_002774705.1 Candidatus Niyogibacteria bacterium CG10_big_fil_rev_8_21_14_0_10_42_19
AGTCTGCTCCTGTAACAACTCCTCTATATCTTTTTTTGTCAGATTATCTGCCATTTATTTTATAATAATTTATACAACCTTCATGTCAAGGAATTAAATGCTGTATTATAATAGGCCTTAGGAAAATAGGCTTTAGTAATTAGGCTCTATGCTTTAAATAGATACCAAATACTAGATACCAGATACTCTGTTCAACATGTTCAACACCGAGTGTTGAACAAACATAAGTTCTATATGTTCAACACCGAGTGTTGAACATGTTGATGTTGATCTGCGTCTTACAAGAACTTTCTACAAAAAGACCTGCGGTGGATATCGCAAAAACCGTATTTTTTTATCGCGCGTTCGTGGGCATAAGTTCCGTATCCCTTATGAATTTCAAATCCATATTGCGGATATTTTTTGGCCAAGCGCGCCATTTTTCGGTCGCGCGTGACCTTTGCAACAATTGAAGCCGCGCTAATCACCGGGACCGTCTCGTCCCCTTTAATTATTGTTCTTTGGTTTGGATATTTGTCCGGGGCGTAAAGAGAACCGTCTAAAAATATTTGGAAATTGTCCGCCCCAGCCGGAGGCTGGTCCGCCTCTGGCGGAAAAGGCGGCTTAGCCCGTGCCGGTACGGCCGAGGGATCCGCCTTCGGCGGAGAAATTGGAAATTGGAAATTTTTAGAAAATCTTTCCAGACATCTCGCGACCGCAATCCCGACCGCATAGGTTATACCGCGCCGATCAATTATTTTACTGCTCACAGATGAAACCTGAAAAGTTAAATGTTCTGATTTTCTAAATAAACAAAACCATTCTTCACGAACTCGTGGAGATGTTTTTTTTGAATCTTTTATTCCTTTGAGAAATTTCCTGTTTTGAACCATTGCTGTTTTGGGCAACAAAACAGCCGCGACCGTAATTGGTCCGGCTAACGGTCCTCGCCCCGCCTCATCTATGCCGATAATGTACTTAGGTCTATTCTTCTTCTTTTTTCCCGCCCCAGCCAACCTTGCCCGCACCGGCCTGCCCGTGCGGACGCCCAAGGGGACGACCGAGGGAGGCTGGCCAGCCTTAGGCCGAAAAGGCGGGTCCGCCTTCGGAGGAAATTTCTTTAAGTTTTTTTTGGACCCATTCATGATCATGAATACTTACATCCTCTACATTCAACCCCTGTTCATTCAACAACTTTTCATTAAAATTCCAATCTTCCTTAAGCAGTTTCGCGGCGTGTCCCAGCCCGTTGTCGTTTAAATGGGATATAAAAGCATCAAGGTCTTTTGGAAAACAGTATCCCCCAAATCCCCGGTATCCTCCATGATTAACATCCAAATGCGAATCCCCTATTCTAAAATCCGCCGACATCCCCGCTCTTACATTTTCATAATTAACTCCGAGTTTGTTTGAAAGTATCGCGAGAACGTTCGCAAAATTGACCTTGCGCGCGAAATGCACATTGCCTCCGTATTTTATAATTTCGGCCTCGGTCGCCGTAATTTTAATCGGAGCATAAGTGTTTTTACCCCACGGAGACATAAATGGAGCTTTGGGCAGAAGCGAAAGAACGATATAGGCCGCGTCAATGCTACTCGCGGTAAAACCGACTATCTGACGATCGGGTTTAATAAAATCTTCCCAAGCTCTTTTCTCGGTCAAAAATTCCGGATTGAATAAAATTTTGAGAGACGGATATTTTGATTGAAGGGCTTCGGTCGTACCCGGCGGAACGGTGGATTTAAGAACAACAACCTTCTCGCCCTTTATCATATTAAAAGCGCTCTCAACCGCGCCCAATCCCGCTCCGTCCTTTGTTCTGGGCGTAGGCACCGAAACAAAAATAATATCGGCATTATTGACGTCGTCAAAAAATCCTTTTTCGGGGGCAATGTCGTACAAAAACAAATCCTTCCCGCGCTCATACCTTTTTTCCTCCTCAAAATACCGCTTAAGCGGCCCCCCGACCATCCCGACTCCGATTATGCCAACTTTATATTTAGTTTGAGTCATTGTTGTGTGTGTTTAAAAATCAGATTATTAAGTTATTAGTTATTTAATTGTTAAATAACTAATAACTTAGCAATTCATTACTTAAATATTTTTCTAACCAGCTCGGCAACAAACTCCTCCGTTGCGTGCATTGCTTCAATCGTCGCTCCGCCAATATGAGGAACTATAATAAGATTCTTATTCTTTTTTGCGTAACTTACAAGAGGATCTTTTTTTAAATGTCTACCCTTAGAATCCTCCTCGGACATTACATCAATTGCCGCGCCTTTTATCCATTTATTTTTTAGCGCCTTATAAAGAGCGTCCCTTTTTATTATTTCCCCGCGAGCCGTATTTATAAAATAAGCCGACGGCTTCATTATTTTAAAATGTTTTTCCTTTAATAAATTATGGGTTTTGTCCGTCAATAAAACATGGAGCGATATTATGTCTGACATTTTTAGTAAAGTATTTAGATCTATTTTTTTGATGCCGTACCGCTCCATATCTTTTTTAGAAACATAAGGGTCATACCCGAGAACATTCATTCCGAATGCGCGGGCATATTTCGCGATTATTTTAGCCAAGCGCCCGCAACCGACAAGACCGAGTGTTTTATGTATCAGCTGGTGCCCCCTCCACGCGTCACGGTCCCACCTTCCCTTTTTAACATCTTCATAGGCCCATGGAATATTTCTAACCAAAGCCAACATCAAAGCCATTGTTTCTTCGGCAGTTGAGGGAATGTCTTTAAGGAATTTGATATACCCGCGAAGAGAAATAATTTTTATCCCACGCTTTTCTGCCCCTTGGACATCAATATGATTAAGACCCGTGGTGGGAGTAGCAATCATCTTCAAACTCGGCATTTTATCAAACCATTCATTATTTATTTTATGAACAAGCCTAACCACAAGAACCTCCGACGAATTTAAAACTGAATCTCTTTGCCCGCCTTTTAATTCCGGGAAAAAAAATACTTTACCGGTCTTTTTGTATATTGAAAGCGCTTTAAGCGAATAATCTTTTGGCTCTGTAATTAAAATATTCATAATATAATGCTAATTTACGAATTTACACGAATAATGTAAATGACGTTTTTGTTCGTAGTGTTCGTATACATTCGCATTGTTTGTATTATATTAATAACTTCAACGCCCCTTCCGCTTTTTCCCAATCTGCCGGCTCGTTGATATCAACGCTATATTTATCATCAATTATATATGGCACTGTTTTATCTCCATAAAAATTCAATTTTTCCGGATCAAGTATCAAATCGGTCCTGAAAAGATAAATAGAACCAACGCTCCAATATGTCTTGGGTAAGTCCTGTCTTCTTGAAATTCTTTTTTCCAATGAATCGCCGCTAAGGGTTTTTAAAAATCCACCATCATCAATTTTCATAGCTTTGTGCGGACTAAAATTTTCCGGGATTCCGGCTACGCTTAAAACCGAATCGGCTCGGGTTTTTAAAATCAAATCAACCGCCTCTTTAATATGAAATGCCTGGCGCAATGGCGAGGTCGGCTGCAATACCATCACATAGTCAGCATGATAATTTTCATTATCTGCTAACCACTTAACCGCGTGCCGGATAACGGGCAAATGCTTAGTATTATCTTCGGCCAATTCTTTCGGACGCATGAACGGAACCTCACAGCCGTATTCTTTGGCAACTGCGGAAATTTTTTCGTCATCGGTAGAAAGTATCAATCTGCTATCTCCACCGGAGGCGGATCCCTCGGCCTCGCCGGCACGGGCTAGGCCGGAGGAAAAAACTCCGGAATGATGAGCGGCCTCAATAGTGTAAGCAATCAACGGCTTACCCAAAAGCGGT
>PFCN01000034.1:3825-4063 GCA_002774705.1 Candidatus Niyogibacteria bacterium CG10_big_fil_rev_8_21_14_0_10_42_19
ATTTTTGCCCGGTATGCCCTTTGACCCTCCACGAGCGGTTATTATTCCAAGTATCTTTATCATGATGCTAATATGCTAATTTTATGCTAATTAATGCTAACTGCGAATAATTTATTGTTCTTTCGCTTTTGAGTTTAAAATTCTTTTTGGATAAATATATTTAGGCCAAAAATTAACCAAAAGTCCCAATTTTTTATTAAAAGTATTTAAATAGCGCATTAATTGATAATAATCATCC
>PFCN01000034.1:4151-5122 GCA_002774705.1 Candidatus Niyogibacteria bacterium CG10_big_fil_rev_8_21_14_0_10_42_19
CTTTTTAAACTGACCTTCTATAGCATCGGCATATTGCTGTTCCTTTCTAAATCTTCCGAGTTCGTTGTGAACGGCAAAAAGAACGCCATTTATCTTATAAGACAAATCGGGATATATAAGTTTTGTAAAATCTGGGTTATTAGCAGTTCGCATAATTAGCATATTTATTCGTAAATTCGCATCATAATGTACGAAACTTTTTTTGAATTTGAGGATTTACTGTTGCCAATATATCGGCGATACGCTTTCCGGAATTGCCGTCCCCAAACATCATATTCGACGCATAGCGCCCGTGGGCGATGCTCGCGAGAACCGCTTTTTTAACGGCCTCCTTATCGGCAGGAACCTCTAAAACATTTTGTCCGCGATCACGTTTGTCCTGACGCGAACCCACAATCACCGCGGGAGTGCCAAAATAAGCCCCCTCGCGTATAAAACTTGAAGAATTACCCAAAAGACAAGACGCCCCGCGAAGCAATTTATAAAATCCGTCCGGATGAATGCTTTTAATAAAAAATGTATTCGGCAAATTATTGCGCGTATACCATTCGGCCGCGGTCTTCCCTACGGCACCCGAATGTGCGTCACTGTTAGAGCCGATAATAATCGCAGGCATCTTTAAATCCTCCATAGCGCCAAGTACGGAATGAATAAGCTTTAAGTTGTCGTCGTAGCTTTCGGTGGTAACAGGATGCGTCAAAGACAAAATATAGGGCTTAGAAGTATCCACGTTTCCGACTTTAAAACTCTCGCCGACATTGATTTCTTTTAATACGTCTATCGCGGGAGATCCGACCGTAAAAACGGTTTCCGGATTTTCGCCCATTTGGATTACGCGCTTACGGCTTTGTTCGGTAGAAGTAAAATGCACATGCGCGAATTTGGTTATTGCGTGCCTCACGCTTTCATCAATTGTCCCGGACACGTCACCCGCTTCATTATGCGCGATAGGAATATTTAAATACGCGGCC
>PFCN01000027.1:0-2371 GCA_002774705.1 Candidatus Niyogibacteria bacterium CG10_big_fil_rev_8_21_14_0_10_42_19
CGACAAACCTAAAACACCTTATCAAAGAATAATGGAATCATCAGAAATTTCAGAAAGCAGAAAACAAGAATTGAAAAATATTTATCTGTCGCTTAATCCGGCTGAATTAAAAAGGAATATTGATAAAAAATTAGATATGCTTTACAGATTTTACGAAAAGAAAAACAATTCGCAAAAGGTCGACAAAAAAAAGAAGGTTTTGCCGAAATTTTCCGGGGTCAGAGAAATGCCCGTTTCGGTCAGATAGTTAAATGATTTGACACGCCCAGAAAAACCCTCCTCCGAAGGCGGATAAACTAAAATTTTTTTTGAGCTCTTTTCCCCTACTCTTCATTTTTTAATAATTTAAGAGCTTCGCCTAAAAGTTTATCGGAGTATTTTTTGGTTGCCTTAATAACTTTTTAAATATCAATTTTCCGCACGTTTTTTGAATCATCCTCCTTTAGGTCAAGAAAAATTCTTTTTGGAATATAGTATTTTTTTCTCCGTTTACAACAATAAAGTATTCTTCGTCTTGTTCTAAATCAGGATTTTTTCTGATGATTTTTTCCAGCTTGGTGATATCCATTTTTATAATATGTTCATTATTATTAAATTGTTCGAATTTTTTCATATTTTTTTTATTTTTTATCTGCTCAAAGATATCCGCTCCCCTCAACAAGCTCAAAGCAAGCTTTCTCGCGTATAAAGCGGTGCCTTTTGGTTGAAATTCTAACCTTTTTTGAACAGAACCCCGACTGACGCACGCTCCGCGTGCGTGGTGGCTCTGAACAAAATCGTACGCTCTCGCCCCGCCGCCCGCCTCCGCTAACGCTACGGCGGCAACCTCGCAGAAATTTTCCCTTACAATTTTTCTTTTGCGCGTGCCCCCTGAAAAAAATTCTAAAAAGGAAAGGAAAATTTCTGCTCGATTCCACCCAAGAAGTTTCTGGGCGGAGCGGCGGGGCTTCTCCGCTCGGATATTTCGGCAAAAAAATTCGGCGGCAAAAATTTTTTGCGGGCCAATCTTTGTTATCGTATTCCCGTATCAAATATAATCGTATATTCGGATGTTTCGCCAGCTATCACATTTACCAATTGTCCCTGTGCTCCCGGTAATCCTTGCGACTCTGCCCATGTGATGTAGTATTCCCCGACAGGAAGTGTTACTTCAAACGAGCCGTCTCTTGCTGTTCCAAATCTGGTAAACTCTACACTTCCCATTACGTTTTGGACAATGAACTCTCCGAAGATCGGCTTGTCGGCGCACTTTAGATCGGGCGGGTCTTTCACAACGGGACATGTCGGACCGAGCAGTATCGTGCCGGTTACTTTTCCTAACCCCTGCGCTATTATTCCATACACAACTTCATCAACCGATAGTTTGATACCCAGACGACCGTGCGCATTTTCAAAAAGCGTCTGGTGTCCTTCTTTTGAAATGGCTTCCTCGGCAGAGGTTATCGGCTGCGCCTTTGTACGTTCAAAAGTCAATTTGCCGTTTGCGTACGCATACTCTCCTTCCCAGGTTTCCACTCCGTCAAAATCCGCTTCAAAAAGTCCTGGAAACGCGCGTAAGTAAATATCGGCATTAAATCCTTCAATGGGCTGTCCGATGTTTTCCACGACATAGTTTTGAATTTTCTCCGAGAACTCGGCTGCTTCGGGAGAAGTGATTTTTGTGTCATCAAACTTTGGCGGATTTTCCAATCCACGCAAAAAACCATAGACGCCGAGCACAAAGCCGATGATAACGACTACGCAGAGAACCCCGATAATAATTTTGCCCGCACTGAACATTGTTGAAGTATTTAATTTTGTCATGGTTAGTTATTACCGGCTATGCCTCTCACGATAAGTATTGGAACACCGAATGCCGTAAAAAACGGAATGGTCGCAATTGAGCTTACTTTTGTTCCTTTGCAAACGCATCGCTCAGAATCGGGATTTTTAAACGACTTCGTGCCCATTGTCACATCACCGCACTTGAATGTCCGTAAATCATGCGAGTAAGCATACACAGCGAATACAAATCCGAATGAAAGATAAAGAATTGTTGCGGTAAGAATAAATCTTTTCATTAGCTTAATTTTTATCTTGACCAGTTGGCAAATGTCTCAAATATGTTTTTGCCGATTCCGAGCATCCCTTAAAATCTGTTTCTGGTTCAAAGGGTAATACGAGATACCGATTTTGGAATGGTTCGTATTGGGTAAACCAAACTTTCACTATCCCTTTTTCTTGATCAATTGAAGAATCATCTGTTTCCGGTATCTCAACAAATCCGCACAATGCTCTCAATGCTTCTTTAGAAAAATTGTGGTAAAGATGGAAAGTGTTGTCATAGCTGAAGATAAAGCCGTGAGAGTTAATACCAACTTGAATAAATGGC
>PFCN01000027.1:2400-5787 GCA_002774705.1 Candidatus Niyogibacteria bacterium CG10_big_fil_rev_8_21_14_0_10_42_19
CTATTCGCTCAAATTCAGGATATACTCTCGCGACAAATTGTCGGACTCTCGTCTCAAGTAAATCAACAGGCAGAGGGTCACCAAAAATCACTGGCGTGCGATTCATGGAAACGACCATGTTCGTTTCCCTATCAACTTCCGCGCCACCATTGGTAAATGTAACAGGAGGATCGTCTAATTCTCGAAATATGACCATGTGTTCTTCAACAATTCTTTCTCCTTTTACATCGTCAACCCATTGCACAATTCCGAAGTTTGTCGCTCTTCCATTTAGATCATCAACTTCAAAATTAAAGACCGCGCCGGATGTAATGCCGGATAGTTCGTTGGCAACATCCACGACAAATTTTAGAGCTTCGGTTGTTTGCGCTTTCACGATTTCTTGCTCAGCGATAGTATTCCGTATTTCTGCTCTAATTTTTCGGTCAGGATTCAAAAACCATACCAAAAAAATGCCTACGCCGATAATCAACACTGTGCCGATAATTCCAAAAAGATATTTTTTGCCCATAGTATTTAAATTATTTCACTAATTCCTCCATAGGAACGCCTAACGACTTGGCGATTTTTTGGATTGTCTGAACACTTGGCTTAGTAACAACACCACCCTCAATTTTCGTAAGCGTGGAGTATTTGATATTAGCTTTTTTCGCCAAGTCGTCTTGCGTTAAACCCCGTTTTGTTCGCACGCGTTTTATGTTCTGTGATATAGTTGCCATAGTATGCTACTTTTGATAGTATAGAAATATGAGTCATTACTTTCTTTGCTCACAAAATAAGCATAGCAAAAATCGTAGATTTTTTCATATATGGTTTCTAGTTTTTTCGTCGCCGAATTTTTTCGCCGAAATACCCGAAGCGAGGACGGCTCGGCAAAAGGAGTCCGGAGGGGAATTTTTGCCCGCCCTCGCTTGACGATTTTGTTTGCTTAAAATAAAAACACCGCAAAAGGTGTCTTTTTTCAAAACTATCCCAAACTTGAACTATGGCCAAAGTTTATCATCAACAAAAATCTGTTTAAGAACGGCGTTGCCGTTTTCATCGACAACAACTCTTGCCGCGGCCTCTTTATTAAAAAAACTAAAGCCCTGATCCTTTCCTTCGGGAATAAAGTATTCCTCGATTCCATAGACAATATGGATACGAGAACCATCAAAACGCCGATTTGAGAGAACATCCGATTGGGTTTCTATACCGCCACTCGCAACCTTACCCTTGAGAGCTATTTCTCCGCTAAGAGGTTTTGTCTTTTGAACATTCTGCGCCATCCAATATTTTCCGCTTTGGCGCAATACTACATAAACGGTGTCGCCATTTCTGATTTGTTGTCCGCCAAAAATATACGAGTCGAGATTAGAAATATTGCTGTATTGAAAAGTAGCATAATCTCCGCGTAACATATCTCGTGGGTCAACTGGCTCAATTCGCAATAAAATATCCGTTCCCCCAGAAAGAATAGACACCTTAAAAATAATAATGGCAAAAAATATCACCACCTGCAATGCTACCGCTAATATAAATTTTGTTTGTTTCGTCATCATATTATTGCGGGATTTGTTGCGATTGAGTTTTGATATTTGAAATCATATATTTTCTGCCTCTTTCCATAAACCACCCGACTACAAAGAGTAAAATACCAGCACTGATAAAAAAAATGCTCTTATCAAGGAAAGTAAAAAACCAATCAAAGTATTTCACGACAATAAGAAGAAACAAGAAAAGTGCCCCCAAATTTATTAGCCAAGTTTCTCGCCGTAAATATCCTGAAAAAATCAAACCGAGCAATTCAAAGAATACGACAAAATTAAAGATAATAGCCCATAAAACGCCACTACTTGATAGTTCTTGATCGCCAGAGTAATAATTGTAAGAATCACCAACTTGAAGAAACATACTTTGTTGCGGAAGTAAGGCAATCACTCCGAATAAAAACGTCAATAATAGGATGGCGAGAAACTCAAAAGGAGACACTAATTTTTTGGCCATGGTATAAAAAGCCACTCCAACAAGAGCCGCCAAAAAAATAAACAAAGACAAAGTTATTCGCCATGAGCCAAAAAATGAGACTCCTTTTGTCATGTCTCCCAAAACAAAGAGGCCGGATTTTGTAGAAAGGAAAAATAAGACACCTGTTATTGAGATAATTCCGAGACCCAAATACACAAGCGCAAATCGCTTCCATTTCATTTCTCTTTCGTGGAGATGTCCTAATGAGTAAAAAAGTAATGCCACGAAAGCCAATCCGGCAAAAATTGCGGAAGTTTTAATGTCCTTTCCTTGTATCCATTCCGTGGCTTGCGCGCCCCACCAAGCAGTAGTACCAATCAAACCGAAAGCGAGCGCGTAGAAGGCTTTTAGGTAGTACGCACTAATCAAACCAAAGGCAGATGTGATAAACAAAATAGTCCGCCAAGAAAACGGATCGCCTAAGTCCCTATTGAAAGCGAGTAGTGTTACGCCAAGAAAGAAAATTGACAAGAGAATGAAAAATTGGCTTACGGCATCTTCTTTTGAGAGGACAAACTGTAAATACCATTCTTTATCATTTGCGGGGTGCGCACCTTTCTTTCTGCGTCGAGCAAAAAATACAATAAGTCCAATAATAACAATCGACCAGAAAAGAAAAAATAATATGTTAAAAGAAATCATAGTGTTTAGTAAAATTCTTTAAGCTCCGGCGGCATTTTTTTGCGGACTATCCATCCGATCGCAAAAGTGATAATTGTTGCGGCAAGAAGTAAAAATGATGAGGTGAGCAGGAAAGAGTTATATCCGAAACCGGTAAAAATTCCAAATGGATGCCCCACTATAGCGATAATGCCAAGTGGAATTGCAAGATAAAACAAGGGGTATGATTCAATTGCAAAAGCCATAGCAATAGTGCCTATCATCCACAGAATGAAACCGTCAGGCCAGTTGGCTCGAATATTAAACATTTGCGCGACTAAAAAGATTCCCGCACCATAAATTATCGAACCGAGCAAAATTAACGCTTCGCCAGTTTTTAAAAACTCGGACTTTTCTTTCAGATACCACCCTGCGCCGTAAGCAATAATCATTGAAATTAGAATAATCGCAATTTTGATTGGCTTTGTCATTCCCAACCAGTTCGCGGCAATAAAAGAAAAAATTCCCGCTCCAACGAGTACGGCGGCAATAGTTACAATTATACGAATAGTCTTTTTCGATGTATCTTCTTTTTCCTGCTCTGTACCGATTGCGTTAAAATTTTCTTGGATAACTTCAATAGTACATCCTTGACTAAGGAGTTCTTTATACAATTCTTCTTTTGTTTTTCCTTGAGCCAAGGAAGTTTTTATATGATCAACAACTTTTTGGTCAGTCATAAATTTAACCTAAACTTATCCACTTTTAACATACCACAAC
>PFCN01000030.1 GCA_002774705.1 Candidatus Niyogibacteria bacterium CG10_big_fil_rev_8_21_14_0_10_42_19
AAATTATAGAGCACGCTTTTCCGCCTGAGGCGGACCCGCCTCCGGCGGGCAATGTGGTAACCCGGGTTTCCGCCAAAGGCGGACCCGCCTCCGGCGGGCAATGTGGTAACCCGGGTTTCCGCCAAAGGCGGACCCGCCTCCGGCGGGCGATTCCCGGTAGGGCCGCAAATTAAAGATTAGTATTTAAATAAAAAACCGAACGGGCGCGCCGTTCGGTGTTTTTTATGTTCGCGATAAGCGTTTTTTCAATTTATGTAAATATATCAACTACATTGCAGATTTCCGCAACAGAGGTCAATATTTAAAAATTTTTACTTACATAAGAGAGCATACATATATAATATTTATAATATTGATCAAAAAGAGGCAAATAAGAGAAATTTCTCTTGACCTGTTGACCCCTTTGATATATTTATATATTATACTCTTTATAAGGTTAATTATTATTTATCAAATAATATAGATTATTTATATGGCTGAAAAATTTGAACGAACAAAACCGCACGTAAACGTCGGAACCATAGGTCACGTTGATCATGGGAAAACCACTCTTACAGCGGCAATTTTGCATTCACTAAGTCTTGCGGGACAAATAGTTAAATTAGAAAACGTTGACCAAATTGACAACGCTCCTGAAGAAAGACAGCGTGGTATTACTATCGCGTTGCACCACTCTGAATATCAAACGGAGAAAAGGCATTACGCTCACATTGATGCCCCGGGGCACGCGGATTATATCAAAAACATGATTACGGGGGCAGCCCAAATGGACGGAGCCGTTCTTGTTGTTTCGGCGACCGACGGTCCTATGCCTCAAACTCGTGAACACATTCTTCTCGCGCATCAGGTTGGAGTACCCAAAATCGTTGTATTTATCAATAAAGTGGACATGGTTGATGATAACGAGCTTATTGATCTTGTCGAGGCGGAGGTTCGCGAACTTCTTACTAAATATCAATATCCTGGTGAGGAAACTCCAATAATCAGAGGGTCTGCCCTCAAAGCCTTGGAGGCAAAATCAGTTGATGACCAATATGTAAAATCGGTCCTCGAATTGATTAAGGCCTTGGATGATTACATCCCCGAGCCGGAAAGGGACGTTACAAAGCCGTTTTTGATGCCGATAGAGGACATTTTCTCAATTGAAGGCCGTGGAACGGTCGTAACCGGAAGGATTGAAAGGGGGAAAGTAAAAATAGGAGAAGAAATAGAGATAGTCGGTATTCGTCCAACCCAAAAAACAACGGTTACTGGCATTGAAATGTTCAACAAATCTTTGGATGAGGGAATGGCCGGAGACAATGCGGGTATTTTGCTTCGAGGTCTTAAGAAAGAAGACGTGGAGCGTGGCCAAGTTTTGTCCAAACCCGGTTCTCTTTCCTCCCACTCCGAATTTGAAGCCGAGGTTTATATTTTATCCAAAGAAGAAGGAGGGCGACACACCCCTTTCTTTACCGGATACAAACCCCAATTTTATTTGAAAACCACCGATGTTACCGGAGATGTTTTGTTGCCGAAAGGGACTGAAATGGTAATGCCCGGAGATACGGTTAATTTTTCCGTTAAGCTTATTTCATCGGTTGCTTTGGAAGAAAAACAGCGGTTTGCCATCAGAGAAGGAGGAAAAACGGTTGGCGCGGGAGTAGTCACGAAAATTGTAAAATAAATAAATGCAAAAGTTGCCAACGCGCTTAGATTAAAAAGGCGCATTTGCATTATTTAGCAGGATTTGTAAATTAGTCATTATATGATGGCAGTACGATCAAAATCAAAAAAAGAACCCAAAGTAGCAAAAAACGAGGAGCGTCAGAGACTGCGCATTCGTGTGAGAGCCTATGACCATAAAATTCTGGATAATTCGGTAAAGCAGATCGTGGACACGGCACTACGTTATGGGGCGGAGCTTACCGGGCCGATTCCGTTGCCGACGGAGATAAGGAAATACACGGTAAATCGTTCATCGTTCGTCCATAAGAACGCCCGCGAACAATTCGAAATGAGGATACATAAACGGCTGATTGACATATTAAATCCTTCACCTGGGGTCATTGATGCGCTAACAAATCTTAATTTACCGGCGGGTATTGATATCGAGGTGAAAATGATGTAACATCTTAAAAATGGTTGCCTCGTAAAACTCCGGCAATCCCGGAGTTTTTGCTTGAAATAAAGGCATCAAGATAAGTTATGGCAAAATTTATATTAGGTCAAAAAATGGAAATGTCGCAGGTTTTTGATAAAAACGGGAAAAGTCTTCCGGTTACTCTTGTCAAAGCCATGCCGAATGTAGTTGTGCAAGTAAAAACCGTTGAAAAAGACGGTTATGTCGCAACGCAAATCGGCGCGGGTGAAAAGAAGGCAAAGAATATAAAAAAACCGCAACGCGGCCATTTTAAGGATTTAGGTAATTTTAGGTTTTTGCGCGAATCGCGTCTTCCTTTGGACCTTAAAGCCGGAGATAAGATAGAAGTGTCTGTTTTTGAAGAAGGAGACATTGTTTCAGTGAGAGGCATATCTAAAGGAAAGGGATTTCAGGGGGTAGTAAAAAGACATGGTTTCCATGGAGGGTCAAGAACGCACGGACAAAAACACTCCGAGCGTGAGCCGGGGTCTATCGGACAAACCAACATGCAGAGGGTCATGAAAGGAATGAGGATGGCCGGACGCATGGGGGGCGAAAAGGTAACGGTAAAAAATTTAAAAATAGCCAAGATAGATAAAGATCAAAACATTATCGCTATTTTAGGAGCAGTCCCTGGCGCAAGGGGAACTTTGATTGAGATAAAAGGATAAACACAAAATGAAAGCGGATATATACAATTTAGAGGGCGAAAAGACCAAGAAGATGGATCTATCCGACTCTGTTTTTAATTTAGCGTGGAATCAGGAGTTGGTTTGGCAGGTTTTTGAATCCGAGCGCTCAAACAGGAGAAGAGGAACGGCTAACGCCAAGACTAGGGGAGAAGTAAGAGGAGGAGGAATAAAGCCCTGGAAGCAGAAAGGAACCGGCCGCGCTCGACACGGCTCAATCCGTTCTCCGATCTGGAGAGGAGGAGGGGTTACTCACGGACCGCTAAAAGAAAAGGATTACTCTAAAAAGATTAATAAAAAAATGAAGAAGAAAGCCCTTTTTGTGGTCTTGTCTCAAAAAATGCGCGATGGCGAAATTTTTATATTTGACAATATAAATTTTGAGACCGGAAGGACCAAGAACGCGGCTTCTTTTTTTAAAACAATCAATAAAAAGGAAGAATTCAAAGCATTAAAGCAGAAAAGATCCATACTTATCCCGTTAGCCTCGCCTAACACGGCAACCACAAGAGCATTAAGGAACATCCCCGGAGTAAGGGTGGATGAAGCAAGGAACGTGGATTTGTCGGGGGTTCTTAATACGCGTTATATTTTTTTACCGAAGGAGAGCATTAAAGCTTTAGAGTCGCGTGCGACCGTAATATCACAAAACTGACATGGCTTTATTAAACATATTAGACAAATTCAAAAAAAAGGATAAGTCCGCCGACCGCTACAAAAGAAAAGAAAAAACGGTTAAAGAAGAAGCCATTTTAGGCGAGGAAGAAAAAGCTGAAGTAAAAAAGGAAGGAATATTTAAGATAAAAGAATCTGCTTTCGCGTCAAAAATTCTTATCTCCCCTATTGTTACGGAAAAATCGGCCCATTTGACCGAATCTTCTAAATATGTATTTAAAGTAAAGCCGACTTCTACCAAACCGGAAATAAAAAGAGCGGTTGAGGAAGTCTACGGGGTGAAAGTTAGGCAAGTTAATGTTATAAAAAAGCCGGCAAAGAAGAGGATTTTTCGCGGACGTATTGGCCGCAAGCCCGGTTATTCAAAGGCCGTTGTTTCTTTGGCCGAGGGCAATAAAATAGAATTTATTTAATATAGTATGAAGTCTTTTAAACCCACAACTCCATCAAGAAGGCAGACTACGGTAGTTTCATACCGCAAGCATATTACTGCCAGCGAGCCACATAAAGCTCTTACCCGAGGAAGGAAGCGCCGGAAGGGGCGCGCTTCTTGGGGGCGCATCACAACCCGCCACAAAGGAGGAGGCGCTAAAAGATTATGGCGCGAAATTGATTTTAGATACAACAAGATTGGAATCCCCGCGCGCGTTTTAAGCGTAGAATACGACCCGAACCGTTCCGGTTTCATAGGATTGGTTTTGTACCGAGACGGTGAGCGCAGATATCATCTTTTACCCGAGGGTCTTAAGGTGGGGGATGAAATAGTAACTTCAGATAAAGCAGAATTAAAACCGGGCAATCGTCTTCCTTTGGGCTTGATACCTGTAGGTAGTCAGGCATATAATGTTGAAATTAACCCTATGAGCGGTTCGTCTTTAGTCAGATCCGCCGGTAATTACGCGGAGGTGCTCGCGCATGACGCGGGATATACTCTTATAAAGCTTCCGTCCGGGTCATTAAGAAAAGTAAATAGTCGTTCCTGGGCATCGGTTGGTCAGGTTTCGAATAATGAGTATGACCAAGTAGTTTACGGTAAAGCCGGACGTTCAAGATGGATGGGAATAAGGCCTACCGTGAGGGGTTCCGCGATGAATCCTGTTGACCACCCTTATGGCGGAGGAGAAGGACGAGCCTTGCGAGGTACGAGAAGGCCGAAAAACCGCTGGGGTAAAGGAACCAGGGGCGTTAAAACAAGGAACAGGAAAAAATATTCAAACGCATTAATAGTCCAGCGCAGGAAGAAAAAATAAAAAATAATATAAAAATATGACCAGAAGCGCGAAAAAAGGTCCTTATGTGGACCCAAAATTATTAAAAAAGGTGAGCCGTCTTAAACCGGGAGAAAGAACGGTTATTAAGACGTGGTCGCGCGATTCACACATTTCTCCGGAAATGGTCGGTCGTATTTTTGGGGTTCATAACGGAAAAATTTTTATAGAAGTAAGCGTGTCGGAAGACATGGTCGGACACCATTTGGGAGAGTTTTCCCCCACCCGTAAATTCACAAGGCATGGCGGTAAAATGCAGAGAGAAATAGAGGCGAAGACCAATGTTGAGCCGCCTAAAAAATAACCATGCCAAACATCAAAGCTTATTTAAAATATTTGAGGATGTCACCGAGAAAAGTTCGTGTGGTCGCCGATACCGTGAGGAACAAGAAAGTTTCTAATGCTCGCGTCAGTCTTAAATTTTTACCGAAAAAAGCGGCTGGTCCCGTGGGCAAACTTTTGGCTTCGGCCGTTGCGAACGCTAAACATAATTTTAATTTGTCTGATGAAGATCTTTACATAAAGGAAATAAAAGTAGACCAGGGGCCTGTTTTAAAAAGATGGATGCCCCGCGCTTTTGGGAGGGCATCCGCGATAAGAAAGAGGACAAGCCATGTTACTATAATACTGGATGAGGCGCCAAAGATTCCTTTGAAGGAGAAAAAAGAAAAAGAGCCCGTAAAAAAGGAGAAGGCAAGTAAAAAAAATAATTAAGGAGGATAAAAAATAATTATGAGCCATAATGTTCACCCATACGCATTCAGATTAGGATTTAATCGCGACTGGAAGTCGCGGTGGTTTGGAGGCGTGCGCCAATATCGTAAGAATTTGAAGGTGGACGTCCTTATAAGAGAGTGGCTTATAAAAAAATTGCGCGGTTCGTATGTCTCGGCCATTGAGACCGAACGCTCCCCCGATATGTTCAAGATAATCATCAAGACTTCGCGTCCCGGAATAATTATCGGAAGAGGAGGAGAGGGAATCGAAAAATTACGCAAACAAGTTTTGGCGCAGATGCATAGGCTTAAACTTGAATTGCCGCGTGAATTGAAAATTTCAATAGAGGAGGCGTTATCACCCGAGAGCCACGCCGCGATACTTGCCATGATGATGGCGGAGGATCTTGAGAGGCGCCTGCCTTTCCGGAGAGTTCTTAAGCGGACGATCGAAAAAGCAGCGGCAAATAAAAATGTAAAAGGAGTGAAGATAAAACTTTCGGGGCGTCTTGACGGAGCGGAAATGGGTCGCGTTGAGTGGTTGATGAGAGGACGGATTCCTCTTCAAACTTTGCGCTCGGATATAGATTTTGCCCGTGAGCGGGCGCATTTGCCTTATGGTCACATAGGAATAAAGGTCTGGATATATAAAGGAGAAATTTTTGAACATGTTGTTTCCAAAGAAAGTAAAACATAGAAAGTGGCAGCGCTTAAGGGGGCACGAAGGACGAGTGGCTACAAGAGGAACAAAGCTTTCTTTTGGGAGTTACGGTATAAAAACTGAAGAATCCACCGAAATAAGCGCCCAACAGATAGAAGCGGCCCGTAAAGCGATCACGAGATATGTCCAGAAAGGCGGAAAGATGTGGATTAGGATATTTCCGGACAAGCCTATTACCACGAAACCGCCGGAAGTAGGCATGGGTAAGGGGAAAGGAGACCCTCATAAATATGTGGCGCCGGTTGAGAAGGGCAGGGTTCTTTTTGAAGTTGACGGCATCACTAAAGAACAGGCATATCAAGCACTAAGAAAAGCCGGAGCAAAACTGCCTGTTAGGGTTAGGGTAGTTTCAAGGTAATCCCGTTAGAAATAGCGAACACACAGGTATTAAAATGATATATGATAAAAAGTCCAAAATTTATAAGATATAATCCAAGAATGCAACGCTTTGCTGTGTTCGCGTTCTATTTCTAACGGGATGAAAGCATCGGAATTAAAAAATAAATCAAAAGAAGAATTACAGGAAATTTTAAAAAAGAAGCGCCATGAGCTTTTGGAGTTCAAGTTTTTGATAGGCCAGGGTCGTGTTAAAAACAATAAGGCGGGGCGGGAATTAAAAAAAGACATCGCGCGCGTTTATACGCATTTAAAACAAATATGAGCTACGAAAACGCAAAAATTTTAAAAGGAGTTATTGTCTCGCACGGCGGTAAGAAAACCGCCGTAGTTAAGGTTGAACAATACTTAAAGCATTTAAAATATAAGAAATATATTAAACGGAGCAAAAAATATAAGGCTCATGATGAAAAAGATGAGTACGCGGTCGGCGATAAAGTTAGTATCAGAGAAACAAAACCCATATCCAAGGATAAAAAATGGGTAGTTATTAAAAAGATATGATCCAAGTAGGAACAAGATTGAGCGTAGCGGATAATACCGGAGCAAAAATGATCCAGTGTTTTAGGATACCCGGCGGGACGAGAAGGCGGTATGCCCGTCTTGGTGATATTATTATCGGTTCTATCAAGAGCGTGGAGCCCCGTAAAGCCGTAAAAAAGAAAGAAATTGTGCGCGCGGTTGTGGCGAGGCAACGCCAGGCGTTTCGGCGCAAAGACGGTTCGTATATTCGTTTTGACGAAAACGCGGTCATTATAGTTGACGGCAAAGAGCCCCGCGGTGGAAGAATCTTCGGCCCCATACCGCGCGAACTTCGTGAAAAAGGATTTACAAAGATAATTTCTTTAGCTGAAGAAGTTGTTTAATCCCGTACGAAATAGCAGACGAAGAATAAAAATATGATATACAATAAAAGGTCAGAATTTATAAATAGTAAACTTAGGAGGCGAGATGTTTTCAGCGTCCGCATCTTATTTCGTACGGGATGAATCCCGTTAGAAATAGCGAACGCACAGGTATTAAAATGATATATGATAGAAAGTCCAAAATTTATAAGATATAATCCAAGAATGCAACGCTTTGCTGTGTTCGCGTTCTATTTCTAACGGGATGAATCCCGTTAGAAATAGCGAACGCACAGGTATTAAAATGATATATGATAAAAAGTCCAAAATTTATAAGATATAATCCAAGAACGCAACGCTTTGCTGTGTTCGCGTTCTATTTCTAACGGGATGAAATTAAAAAAAGGAGATCAGGTTCATATTGTTTCAGGAAAAGACAAAGGCAAAGAAGGAAAGATTCTTCGTATTTTACCGGAGGTCGGTAAGATAGTGGTTGACGGGATAAACGCCCAGATGAAGCACCAGCGTTCCCGCCGGGAAGGTAAAAAGGGGGAGAAGGTTCGCAAGTTTATGCCGCTTAACGCTTCAAATGTGATGATAGTTTGCCAATCATGCAAGAAGTTTTCAAGGATTGGGTATAAATCGGGGAACGAAGCCCGTAAAGTGCGCGTATGTAAAAAATGCCAGGCAGAGCTATGATTTTTTAGATTAAAATGACAACAACCAAGCAAAAAACGAATAAAGAGGAAAACCGGAAGCTAATGGCGGATTTGGGTTATAAAAACACGATGGCCGTTCCTAAGATCGAGAAAGTTGTTTTAAATGTGGGAGTAGGACGGAGGACGGAAGAGGAGCGAGGGCGAATAGTAAAGGCGCTTGAGCTTATTTCGGGCCAGCACTTAGCTCCGCGTCCCGCCAAAAAATCCATATCTTCTTTTAAATTAAGACAAGGCCAGATCGTCGGCTACGCAGTGACATTAAGAGGAAAAAGAATGAATGATTTTATGAGCCGTTTTATAAACATAGCTCTCCCGCGAACTCGCGATTTTAGAGGAGTAGATTCAAATTCGGTTGATAACCAAGGCAACTTGACAACGGCTATTCGTGAACATATTGTATTCCCAGAGATAGCGGGAGAGGACACAAGGACGATCTTCGGATTTGAAGTGACGATAGTTACAAGCGCCAGATCGAAAAAAGAAGGAGTCGCCTTTTTTAAAGCAATGGGGTTTCCATTTAAGAAATAAAAATTATGGCCAAAAAATCAACAGTAGCAAGATCAAAAAGAGTCCCGAAATACAAGTCGAGAATAGTTCGGAGATGTTTTCGTTGCGGACGCAAAAGAGCCTACATGAAAGAATTTGATCTTTGCCGTATATGTTTTAGAGAATTGGCTAATGAAGGATTGTTGCCGGGAGTTAGAAAATCATCGTGGTAATTTAAATATATATATATATGGATCCAATAGCAGACATGTTCGTGATAATAGTAAATGCCCAGCGCGTTCAAAAACAGAATGTATCTGTTTCGTATTCCAAATTAAAAATGGAGATAGCGAAATTATTTGAATCAAAGGGATATATCAAAGAGGCGGTAAGACACGGGAGAAAGACCAGAAGGACGATTGATATTGTTTTGAATTACACGGGAGACAAGCCGGCTATTGAGAACATACGAAGGATATCAAAACCTTCGAGGCGTATTTATTCCGGCTGGAGGCAGTTAAAAACATACCGAAAAGGACGGGGTTTCGTGATAATTTCAACCCCAAAGGGCATTATGGGGTCAGGGGAGGCTGAAAAAAGTAAATTAGGCGGAGAAGTTCTCGGCCGTATATTATGAGTAGAATCGGAAAAAAACCAATACACATACCCGATGGAGTAACTGTTTCAAAAGAAAGTAATGTTATTCTTGTTAAGGGTCCGAAAGGAGAACTCAAGCGTCAGGTGCGTGATGACGTTATTTCGTTCGACTTTAAGGGCAAGGAGGTAATTTTAAACGCGACAAAAGAGGGCGCCGGAGCGCGGTCTTTATGGGGCACTTACGCTTCTCATATTAAAAATATGATCCAAGGAGTAACTGTTGGTTTTGAAAAGATCCTTGAGATTGAGGGAATAGGATTTAAGGTAGAGCTCAAGGGGAATGATTTGATTTTGAATTTGGGTTTTTCTCATCCTGTCATGGTGAGCGCCCTTGAGGGGATAAATTTTAAAGTCGAAAAGAACGTTATCACCGTCTCCGGTATAGATAAAGAGGCCGTTGGTGAAATGGCCGCGCGCATCCGCGCGATAAAAAAACCTGAACCGTACAAAGGAAAGGGTATTCGTTATCGGGGCGAGGTTGTCAGAAGAAAAGCCGGCAAGAAAGCGGCGGTAAGCGGATAAAATAATTTAAATTTATGTTATCAAATCAAAAGACCAGAGAATTAAGAATAAGGCGTAAAAACCGGGTGCGCGCGAAGGTTGGAGGGACGGCATCATGCCCGCGCTTTTCGATTTTTCGATCAAACGCCCATTTGTATATCCAATTGGTGGACGACGAAGCCGGGAAAACTATTTTGGGGATATCCGACAAGGACCTTAAACTTAAAAGCGGACGCGCGGGCATAAATGATGCCAAGACTCTCGGAAAAGAAATTGCCAAGAAAGCAAAAGAAAAGGGCATCGAAAGGGTGGTTTTCGATCGTTCGTCTTATGCTTATCATGGAAGGGTGAAGGCAATCGCGGATGGAGCCCGTGAAGAAGGATTAAAATTTTAATATAAAAATATAATGCAAAGAAGACAAAGAAATTTTAAAGAAAAATCCGAATTTGATCACAAGCTGATCGATCTTAGAAGGGTGGCCAGAGTTGAAGCGGGAGGACGACGTTTTTCTTTCCGGGCGACTGTTGTTGCCGGAGACAAAAAGGGACGCGTGGGTGTTGGCGTTGCCAAGGGGACCGATACCGCACTTTCCATTGAAAAAGCTTTTCGCGAGGCGAGAAAAAATGCCATAACCGTTCCGATCACCGAGAACGGCTCTATCCCGCATGATGTTGAGGCCAAATATTCAAGCGCAAAAGTATTAATAAGAAGAGCGCCCACCGGAACCGGACTTGTGGCCGGGTCTGCCGTAAGGACGATCCTTGATCTTTGCGGGGTGCAAAATACCACAGCAAAGATACTTTCGCATACCAAAAATAAAATAAATAATGCCAGAGCGGCGATAGAAGCTTTAAAAAAATTAAAAAAATAACATGCAGACACATCAGGTAAAGTCAAAATATTCAAAAAAGAAAAAAAGGGTCGGGCGCGGAGGCAAGCGCGGGACCTATTCGGGCAAGGGGTTGAAGGGGCAAAAATCGCGAGCGGGCCACAAAATGCGTCCCGAATTTAGGGATATAATCAAAAAAATCCCGAAAAAACGAGGTTATCGAATGAGCGTGGCCAGAAGCAACGTTCAAGAAGTTAATCTCGGTTTCTTGGATAAGATTATCAAAGAAGGTGAGACTGTGACTCCGAAATTGCTTGCTTTGCGCAAAGTCATTAAAATATCGGGGAGAAAATTTCCCGAAGTTAAATTACTTGCTTCAGGCAAGCTTACCAAGAAACTTTTAGTAAAAGATTGTCAGGTATCGGCGGGGGCAAAAAAGAGAATTGAAGAGCTCGGGGGGCAGGTCCTTGGGTAGTATTTAAAATTGAGGGGGTATCTTATATCATATATATATATGTTTTTGGAAAAGCTTAAATTTGTTTTTTCGGATCCGGGTCTTAGAAAGAAGATCCTTTTTGTTTTGGGGGTCTTGTTCATATTTCGTCTCGGAGCTATTATCCCGATCCCCGGAGTGGATGCGGCCCGCCTGAAGGAATTTTTTGCCGGTAATCAATTTTTCGGTCTTTTGAATATTTTTTCCGGAGGGACTCTCGATAATCTTTCTATAATGATGCTTGGAGTCGCGCCTTATATTACCGGGTCCATAATTATGCAGCTTTTAACCATGATTTTCCCCCGGCTTAAGGAGATCTATCAAGAAGAGGGAGAGGCCGGACGAAAGCGGTTCAATCAATATTCCCGTCTTCTTACGGTGCCATTAGCCGCGCTTCAGGGCTTCGGACTTTTAGCTCTGCTTGAACGGAACGGAGTTTTGGGCGATCTCACCGCTTTTGACCGGATATTTAATGTAATCATAGTTATTGCCGGGACCGTTCTTTTGATGTGGCTTGGAGAGCTGATATCGGAAAAGGGCATTGGCAACGGCATCTCCATCCTTATTTTTGCAGGTATAGTTTCGGCCGTTCCTTCGGCTATTTCGCAGACATTTGCTGTTTTTGAGTATTCGCAGATTCCGCTTGTTTTAGGGTTTTTAGTGTCCGCTCTCGTGATAATCGCGGGCGTAGTATTTATTACGGAAGGACAACGTCCCATACCTATTTCTTACGCAAAGCGCATCCGCGGGATGAGAGTTTATGGCGGGATGTCCACCTACCTTCCGTTAAGGGTTAATCAAGCGGGGGTTATTCCGATAATTTTCGCGCTGTCCATTCTTTTGTTCCCGCAAATGATGGTTAGTTTTTTGACCGGCATAAATAGTCCCACTATCCAGTCAATCTCACAGTCGCTTCTCGCCTTTTTGAATAATCCGTGGGTTTACGCTTTTTTGTATTTCTTTCTTGTGTTTGCTTTTACTTATTTTTATACCGCCGTGACTTTCGATCCCGATGCCATTTCAACCAACCTGCAAAAACAGGGGGCGTTTATTCCGGGTATCCGTCCGGGGCGTTCAACGGCCGAATTTTTGTACCGCGTACTTTCGCGGATAACTTTAATCGGCGCTCTTTTCTTGGGATTGATAGCCGTTTTACCGCTTGCCATGAGAGCGGTTACGGGGCTTGTTACCCTAACCATCGGAGGAACGGCTCTCTTAATCGTTGTTTCGGTAGTACTTGAAACCATAAAACAGATTGAAGCGCAGATTGCTACCATGGAATATTAAACACATTATATTTTTTTGTTCGTTTATAATTATATAAAATGAGCCGAGATCAGCAAAATAAAAAAGAGAAGATGGATATGAAAAGGATTCCGGTTATTTTCTTTATAGGGGTGTCTGGCTCGGGTAAAGACACTCAGGCGGATTTTTTGATTGATAATTATGGTTTTATCAAAATAAGTTCCGGTAATATACTTCGCGAGATCAAGAAAGAAGCGGAAGGGAACCCCGATAATTACGAAGCGGGAGTCATTAAGCGTATTCTTGATGACGGCAAGTTTGTTCCGACACTTACTATAGCCAGTCGTTGGTATCATATTCTTATAGATCTTATCCATAAAATGAAATTTTCTCATGGACCCAAAGATAAGATAAAGGGGATTATATTTTCTTCAAGTCCGCGGAAGCTTGCCGAGGCATTATTGCTTGAAGATTTTTTTAATACATGGCCGGAGGCGTCTGTTTTTGAAACAAGGCCAATTTTTATTGATGTTTCCGAAAAGGAAGCTTTACGGAGGCTCCAAAACCGCCTGGTTTGCGCAAGCTGTAAAAAGAATTTCATGATAACGAACAAAGAAGATAAGCCGGTAAAATGTGATTCTTGCGGGGGTGTCCTTGAGGTTAGGCATGATGATACCGAAGAAAATATAAAAAGTCGTTTTAGGGAATTTAAAGAATTTCTTATTCCCGTGATAGATTTTTACGGGAAAAACAACAAGCTCGCGACGATAAAGGGAGAGCAATCCGTTGAAGGAGTATATAAAGATATTATTGGAGTGTTGAGTTTGGATAAATAAAAACCCCGCAAGTGATCAGTGGGGTTTTTTGCTTAAATCCAAACATCTTTTTGATTTTTATATCTTGTAATTTGATTTGATATTTGGATTTTTCCGCCTGCCTAGCCCGTGCCGGTACGGCTGAGGAATCCGCCTCCGGCGGAGAACTTTGGATTCATTTCTTTACCAAACAACTTAAATATCCTAAAATCTTCTAATGACCATAAAAAATAAAAAAGAAATAGAAAAATTGCGTGAAGGCGGTAAAATTTTGGCGGGAATCCTCGAAAAAATAAAAGACGAGGCTCGCGCGGGCACAACCTCCCAAAAACTAAACGAAATAGCCGAAAAAGAAATTTTGGTATTTGGCGGAAGACCGTCTTTTAAGAACTATAAAATCTCCAATGACGAGCCGCCCTTTCCCTCGGCCCTTTGCGTTTCAATAAATGACGAAATTGTTCATGGGATCCCTTCCGAAAGAGTTTTGAAAAAAGGAGACCTGGTTTCGCTTGATATCGGTATGGAATATTTGGGATTATTTACCGATATGGCGATAACGGTTTATGTGGATGATGTCGATAAAAAAACAAAAAAAATTTTAGAGACCGGGAAAAGGGCCCTTGAGATAGGCATTTCCCAGATTCACGACGGGGCGCATGTTGGAGATATTGGGCACGCGATACAATTTTTTTGCGAGAAAGAAGGATTTAATATCGTAAGAAAACTTGTGGGCCATGGCGTGGGATACGCGGTTCACGAAGATCCGGAGATTCCTAATTGGGGTGAAAGGGGTAAAGGCATAATTTTAAAAGAAGGGATGGTTATTGCGATTGAGCCGATGATTACCGAGGGGTTTTATGATATTAAACTCATGCCGAACAGATGGACGTGGGCGACCAAAGACGGCTCCCGCGCGGTTCATTTTGAACACACTGTTGTTGTCACAAAAAACGGCGCAGAAATTCTTACCTTGAGGTAGGTTTTTATAATTTTACAAATAAATCCGAAGCACGAAATTCGAAATTAGGATTTTAAAAAAGATTAAGTGAACCAACGATTGAATAAATTATTTAAGTTCATTTAAGAATGAACATTATGCTAAAATGTATTTATGTCCCGCATATTAGGAATTGATTACGGCAGAATGAAGATAGGCATAGCTGTTTCCGACGAAGGTCATAAGCTTGCTTTCCCAAAAACAACCCATCCGAATAGTTGGAGTCTTTTTTTGGAATTTTTAAAGAATTTGATATTGAAGGAAGATATAATCGAAATTGTTGTCGGCCTGCCCGCTCAGCTTGACGGGTCTGGCGCCGAACTTACCCCTGAAGTTAAGGATTTTGCCGAAAAACTTAAAGACTCTTTCCGCTTGCCTATCCATTTTGAAAACGAATCTTTCACCTCAAAAGCCGTAGAGTCCATGGGTTCTGCTCCAGCCCACAGAACGGATGCGTCAGCCGCCGCCCTTATTTTGCAGTCTTTTCTTGATAGGAGAAATCAAAAAAATTAGTCTTTCATATATATCCACATTTTTATTACCCTCATTCTTTATTGCGGGGTTTTTGTAGTGTATATTATAAGTATGTTAGAAAATTTAAATTCCACATTTTTAGCGAAATTAGAAGGTATTGGCCGGGTAAAGTTCAAGCGAGTTTTATTCATAGTCGGCATTGTCGTGGGGCTTTTTTTTATTATTTATTCTTTCATGTCCAAATCGTCCGACGAGCTGGAAAAAAAGGCGATCCTTGCCGGTCTTGACCGCCTTGTCGGCGGAGTGGTCGTATCAATAAATTGGGGTGGTAAAAATTTTGTAATAGACAGGGATCCTCTCGGCGTGCATAAAACAAATATTATTAAAGTCAAAAACAGCACCGAATTTTTTTTGATCCGTTATGTTCCGATACTTGGCGAATCAGAAATAAAGATAGGGAACAGGATAAGCGAATCAAATATAGTGGGGATGAAAACCGAGCTCCAGCCTTTTTCTTTTAAAGACCTCAAGGAGGGGATGCAAGTTGAGGTACATTTTGAAAAAAGAATTGATCTGGAAAGGGCGGAATTGGTCGCCTCCAGAATTGATGTCGTTGAGTATGTGGACGTGGTTGACGATCCTTCTTTAGCAAATAGTGGCCCCGATAAAAATTAAATTTAAATATTATGATTTTTAGATCAAATAAATTATCTTTATTTTTGAAAATAATTTCGGTTGTCGTTGTCGTAAGCGGGCTGTTTCTTATGATGGTAGGAGAGTCGGAGGCGCAGACGGCCACCTTTCAACAGGACGGCGGTTCTCAAGGGTTGGTTTCAATGGAAGCCGAAAATTACGACATCAATACTTCGGGCGCGAACGGCGCGAGTTGGGTCGCCGATAGCACCGCCGGATATTCGGGAACCGGCGCGATGAAGGCTATGCCTGATTCTGGGATCAACCAAAATACAGGATACGCCGTCAATAGTCCCGAGTTGGAATATAGGATCAATTTTGTAAAAACCGGAACGCACTACGTTTGGGTGCGTGGGTGGGCTCTTGATGGCTCGTCGGACTCGGTTCATGCCGGTCTTGACGGAGCCGAAATTTCAACTGCGGACAGGATACTAGTCGGAAGTTTTGGTTCTTGGGTTTGGACAAAAGCCACGATGGATGGTATCAATGCCTCTATTAATGTTTCTCCGATCGGTCTTCATACTTTAAATATTTGGATGAGGGAGGACGGATTTATTATAGATAAAATAGTTCTTACAACTGATTCTGCTTATGTTCCTTCCGGAAACGGTCCTGCCGAAACTCTAGCCCCGACTCTCGTCGGCCATTGGAAATTAGATGACGGTCTGGGAGCCGAAAAGATTACGAACGGCACTTTTGATTCAAGTATTACTGGTTGGGAAACAAACGGGTGGTCCACTATATCATGGCAAAACGCACTCTCGGGCGATGGCAGTACCGGTTATATGCGTTTTAATATCGATAATAACATAGATTATGACAGGTTCGCGACCATTGCCGGAGTAACTTCTCCCAACAAAACATATCAAGTTTCTTTTTGGTACAGAACATCCGGCATAACCGGAAACTTACGGGCTTTTTCTACGGACGTTATTGGTACTTTGGACACTACGGCGTCGTGGGCAAGCGCTCAAATAACGCCATCAACTTCTTGGACGTATTTTTCAACCACCTTAACCGTTGATTCCGCTGACTATCCCGTATTCGGTATATCAAAATTGGGCAGTATTGGTTCGGGAACTTTTGATATAGATGCTATTTCGGTAAAAGAGATAACAACAACTACAACAGCCGTAGATTCCTCCGGAAACGGAAACAACGGAACGCTTATAAACGGCCCCGTCTGGACCACCGGCAAGATAGACGGCGCGTTACAGTTCGACGGTGTGGATGATTATGTGAATTTGGGAATATTTAATTTCGGCAGTGTTTTTACGATTTCAGCATGGGTGAATATAAACAGCGGAGAAAGTAATATCCAGACAATTATGGCCAATGCCGGAAGCGGAGCCGCGACTAACGGTTTTAGAATATTTGTAAATACTTATGGTACTTCAGACCAAAAGCTTTGGATCGAGACGGGTAATGGTTCTACAGCCGGTGAAGCCGTCAGTGCTGCAAGCGCCGTTCCTTATGCAGGATGGCACCATATTGTGGCTATTGTAGATAGAGCCAACGGTTTGGCTAACGCCTATGTGGATAATGTTCAGGTGATAACGAATGACGGCATTCTGACTGATTTTGCGAATAATCAGACGACCAATATCGGCCAGATGACAAATAACACTTATCGATTTGGAGGAAAGATGGACGATGTCCGCGCTTACAACTACGCCCTATCCGCCTCCGAAGTGTCCGACCTTTATAACGCCGGAGGCGGA
>PFCN01000009.1:68-2404 GCA_002774705.1 Candidatus Niyogibacteria bacterium CG10_big_fil_rev_8_21_14_0_10_42_19
GTTCGTTAAAAAACGGAAGCGGGTAGTCGCGCAAATCAAGCATTTCTGCGTCAATCCCTTCTTTTTTCTTTGCCTCCGCGAGTATCCATGCCCCTGGTTTATCGCTAAAACGATTTTGTCTGGTACTGCCAAGAATGATTTTAATTTTTAACATAGTTTTATTGCCTTTAATTTTATAATAACTTAACATAAAATTTTTAATTTATGGCCGCAATCGCGGCTTCTAACGGGACTCATGGTTCTGAAATTATTTTACCCCGTTAGAAATAGGACGCGGACTGTTTATCCGCTTATCATCATCTATATGAGTGATGTGCAGATTACATTTATGCATAATTTTTTAACTCTTATTGTGTCTGCGATTTCTAACGGGGTTTTATATTTAATAATTTAGAGAGTCGCTCCTTATCGAAACCAACGGAGAGCTCGCCGTCAACATCAATAACCGGCACGCCCATTTGATTGGATTTTGCGATCATTTCATCGCGAGCCGTAGCATCTGTCGAAACATCTTTTTCGTCATATTGCACATTATTTTCTTTGAAAAACGCTTTGGTCATCTTGCAGTAGACGCAAGAAGGAGTGGTATAGATAGTGACTTTAGACATAAATGTATTTTGTTAGTTTTTATTAATTATTTACTCGACCATTTCAATAACTTGAATAATTGTTTTGCAATAGGATTCTCGATATTAATCTCATAGCAAACCATTTGCCCCATCCGCATTTTTTGTACAAGCCCCAAGCGCTCAAGTACCCGCAATTGCTGGGATGCGGCGGACAGGGTAATACCAAAAATCTTGGCAATGTCGGTAACGCATATATCGTGGTACTGCATAAGCACCTTAAAAACTTTAAACCGACAAGGGTCGCCAAGGGCTTGAAACGCTAATAGGAAAGCCGCTTCTTCGGTAGCTAGTTCGGCTTTAATATTTGCTATTTGCTTCTTATTCAACATGTGTTTATTAGTATATTACTACTTAAGTAATTAAGCAACTATTTAAGTATAGAGCTGTGGATAAGTTCGTGTCAAACCCAACTCACGCTCGGCTATTAACAAAATACCAGCGCAATTGCGCTGGTATTTTGTTCAACTCATTATCGACACCATCCATGTGGGTCGCACTGCGACCTCAAGATATTAAGTCATGCCGATAAAAAGTTGTCAATGCGGAGAGAGTGGGATTCGAACCCACGGTGCCTTTCGACACACGGTCTTTCCAGGACCGCCAATTAAACCACTCTTGCATCTCTCCAAACATCTTTAATTATTTTCTGTATTTTTAAAAAATCTTTTTTACAATAATATCTAATTTTAAAAGTTCCTAACGGGTTTGATTTAAATTTACCGATTTTTGCTTTCAAACAAATACTTTTAGTAAATTGTGATGGCGGAATAGACGATATTTTTGACCAAAATTTAATTAACTCATTTTTATCTAAGTCAGGATAAAAAAATAATTGTCCTCGTATACGATACTTATCTATTTTCAATATTTCATCAAGGAACAATCTAAAAAACTTTATAATTTTAGGATCTGAATTTGTTAGTTCAATAGAATAAATCAACCGATTATATCTTCTATCAATTCGTGCCTTAGTTCCCTCACAGGCATAAAGCATGGCTCCGATCTTTTTTATAGTGGCTTTATCAATTACTCGCTATTATAGCGTAACGAATAAGATAAACAATCCACAACTAATGCGGACATATTGGTTTAGGATTTTTTAAAAACATCCATAATCCAACTTCTTCCAGATATTCTCCGTCGGTCCGCCTGGCCGGCGAGACCTCCCAAGACACCCTCGGTTTCTTGCGCCCCGCCCTTTTGGCAAAGAATATCACTATTCTGAACCAAAAGGGCGGGACTGTTTTCCGATACGGGGAAACCCTCACGCTTTTCACCGTCCCCTTTTCGCAGAAAAGATACGGCTTAATCTAATTTTCGCCATATCTTTTCTCTCCAAATATGAATATGGCGGGCTTTCTGCACAAAGTATATACCCATAACCACCAAAATCAACGGCCAAATAGCGCCCCAAGCGGCTCCGGAAATTACGCCAAGATTTTTCAAAAGAAAAACCCCTCCGATCATTATTAAAAATGAACCTATAACCATAGTAATTTATAAAATAAAATTAATTTATCAATCGACCATTAAATTTAATATTTCAAAACCCGTTTCAATTTTATCTTTAAACTTATATCTTCATCCCTTTCAATCTCGCTATCCGTTCTTCTATCGGCGGATGGGTCACCCCAGTACTATAACCTTCGGTTAAGTACAGGGCGAGACTCATTGCAATTCGGCTAAATTTTCAATCCGCGCAACCTG